>NZ_JAYESI010000007.1:0-264260 GCF_041903675.1 Corallococcus sp. RDP092CA | reverse complement strand
AGCGGAGCCCCTGCCGGACCGGTTTGGCCGAACCCGCGCGGTCCACTCCGTCGCGATTCCTGGGCGCTTCACGTCCGGACCTGATTGGCCGAACCGAACAGCGACCTGATTGGCCGAGCCTTGACACTCGACCCCTGCTGGGCAGTCGCAGCGCGTGGACCCGTTGATGAGGACGGCTCTCGACAGCCCGGATCGTCGATGTGGCGTCGGGGGCTCCACGGGTGCTCATGTCCCGCCAATCTGTCCCGCAACCATCCGAGGGGGCGCGGGTTGAAGGCAGAAACACCTCGGAGCCTTCTTTATGTCCCGCCTCGGTCTGCTCGGTTTGTTGTGTGTGTGCCTCGTCACGGCCTGTGACTCCTCGGCGTCGGACTCACCCGACAGCGAGCCGCCCGACTCGGGAACGACGCTCGACACGGAGCGCGACAGCGGCACGGAGGTGGACAGTCCCCTTGATGCTGGCGCGGACGTGGGCGGGTCTGCCGATGGCGGCGCCGCCGAGAGCCTCTGCTCCCCGCTTCCGCTCCCCGCGCCCTGCGAAGAGCCGCAGGCGGGGACCCTGGTCACGTCCGTGAGCGACTGGGGCACTCCGGGTCCGTACGCGGTGACGGAGGAGACGGTGACGAACCCGCATCCCGTCGCGCGCGGGCAGGTGGTCACCTACCGGCCGACGGGGCGGGACCCGGTGCCGGTGCTCTTCTTCTCGCATGCGTTCGGCGCCACCGACTCCGACCTGTACGTGGAGATGTTCCGGATGCTGGCGAGCCAGGGCTACGCGGTGGTCTTCGTGCCGTATCCGCTCATGCCGGACACGCCGCGACCCAACGAGGCTCGCTATGACTGTCTGTGGCAGGGCTTCCAGGCGGCGGTGGCACAGCAGCAGGGTCACTTCGACCTCACTCGCGTGGGGTTCTTCGGTCACAGCTATGGTGGCGGCGCGACGCCGGAGATGGCTCGACGAGGCTTCGTGGAGCAGGGCTGGGGAGGCCAGGGGCGGTTCATCTTTTCGATGGCGCCTTGGTACACGTGGGGCCACGACTACCAGACGCTCCCCGCCGACGTCCGGACCCTCATCCAGGTGTATGCGGATGACGACGTGAATGACCACGCCATCGCCGTGGACCTCTGGGAAAGGCTGCCTGCGGGCATGGAGCGCGCGTGGCTCAACGTGGTGAGTGACTCCTGCGGCTGCGGACTCAACGCCACGCACACCGTGCCCATGACCCGCGCGGCGCTCACGGGCAACCCGGAGAATGTTCTCAATGCCCATGACCGCGAGGCCGTGTGGCGCCGGGTGCACGCGCTCGCGGTGTATGCCTTCACCGGCGACACGGCGGCGCGCGCGGTCGCCTACGGGACGGACACGAGTCTGGGCTACTGGGTGGGGTGTGGCGGACGCCCCGTGCGACCGCTCGTGCAGAGTCGCATGGAGCCACGGCCTTCGCCCTGCCATGCATACAAGTATCCGGCGTCCGCGCGCTGCCAGTATGCGGACCCCGGCGACACCTGTCAGTGAAAGAGGGAGCGAGTGCTCCCGAGCCGAACCGTTGCCTTGCGCGCTCCGGAGCTCCCCGGGGGCAGCAACCGCTTCGAGCGACAGCCGCGTGACACAGTGGTGGGCTGCAAGAATCACTGTGCGCTGGCCGGGTGGCTGCCGCTTCTGCATGCGTGGCTTGTTGTGCCGGGAGATGGATTTTAGCCGGTGCGTTTCAATATGTTATGTGTGTCAATGCCTGGAGCTTCGGGGGCTGTCGCGCTCTGGCGTACAAATTCCCGGGCGCGACGTGTGAGGATGTTGCGAAGCCTGAAAGTATAGGCATAGAGGAACGCGCCGACCGTTGCGAGAATCAATCCTCCCGAGGCCAGGACAAGGAGGAGCGGTGAAGGCAGCGCAAGCGTTGCTGCGAAGAGTATAGCAGCGGCAATGATTGTCCCCAGGATTCCCCAGTCAATCGGGCGCATCCCCTCGAAGAGCTTGACCTGAAGTCGCGAGGGGGAATGCTCCGCCAACAAAAGCAGCGGGATGATGTCGTCGCTCCGAACACCCGTTCGCAGGGCGAGCTTGAGGGTGACAGGGATGGATGATGGGGAGGACAGAAGCCGACTGCGGGGCGCAAGTGGCATGGTACTGGGCTTCCTTTGGGCCGAAAGGAAAAAGTTCGAGACGCGGTGACCTGGTATGTCGGTCGGCACGGGGGCCAGCACTAACGGTCAGCGACTCCGAGGGCGGAAAGCTTCATGCATTGAGTAGCATTTGCGCGGACGAAGTTGCAGGCGCCTCCTGCGCCTCATGTCATGGTTCCACTGAAATGGGGGGAGCCGGGCCATCCGCGTTGAAGCGGAGGTGAACGCCAAGGAAGGATGCCGAGCCTGTTTGTTCCATGGCCGACCAGAGTCTTGAGGCAGTGGCCAGGTCATGAGAGCCCTGCATGCGGCCTACCAGCCAGATGAGCAGGATGCTGGCTTGGCGCTCACGCGGGGCCCCCAAGTCAGCGAGTTGTCGGAGTCCCTCTGCGAGGGCCGTCTGTGCTCGTCTGTGAGCATCGGACCGACAATGGGTTGGAGGGGTGGGTTCGATTGATGGGGGAGCCATGCGCGATTTTTCCAGAGGGCGATGAGGCGCCAAAAGTTGAAGCGTCGCTGGATTTGGTAGATGGCCCATGCCGTTCTTCGCGCCGCGCACGTTGCCTGAATCGAGGAGAGTGGCTCTTTCAGTTAGGTCATCGAAAACTCAGTAGCAACTGTCTTTTGGTGCCCAGCGCACACCGTCAGTCCGCGCATCCACGGATAGATGTATCTCTTTCACCGGCGGTCTGTGCGCGGGCATCGGGTTACTGTCTCGTTGGGGTTTTGCGCTCGGACTTCACGACGCCTCCCGCGCTACTCACTGGAGGTGTCAAGGACCGGCGAGGATGGATCGCGAGCGGTTCGGTCGAGTGGATCCGCCGCGGGAGCGCGCTTCGGCGGCCGTGACGCCGCTACGCCGTCGTCTTCGGCCTGCTGGCGGAGGGCAGGCCTCCGCGCATTGAGGATGCCCGCGCGGGCCTCCCGGTGCGCAGCGTCTAGTTGCACGGTGTCGTGTCTGCCCCGCTGGACGTGTCGCACGGAGCCGGCCCTGCCAGGCCCGACGCCGTGGAGTGCCAGGGGAGAAGGCCACTCAGGCGCCAGCGTCATGGGTCCAGGCTGCCCCCTGCATCGCACCGCTTGCCCAGCCCGATGGGGCAGGGCAACGGTTGAAAATTCGGCTCTGGTCAATTCCATCGAAAATCAGGAAACACAAGGATACGCGGTTGACTGGCCATGGCTGATCATCCTAAAGACAATCGCCGAAACCGCCCGCGAGGACTTCCGCATGAACAAGCGCTCATTGGCCGCTATCGTGACTTCACTGTGTTTGAGTGCTTGCAGGGAAGATGATGCGCCTCCCGTCGAGAGGCCCGCCGAGGAGCTGACCCAGGAGCACATGGAGTCCCTTCGCAACGACCCTGCCGCGCTCGCGGACTTCCTGCGTGACATGCCCAAGGGGGGTGACCTGCACAGCCATACCTCTGGTGCCATCACCATGGAAAAGCTCATCCAGTGGGGCTCCGAGGACGGAGCGTGTGTCAACACCACCACCTTCGTGGCCAGCAATCCTTGCGAGCCGGGTGCGACCCCGCTGTCCAGCACCGAGACAGACCGGGCGCTCTACGACGCGGTGATGGGGGCCTGGTCCATGGAAGGTTACGCCGGTCCCCTGCTCGACGCGCACCAGCACTTCTTCGATGCTTTCGGCAAGTACGGGGCGGTGCAGACCGATGCCCGGGGGGACGACATCTATGCGGACATCCTCTCCCGCGCCGGAAGGCACAATCAGGTGTACCTGGAGCTGATGCAGGGGTTCGGCGCGAGCACGGGCGGACGGCTGGCCGAGCCGCTGTTTTCGCCTACGGACGCCTGGGATGCCCCGACGCTGCTGGCCAGACGCGAGCAGCTCATCGCCCTGCCTGCCTTCCAGGAGGCCCTGACACGTCAGGCCAGCAGCATCGCCAGCATGCTGGGAGGGAGCAGGGCGGTGATGGCGTGTGACACCCCCCAGGCGGACCCGGGCTGCGACGTGGAGGTACGGCTGATCGTCTCCGCGAACCGCACGGCGGAGCGGGCCAATGTCTTTGGTCAGTGGGTGTACGCCTTCGAGCTGGCCCAACGCGTGCCACAGATTGTCGGCGTCAATCTGGTGTCACCCGAGGAGCACCCGAACTCGCTCGCGTATTACGACGACGAGATGTTCGCCCTGGGCATGTTGGACGACCACAATGACAGCACGCCCGGACGCAAGGAGGTCCACGTCTCCCTGCACGCGGGCGAGCTGATTCCAGAGGTGCTTCGGCCCGAGGATCAGGGACACCTGCGCTTCCATATCCGCAACGCCGTCAAGCTGGCCCACGCGGAGCGCATTGGCCATGGCGTGGATGTGTTGAGCGAAGCGGACGGAGAGGGCGTCGAGGCGCTCCTGCGCGACATGCACGAGGCGGGCGTCCTGGTGGAAATCTGCCTGTCCTCCAACAACGTCCTGCTCGGCGTGAAGGGGGCCGACCACCCCCTCTCCGCATACCTCGTGGAGGGCGTGCCGGTGACCCTGGCGACCGATGACTCCGGAATCCTCCGGGGCGACATCACCCAGGAGTACCTCGCGGCCGCCTCGGTCCAGGGGCTTGACTACAAGACGCTCAAGCAACTGGCGCGCGCCAGCCTGGAGCATGCCTTCGTGGAGGGAAACAGCCTCTGGGCCCAGCGGGATGTGTTCTCCGGGCTCGTCGCGGCCTGCGCGCAGGACGTGGCCGGTGCGGCCGGTCCGTCCTCCTCCTGCCAGGACTTCCTGAGCACGAACAGGCGCGCCGCGCTGCAGTGGCGGCTGGAGGCACAGCTCAGCAACTTCGAGCAGCGCTTCGCGAACTGACCGCGCGGTGGGGCGGCACGACCCGGACCGCCGTGCCGCCATCCCTCGAACATGGCAACCCGGGCGCCAGATGGTCGATAATCGCGGAAAACGAGGCGCCTCTGGCCTCTCCAACACGCCGCCCCCCATGCGGGGGACGAGGGGGAACAACCATGACGACGACCATCCAGCGCAACCCGCCCCGCGCCGCCGAGACCCAACCCACGGAGCGCCCCTCGGTGCAGACCCCGGCGCAGCCTCCCGCCCAGAACATGGCGGTTCGCGGTGGCACCGGAGCGGATGGGTTCCAGCCGGTGGCGGGGACCGCGGGCACGCAGACGGCGGCCCGCCTGGGCGTGACGCCCGCGGGGGCGGCGGAGGTGCGGACGACGAGCGCGACTCCCGTGGCTCCCGCTGCGTTGTCGCCTTCGGAGCTGCGCTCGGCGCAGCAGGCCATCTCGAACGCCAGCGACGGCCGGGACGCCACCGCCGTGTCGGAGTGGCTGCGGAACAACCCGGATCCGGCCAAGCAGGCCGCGTTCATGGACATGATGTTCCACTTCGGCCCCGTCGCCGGCGGCATCCTGGACAGCGTGCAGCGGCTGCCGGAGGCGGACCGCGCGCGCCTGTCCCAGGCGCTGGACAATGCCTTCCGCGCTGGCGCGGTGTCGCCCCAGGAGCTGTCGGCGGCGGTGGCCACGTCCGGCCGCGGTGCACAGCCCGGGGCGTCGCACGAGGGGCTCGCGGGCATCATCGCCGGCACCGGCAACCCGGACCTCATCGAGACGTACGCGAAGGCCGAGCTGGACATCGTCCGCGCGAACGGGAGCATTGATCCACAGCGCAGCGCGGCGGTGGCCACGGCGCTGGCGGGCATGCCGCCGGACCGGCTCCAGCGCTTCCTGGCGGCCAACCCCGAGGGCATGGCGGAGGTCATCAAGAACATCAACGCCTCCGGCCCCGACGCGAGCTCCTCCCCGGCGCTGGGCCGGCTGCTGGACGCCGCGGGGCGCATCAACCCGCCCACGGCGGAGACGGTGAAGCTGTTCACGGACTCCATCGACAAGCTGGGCGAGAACCGCGAGTCGCGCGCCGCCGCTGCCCGCTTCTTCACCCAGCATGGTGACGCGGTGCTGGCCTCGCCCACGATGCGGGACGAGGCGGGCTCGCTGCGCCAGGACGGCCAGAAGAAGATGTCCGAGTTCTTCACCCGGACGCTCTTCTCTCCGCCGCAGGACTACGCGGGCAGCGACGCGTTCCGCCAGCACATGATGCAGCGCTTGCAGGGGATGAGCGACGGGCTCGCGCGGCACGCCAACGAGAACCCGCCCTCCATGGATGCGAAGCGCAACGCTCGGCTCATGGGCAGCCTGGTGGGAGCGATCGAAGGCGGCTTCCAGGTGTCCGTGGACGAGCTGAACCAGCGCAACGAGGCCGCGAAGGGCATGGTGGACCTGCTCTTCTCCGCAAAGTCGCTCCTGCCCGACCTGCCCATCCCCGGCGCGGGCAAGCTCCGGGATCTGACCGTGGAGCAGCTCCAGCGCTGGGTGACGTCCAGCATCCAGGAGCGGGCCGAGGATCCCTCGAAGGCCATCCCGTTCCACCGCGCGTTCGGCGAGCGCATCGCCAACCCGGACCTGCGCACCGACTATGACGCCGGTCGGAGCGACGCCTTCGTCAACCGCCAGCGCCGCCTCACGTAGGCCTCCCTGCGGCGGTGTCAGAAGGACGGCAGGTCGGAGGCCAGATGCGATGACAGTCCTCCGTCCATCACCAGGGCGCTCCCGTTGACATAGCCGCCGAGCGGTCCGACGAGGAACGACACCAGCCCCGCCACCTCTTCTGGCGTTCCGAAGCGCTTCCCGGGGATTCGCTCCAGCAGCCGCTGACGCGCGGCGGCTGGGGCCTTCGCCAGCATCTCCGTCTCGATGTAGCCGGGACAGAGCGCGTTGCAGGTGATGCCGTAGGCTCCCCACTCCGCGGCGATGGCCTTCGAGTAGCCCACGAGCGCGTGCTTGGTGGCCGCGTAGGTGGAGGACTGGGCGCCTCCGAAGAGCCCCATGATGGACGCGATGTTCACGATGCGCCCATGGCCCTGCGCCTTCATCCGGGGCAGCGCCCACTGACACAGGTTGCGCACGCCCTCCACGTTCACGCCGAACAGCTGATCCCACTCGGCGACGCTCACCTCGTCCGCGCGGTGGAAAGGCCCCCCGATGCCCGCGTTGTTCACGAGCACCCGAGGCACACCCACCTTCGCTTCGAGCAGCTCGAGCGCGGACATCACCTGGTCCCGGCTCGCGACGTCGCAGACCACCGGCCGGGCGCGACCTCCGGTGGCGAGCACCTGCTTCTGGAGCCGCTCCAGCGCGGCTTCGTCACGGGACAGCAGGGCCACCTCGAAGCCGTTCCCCGCCAGCGCGGTGGCGATGGCGGCGCCGATGCCCCGGCTGGCTCCGGTGACGATGGCGACGGGGGCCTCCGGCTGCACCCCCATCACAGCACCCCCTGGGGCGGTACGAGCCGCACCTCGTCGACGCGCACGTTTGGAGGCTTGATGGAGATCTCCCAGACACACTGGGCCACGTCCTCGACGGAGAGCATGTCCGCGGGGCTGAACTCCGGCCGGGACCTCCAGAAGGACGTGTAGACGGCGCCCAGGGACAGCAGGGTGGCGCGGATGCCGAACGCCTTGCCTTCCTCGTTGAGGACGCCGGTCAACCCCCGGACCCCATGCTTGGTCGCGGCGTAGGCCCCATTCATGGGCAGCGTGAGGTGGTCGCTCACGGAGCCGATGTGGATGAGCCGTCCCCCGCCGCGGGACTTCATCCGCCGGAAGGCCTCGCGCGCGCACAGGAACGTGCCCGTGAGGTTCACGTCGAGGGTCCGGTTCCAGTCCTCGAGCGACGTCTCGTGGAGGGGCGTGAAGACGCCGACGCCCGCGCAGTTGATCAGCACGGAGAGGGGCCCCAGCGCGGCCTCCGCCCTGTCGAACATCGACAGCACGGAGTCCTCGCGGGTGATGTCCACCCGCAGGGTGTCGGGCGTCTCCGTCGTGACGTCATTCGCGGCGCACACCACGCGCATGCCCTCCGCGCGCAGCTTGTGGGTGACCGCGCGCCCGATGTCTCCCGTGCCTCCAACAACGACGACGTTCCGCATGCTCAAGCGCCGTGCCCTCTTCCTCGGGCGCAAGCTCACGCGGCCCGCAGGCAGGGTAGTACGGAGCGTCCGCCGCGATGGAGCCAAACCGTGCGGCCTGGATGCGGAGGAGGGGACAGGCCTTGCCAGAGGCACCCACCTGATGAGGCGCGGGCGCAGGGTCCACCGGCCGGAGCCAGTCCAGGCCCGCCGGGCGCACGCTGCCGGGAGGCGGCCTCGGGGCCTACCCTCTGGAGTGTGCCCTGGAGAGACGGCGAGCCTCATCGCCAGGCGTCTCCCTGGCCGTCCGGTGGCTCCAGCGCACGTGCGCCGAGCGCCTGCCCGGGAGTCCGCATGGAGCACCTCCTCACCCACGCCGAGCAGCCCACGGTGACGCGCCCGGCCTGGCGCGCGAGCCGGACCTGGCCCCGCTGGTTTCGATACACGTTGCCGGGGTCCTGGGGCGCGCTCCTCTTCGCATGTCTGGCTTTCACGCCGTCCCTGCTGCCGCGAAGCGGACCGTTCCAGGGCTTCGTCAGCGGCCTCAGCGCGGCCATCGGCTACGGGCTGGGGTGCCTGGGGGCGTGGCTCTGGCGCGAGTTCGCGGACCGCCCCGCGAGGACTCCCCGTCGCCGGGCGTGGCAGGGCTTCTTCGTGACGGCATGCGTGGCCTTGACGGCGTCGCTGCTGCTCGGCTGGCACTGGCAGCAGCGCCTTCGCGAGCTCATGGGCATGCCCTCGCCGGGCCGCGCCGGGTATCTGCTCGCACCCTTCGTCGCGGTGGTCGTCTTCTTCCTGCTCGTCGCCGTGGGACGGGGGCTGCGCGCCGTGACCCGCGCGTTGTCCGGACGGCTCGCGAGGCACATGGGGCCGCGCGCGGCCCGGGCGACGAGCGGACTGGCCGTCGTGGTGCTCACCGCGCTGGTGGCCAGCGGCGTGCTGTGGGACGGGCTCATCTCCACCGCGGACCGCACCCTGGCGGTCCAGGACACGATGACCGACAAGGGCGTGGTCCCACCCCGCACGGCGCTGCGCTCGGGTGGCCCGGGCTCGCTGATCCGCTGGGAGTCCCTGGGGAGGGAAGGGCGCAACTTCATCGGGCGGGGGCCCTCGGTGGAGGACCTCTCCCGGTTCCATGGCACCGCCGTGAAGGAGCCGATCCGCGCATACGCGGGCTACGCCTCCGCGGAGGATGCGGAGGGGCGCGCCGCGCTCGCCGTCGACGACCTGGAGCGGGCCGGCGGCTTCGACCGCGCGTACCTGCTGGTGGTGACGACCACGGGCAGCGGGTGGGTGGTGCCAGAGGCCGTGGACGCCTTCGAGTACATGACGCGGGGTGACTCCGCGATCGTCGCCACGCAGTACTCGCACCTGTGGTCCTGGCTCTCCGTCCTGGTGGATCAGGAGCGGGCGCGGGAGTCAGGCCGAGCGCTCTTCGACGCCGTCTATGAGCGCTGGTCGCGGCTGCCATCCGGTCAGCGCCCGAAGCTGCTGGTGTTCGGAGAGAGCCTGGGCTCCTACGGCGGAGAGACCGCGTTCAGCGGCGAGCGGGACCTGGCCAACCGCACTGACGGGGTGCTCTTCGTGGGGCCGCCGAACTTCAACACCCTGTATCGCGCGTTCACCGACCACCGGGATCCGGGGAGCCCCGAGGTGGAGCCCATCTACAGACACGGCCGCATCGTCCGCTTCAGCCGTCGGCCGGGGAGCGACATCCCGCCCGCGTCCGCGCCCTGGGGCGACTCCCGCGTGCTGTACCTGCTCCACCCGTCCGACCCCATCATCTGGTGGAGTCCCCGCCTCCTGGTGCAGCGGCCGGACTGGCTGCGCGAGCCGCGAGGCGACGATGTCCTCGGGCAGATGGTGTGGATCCCCTTCGTGACGTTCTGGCAGGTGACGGCGGATCTCCCCCTGGGGATGGAGGTGCCCGCCGGCCACGGCCACGTCTACACCGCCGAGCACGTGGACGGATGGGTCGCGCTCCTGCGGCCCGGCGGCTGGAGCGCGGACCAGACGGCCCGGCTGCGGCACCTCCTCCTCTCGCGGTGAGGACGGCGCGCAGGGGCTCGACGCCCGCCTCAAGCTGCTTCGAGCGCGCGTGAAGGTGCGCCCTCCCCATGAATCAGCATGCCGCTGTGGCTGGAACTCCCGGGGCGCTCCAATGCCGTGGCGGTGGCAAAACCTCCCCCGCGCCGCCCTGAATCATCAGTGAATCCAGGCACTTCAAGCCACTCGATGGGCCTCGTGGGGCCCGATGGGCTCCTTTGAGCCCCTCCCATGGGGGAACCCCCAGGTAGGTGGATCCGCTCCGAGGAGGCTCCCCGGTTGCCCTGAAATCACGTATAGGCCCTCCGCACATTTCGCGCGGCACGCGAGCGCCCCGCGGGGCGAGCGGTCAGTGGCCCCCGGGACTGCTCTGGAGGAACGGATGGAGTTGTCGAGTCTCGAATCGAATTTCTGGGCAATCGCCCCAAGCGTCATCGGCGCCGTGGGCCTGCTCTTCGCTGCGTTCTTCTACTTCCGAGTGAAGGGACTCCCTGACGGCGACGCGACCATGAACCGCATCGCGGGCTACATCCGCGAAGGCGCGATGGCGTTCCTCGTTCGCGAGTACAAGGTGCTCGCGGTCTACTGCGTGGTCGTCGCGGTGCTCATCGGCCTGGCGCTGGGCCCCATCGCGAGCGCGAGCTTCGTGGCGGGCGCGTTCCTGTCGCTGCTCGCGGGCTACATCGGCATGAAGGCCGCGACGTTCGCGAACGTGCGCACCGCGCAGGCCGCGCGCACCGGCTCCAAGCCGAACGCGCTGCTGGTCGCGCTGGATGGCGGCGCCGTGATGGGCCTCGCCGTCGCCGGCCTGGGCCTCGTCGGCATGGGCGTCGTCTACTACGTGTTCCGCTCCAGCCCGGAGCTGTCCCCCATCCTCCACTCGTTCGCCGTGGGCGCCAGCTCCATCGCGCTCTTCGCGCGCGTGGGCGGCGGCATCTACACCAAGGCCGCGGACGTCGGCTCCGACATCGCCGGCAAGGTCATCGAGAACATCCCCGAGGACGACCCGCGCAACCCCGGCGTCATCGCCGACAACGTGGGTGACAACGTGGGCGACGTGGCCGGCATGGGCGCGGACATCTACGAGTCCATGGTGGCCGCCATCGTCGCCGCCATGGCCATCGCGCTGACCGCCAACGCGACGCAGCTGTCGCGCCTGGTGGTGGACGCGAACGCGACGGGCAACGCGAAGGTCGCGGGCGTGGTGCTGCCGCTGGCGCTGTCCGCCATTGGCCTGCTGGTCAGCCTGCTGAGCATCTTCATCGCGCGCGCGCTCAAGAACATGAACCCCGCGCAGGTGCTGCGCAGCGCGCTCATCATGCCCCCCGTCATCCTGGTGGGCCTGTCCTTCGTGCTGATGAACGTGTTCGGCCTGTCCCAGTCCATCACGGTGGCGCTGGCGGCGGGCGCCTTCGGCGGCGCCATCATCGGCCTCGTCACGGACTACTACACCTCGTCCACGCCGGTGCAGCGCATCGCGGAGTCCTCCATCACGGGCGCGGGCACCAACCTCATCCGCGGCCTCGCCGTCGGCATGGAGAGCGTGGGCATCTCCATGGCCACCATCGCCCTCGTGGCCTACATCGCGGATCGCGCGCTCGGCCTGTACGGCATCGCGCTGTCGGCGGTGGGCATGCTGGGCGGCACCGCCGTCGTGATGACGGTGGATGCGTACGGCCCCATCTCCGACAACGCGGGTGGCATCTCCGAGATGTCCGGCCTGGGCCCCGACGTGCGCGCCATCACCGACGAGCTGGACGCGGTGGGCAACACCACGGCCGCCATCGGCAAGGGCTTCGCCATCGGTTCGGCGACGCTCACGGTCATCGCGCTGTTCTCCGCGTTCAACCTGGAGGTCAACCACACGCGCCTGGCCAACGGCCTGGCGGAGATGAGCCTGGAGCTGACCAACCCGAACGTCATCGTGGGCCTGCTGCTGGGCTCCATCCTCCCGTTCCTGGTGGGCGCTTCCACCATGCTCGCCGTGGGCCGCGCCGCCGGCGCCATCGTGGAGGAGATCGGCCGCCAGTTCCGTGAGATTCCGGGCCTGATGGAGCTCAAGGCCGAGCCGGACCCCAAGAAGATCGTCGACATCTCCACCAAGAGCGCCCTGCGCGAGATGATCTTCCCGGGCATCATCGCCATCGTCGCCCCGCCGCTCGTGGGCTACCTGCTGGGCCCCGGCGCGCTGGCGGGCCTGCTGGCCGGTGCGCTCGTCGTCGGCGCCACCATGGCCCTCTACATGGCCAACGCGGGCGGCGCGTGGGACAACGCCAAGAAGTTCATCGAGAAGGGCAAGCTGCCGGGACACGCCAAGGGCTCGGCCGTGCACAAGGCCGCCGTCGTGGGCGACATGGTGGGCGACCCCTTCAAGGACACGTCGGGCCCCGGCGTGGCCATCCTCATCAAGGTCATGAGCGTCGTGTCGCTGCTCGTGGCCTCGCTCATCGCGCTGCGCTGAGCCTCGCCCTGGGTGCGGCGCCCTGGAGTCGGGCGCCGCACCGCGGGCTGTAGAAGAGCGGACATCCGGCCAGGCGCTGTCGGGTCGGATCAAGGGCGGTGGGCGAGCGCGTGCTTACCCTTCCAGCAGAAGCATCGCCGTCGTTCTTCTGCCAGTGAGGGTCCCATGGTCCTGGAGCTGTCCCCGCAGCAGATCCAACTCCTCCACGCTTCCCTGGCCGAGAGCATCGATGCGCTGCGAGACGAGATCATCCACACCGACAAGCGCGAGCTGCGCGACGAGCTGAAGAGCAAGCTCGACCGGCTGCTGGGCCTCCAACGCCAGGTGGAAGCCCAGCTGTACGTGGAGCGGCCAGCCCTCTGAGCGAGGGGCCTCCCGCGCCCCGGACAGGCGCGAGTCCGCCGGCTTCAGCGCATCTTGAGCACCACGCGGAAGCGGGCCTTGTTGCTCATCATCCGAGCGTAGGCCTCCGCCGCGCGGTCCAGCGGGAACACCTCGTTGCGCGAGCGCACCCCCGCGAGCGCGCTGAAGGCCAGGGTCTCCTGCGAGTCCTGGGGCGCGCCGCTAGGCCAGCCCTGGATGCGCATGCGCTTCGTGATCAGGGACAGGCTGCTGACGGGGATGGGCTCCGGGCCCGCGCCCAGGAGCAGCAGCGTGCCGTTGCGCCCCAGGCCGCCGAGCAGGTCACCCGCGAGGCTGCTGCTCGACGCGGTCATCATGATGACGCGCGCGCCTCCGAGCTTCTGGAGGGCCTCGGCGGGAGGGCCCTTCTCCGTGTCGATGTATTCGTGCGCGCCCAGCTCCATCGCCAGGGCCCGCTTGTCCGCGCCGCGCGAGATGGCGGCGGTGCGGTAGCCGAACTTGTGGGCGTATTGGAGGGCCAGGTGGCCCAGGCCGCCAATGCCTTGCACCGCCACCAGGTCCCCGGGGCGCGCGCCCATGTTGCGCAAGGAGTTGTACGTGGTGACGCCCGCGCAGAGCAGCGGCGCGGCATCCTCGGAGCTCATCCCCGCCGGGACCCGGGCCAGCGCCTCCTGCGGGGCGACGAGGTACTCCGCGTAGCCCCCGTCGTAGCTGATGCCGCAGACCTGCTGCTTCTCACAGGTGACGAAGTCCCCACTGCGGCACGCGACGCACTGGCCGCAGTGGCCTCCGTGCCAGCCCACCCCGACGTGCTGGCCTTCCTTCCAGGCCGTGACGCCAGGGCCCACGCGGTCGATGCGGCCCACCACCTCGTGCCCCGGCACGCGGGGGTACTGGATGGGCATCCAGCCTTCCTTGGTGATGGCATCGCTGTGGCAGACGCCGCACGCCTCCACCGCGAGCCGCACCTGCCCGGGACCGGGCTCGGGGATGTCGCGCTCGACGAGCTCGAACGGACCGCCTGCCTTCTGCACCTGCGCTGCTCTCATCTTCCTGGCCATGGCGCCTCCTCGCGGGGAGGGATGGGGATGACGCAGTGCGGGCGCACCTGGAGTGGGGGATGGACGGCCGGGGAGCGAACAATGGGACGGGCCCTGCATCCCCGCGTTGAACAATCACCAGGGCCCGCGGTCTCCATGCCTTGCTTCAGCGACAGGCCCGGCGGGGAGCCTTGGGCGCGTGCCTACCGGCCCGCCTTCTTCCCGACGGCGGGCTTCACGGCGGCTGCCTTCGCGGGAGTCCCCTTCACGGGAGCCGCCTTCACGGGCGTCGCCTTCGAGGGCGCCGCCTTCGCGATGGCCGGGTTCCGCTTGGCGGCCAGCTCCGGAATCAACAGCAGCTCGATGCGGCGGTTGCGCGCGCGGCCCTGCGGCGAGGCGTTGGCCGCCAGGGGACGCGTGTCGCCGTAGCCGGCCGCGAGCATGCGCTTCGCGGGCACGCCACCCTTCTCCTGGAGGAAGCGCACCACGTTGACGGCGCGCGCGACGGACAGCTCCCAGTTGGTGGGGAAGGTGGCCTGGAGCTTCTGCGTGGGCGGCGAGTCGTCCGTGTGGCCCGACACCTGGATGAGCTTGTCCTCCACCTTGGACAGCACGCCACCCAGCCGGGTGAGGACCTCCTGGCCGCGCGCGCTGATGCTGGCGTCGCCTGAATCGAAGAGGACCTTGTCGACCAGATCCACCTGGAGCCGGCCTCCGTCCTGGGACAGGCGGATGGCGCCCTCGGCGATCTCCTTCTTCAGCTTGTCCTGGAGGTCCTCGTAGGTGGCCTTGAGCCGCGTCAGCTCCGCCTCCTGCTCCTGCACCGTCTGGCTGAGCTGCTCCTTCTCCGTGTGGAGCTGCTCCTTCTCCGTGGCCAGCTTCGTGCGCTCCTCCTCCAGCGCGGCCAGCTTCGCCTCCAGCTGTTGCCTCGCGGCCTCCGCGTCGCTGGCTCGGGCCTCCGCCGCGGCCGTCTCCGCGTCCGCGCGCGTCGTGCTGCGATGCGACAGGTAGAGCACCAGGCCCGCGAGCACCGTCACCAGCGCCGTCACCAGCCAGGGCACCCAGGCCCTTCGGCGTTCCTCTTCCATATCGCGACCTCCAGGGGGGAATGGACGGAGGCCACGCTAGTGAAGGGCTCCGGGTGCGCCTCAAGGTGGCTCGGGTGCGTGCAGGTATCTGGAGGTTCATTGTTCCAGCCAGGGCAGCCAGAACCGGGCCGCGGCTCACCGTGAGGAGAGGGGCCCGCACTGTGGGGGAAGTCCGTCGCCCGTCAGGTCGCGAGGGTGTGATTCTCCGGAGTGTTGGACTCCTGGCACATGCACTGCCTTCGCGGCGGCGAATGAGCCCGCGTGCTCCGGTGCCCGCGCGGGTGGCGACAGGTGGAGCCCCTCGACCGCTCGCCAGCGCCGGGGAAGGGCTTCGTCGTCCCCGGCGGCCCCGGCGCCTTCGGCGGCGCGGTGGAGGGCTGCGCTACTTCAGCGTCGACGTGTCGATGACGAACCGATACCGGACGTCGGAGGCGAGCACGCGCTCGTAGGCGTCGTTGATCTTGCTGGCGGGGATGACCTCGATGTCCGCGCCGATGTGATGCTTCGCGCAGAAGTCCAACATCTCCTGCGTCTGCGCGACGCCTCCGATGAGCGACCCCGTGAAGATGCGGCGGGGCATGAAGAGCGAGAACGCGTTGAGGGAGAGCGGCTCCGGAGGGGCGCCCACGGTGACGAGGGCGCCGTCCAGGGCCAGCAGCGACAGGTAGGCGTCCAGGTCGATCTTCGCGCTCACCGTGTTCACGATGAGGTCGAACGTGCCGGCGAGCTTCTGGAAGGTCTCCGGGTTCTGGGTGGCGTGGTAGTGGTGCGCGCCCAGCCGCAGGCCGTCCTCCTTCTTGCTCAGCGACTGCGACAGGACCGTCACCTCCGCGCCCATCGCGCGAGCGAGCTTCACGGCCATGTGCCCCAGGCCACCCAGGCCCACGATGGCCACCTTCTTGCCAGGGCCCGCGCCCCAGCGGCGCAGCGGCGAGTACGTGGTGATGCCGGCGCACAGGAGCGGCGCGGCGGCGTCGAGCGCGAGGCCTTCCGGGATCTTGAGGACGAAGTCCTCGGTCACGACGATGTGCGTCGCGTAGCCGCCCTGCGTGAGCTGGCCATCCTTGCCGGTGGCGCCATAGGTCCCGACGAAGCCCTTGAGGCAGTGCTGCTCCTCGCCCCTGTGGCAGGACGAGCAGTCGCCGCACGAGTCCACCATGCAGCCCACGCCCACGCGGTCGCCGACGGCGTGCTTCGTGACCTGGGCGCCGACGCCGGTGACGATGCCGGCGATCTCATGGCCGGGGACGAGCGGGTAGGTGGCCTCGCCCCACTCGCCGCGGACGGTGTGGATGTCGGAGTGGCAGATGCCGCAGAACTTGATCTCGACGAGGACGTCGCGAGGCCCCAGCTCGCGGCGCTGGATGGCCTGCGGGCCGAGCGGCGACTTCGCGGACGTGGCGGCGTAGGCGTTGACGGTAGGCATACGTCTCTTCTCCATGGGCAATGGGGCCCTCGAGCCCCGTTCACGTGCGGGAGAGATACTCGTCGGACCGTGGGATGACTACGCACGGAGAAGCCAATAGGCTCTTAACGCGTGCTTAACAGTGCCTGCGAAGGCGGTCCACGCGGATGACGATGGCGCCCTTCACGCAGCTACAGGTGTTCCTGGTCGTGGCCCGGCTGCGCAGCTTCAGCGGTGCGGCGCGTGAGCTGGGCGTCTCCACGGCCGCGGTGAGCCAGGCGGTGCGGCAGCTGGAGGAGCAGCTGCGGGTGGTGCTGCTCACCCGCACCACCCGCAGCGTGTCGCTGACGGACACGGGCCGGCGGCTCCTGGAGGGGGCGGGTCCGGCGGTGGGCCAGACGCTCGCCACGCTCCGCGAGGTGGCCGCGCAGCCGGGAGAGGCGGTGGGGCGGGTCCGCCTGACGGTGCTGACGGCGGCGGTGCCCTACGTCATCACGCCCGTGCTCCCCACGTTCCGCGCGCGCCATCCCCGCGTGGAGGTGGAGGTCGTCATCGAGGACCGCCTGGTGGACATCGTGGAGGAGGGCTACGACGCGGGCATCCGGCTGAGCGAAGCCATCGAACGCGACATGGTGCAGGCGCGGCTCACGGACGCGTTCCGCTTCGTGGTGGTGGGGTCGCCCGGCTACCTCGCGCGCCATGGCACGCCCCAGCGTCCCGAGGATCTGCTGAAACACGAGTGCATCACCTTCCGTTCGCAGACGACCGGGACGCTGTACCCGTGGGAGCTGGAGCGCGGCCGCAAGAGCTGGCGCGTGCCCGTGCGTGGAGGCGTCGTCACCAATGACATCCATCTGCCGGCCGCCCTGGCGGAGGCGGACGTGGGGTTGGCGTATGCCTTCGAGCCGGCGGTGGAGGCGCGGCTGCGCACCGGAAAGCTCGTGCGGGTGCTGGAAGCCTATGCGCCCACGGTCCCCGGCTTCTTCCTCTACCATCCCAGCCGCGCACAGCGCTCCGGGCCGCTGCGGCTCTTTGTCGAGGCGGCCCGTGAGCTGGCGGTGAAGGCGGTGTGACGCGGGCCTCAGCGGCCGGTCAGCTTCTCCAGGTGCTCGGGATAGCGAGCCCCCTGCACCGTGAGCCGCGCGGCGGCGCCGTTGATTTCCCGGAGGTCGTCCGCGGTCAGCTCCACCTGGGCCGCGCCGAGGTTCTCCTCCAGTCGGTTCAACTTCGTGGTGCCCGGGATGGGGACCATCCACGGCTTCTGGGCCAGGACCCACGCCAGCGCGAGCTGGGCCGGAGTGATGTGCTTCCGGGCGGCCACCGTGCCCAGCAGGTCGACGAAGGCCTGGTTCGCCTTGCGCGCCTCCGGGGTGAAGCGCGGGAGGGTGTTGCGGAAGTCGTTCTTGTCGAGCTGCGAGGCGTCGGGCAGCTTGCCCGTCAGGAAGCCCTTGCCCAGCGGGCTGAAGGGGACGAACCCGATGCCGAGCTCCTCGAGGGTCGGGAGGATCTCCTTCTCCGGCTCGCGCCACCACAGGGAGTATTCGCTCTGGAGGGCGGTGACCGGGAGGACGGCGTGCGCCCGGCGGATCGTCTTCGCCCCGGCTTCGGAGAGGCCGAAGTGCCGCACCTTGCCCTGCTGGATCAGCTCCTTCACCGCGCCCGCCACGTCTTCGATGGGCACGTCCGGATCCACGCGGTGCTGGTAGAACAGGTCGAGGGTGTCCGTCTTGAGGCGCTTGAGGGAGGCCTCGGCGACTTGCTGGATGTGCTCCGGCCGGCTGTTCAGCCCGACCTGCTTCCCCTGGGCGTCGATGCCGAACCCGAACTTCGTGGCGATGACCACCTGACCGCGGACAGGGGCCAGCGCTTCGCCGACGAGCTCCTCATTGGTGAAGGGGCCATAGACCTCGGCGGTGTCGAAGAAGGTGACGCCCCGGTCGACGGCCGTCCGGATGAGGGAGATCATCTCCTGCTTGTTCGCGGGAGGTCCGTAGCCGTGGCTCATGCCCATGCAGCCGAGCCCGAGGGCCGACACCTCCAGGTTGCTGTTCCCCAGCTTGCGCTTCTGCATCGTGCGTTCTCCTTCGTGATGTCCGTCGCATGAAGGAGATACGGCCCGGTCCTGGCGTGCACCAGCCCGTGGAGGCCCATGGCCTGTGAAGCGCATGTTGATAATCGTCGGCGCTAGAAGTGGTAGCCCAGCCCGAGCACGAGCCTGTCGCCGAGCACGCCCAGCCTGGGGCTGACCCGATGCGCGCGGTCGGGGCCGTCGACGCACTCGCCAGCATGCTCGTCGCACGGGTTGCCATCCCAGTCGGGAAGGAAGAGGAGGGCGCCCGCGGACAGCCCGGCGGCGGCACCGTAGAAGAAGGCCGCCGCGCACTCACGGAGCTTCGACGTGAAGGCACAGAGCATCAACCCGCCCAGCGCACCCGCCCCCGCGGACACCAGGGTGGCTGTCAGGCGCCAGTCTTCGATGCCGGAATGGGGCTCGTCCGCAGTGGAGAGCAGCCGCACGGCGCGCGGCTTGGACTGCCTCGTGGACAGGTGGAGGCCCTGGCTTCGGGACTGGGGGGCGAAGGGGACGGGCGTCATCGCCCTCGCGAGGCCAGGCGTCGTCCACAGCAGCCAGAGCAGACCCCACGCGAGGGTGGACAGGGCCGGGTGCTTCGTCATGCGCGCTGCCTCTTCGAGGATGGACCCGCCCGGCCTGCGGTCCGAGAGGGCCCATCCTCTCCTACATCGCGTGAAGAGTCACCCGCCCGAGGCGGGGTGAACGGCGAACGCTACTGCGCGGTCGCGCAGTACAGCTGGGTGCATTCGATGAAGGCATCCATGCACGCCTGGACCTCCTCGAGGTCGCCGTGCTTCACGCGCTGGAGGCAGTCGGTCTTTTCCGTGGCGCAGTCCGCACAAGTCGAAGCCAGCTCGTCCTCACCCGACTCAGGAGCATTGACCGGATGGACGCAGGCATACCCGGCCTCCCCACACGTGGTGAGGTAATAGCCCTCTCCACATAAGCGATTGCAGTTGTTGGTCAGCGGGCAGACGTCGTAGCACTGGACGGGCATGGCGAACGTCGCCGCGGGGGACAGCGCAAGGGCGGCGGTAACGGCAAGCAGACGGCTGAAGCGCATGGCGGCTCCGGCGAAAGGATGAGCCGCCAGCCTGGTTCCAGCCATACGCCCTGGATATGAGGGCTTGCCGCTATTGAATGTTGGCTGGATGGGCATTGGGGTGATGTGAATGTCTGGCGGGGGACAATGTTGGCGTTTGCGTCTGCCATTGTCGTCCGGGGCCGGCATCTGCTGCGAATCGTGCCTGCCCTTTGTGCGGGCACATCCCCACACCCCAGGAGTGTCGATGAACGCGCTGAAGAAGTCCCTGCTGGCTGCCGCCGCTGCCTTGGTTGTGGCTCCCGCCTCTGCCTTTGCCTATCCGCTCCAGTGCTGGGATACCTGCGGGAGTGATTGCGATGAGCCTTGTTTCTTGGGGACCCGCCGCACCACCTGTGGCGAGGCCGGCTACTGCTTCCAGCCCGCGCAGCCTTCGCAGGAGACCGCTTCGGGCTCTTCGGAGCAGAGCCAGCGCTCCGACGACGGCGCGCGGGTCTGCGATGAAGCCCATGCGGGCACGGAGCAGGCTGAGAGCTGAGCGGTCTTGAGCGTCCACGAGGCCCGGCATCGCGTCCGGGCCTCGTGGTTTCAATCACGCCCAGGATGGGCAGGGACACGGACCGGCGGGTGCCACGGATGGACGCCGGCTCGACGCAGGCCACAGCAGCAGCCACCCGAGGCCCTGGATTCGCTGTGCCATAAAGGTGAGGAGCGCCGCTGCGGTGACGAAGGCGAGCGTGTAGTTCACATCAGTCCACGCGAACCAGGACGCCGTCGCCGTGCTTCGCGGCCGCGACATAGAACGCGCGGAAGAGGTCGAAGCGCGCGCGGAGCCACTGCCAGGCCTCGTCGATGTCCTGCTCGCGCGGGCACTTGTAGACGCCCGCCCGGCTCAGGTTCTCGAAGGTGAAGTGCTCGCGCTGGGTATCGAAGTGCACGGCCTCCAGCAGCCGCGCGATGCGCTCCACCGTCTCCGGTCGCGTGTAGCGCAGGGGCACGCCCTGCCCCGCCACCACATGCGGGGCGATCTCCGCCTCGCCCTGGATGGAGATGCCAGCCAGGGAATCGTCGTGGGTCCCCGGTGAGTTTCGGCGACGGCCCGACAGGACGAAGTGCAGGTGATCCCACCGCCGGTCGAGCGCCACGTGTCGTGTCGCCAGGTCTGGGCGGGTGCGCAGCAGCTCCCTCACGGCCTCCAGCAACTGGAGCTCCGCGGGCTCCGGGGCCCCGGGGGCCAGGGCCTCCTCGCGCGGATCCTGGAGCAGCCTGGTGAGGGAGGTCAGCCAGCTGCCCACGCCGAAGTCCCGCCTCGCCAACTCCAGCAGCGGTGAGCCACCGGGGAGGGCCTGGTAGCTCGCATCAAGTCCCATGGGCCCGTCCTAGCAGCTCCAGCACCATCGAATCAGCTAGCTCGCGCGGTTCACCGATTCAGGGGGATGGATCGGCACTGCGGCCTCCGCTGCGTTCGCGGCCCTCCGCTGTCTGGGAATGAGGGGCCCGTGGATCAGCCCCGCGTCATTCCTTCCACCACGCGGAGCGCCCGGGCATCCCCCATGAGAGGAATGCCCGGCGGCATCAGGCCCGTGCTACCTCGTCATGGGCGAGGTCCGGCGTCCAGCCATGCCGCCAACACATCTGCGTGGCAGGGCCCTGGCTTGCACCAGCAGCCCAGCCGCTTGCCGCGCAAGGTCTCCACGTCGCGCAGGAAGACCGGGTCGTGTCGGGTGCGCAGCTCCAGGTACCAGCGGAAGGAGTCGAACGCGTCCGGGCCGGGCGCCATGCGCCGCTGGGCCTCGTCGCGGATCCGCGTGGCTTCGTCCGCCGGCAGCTGCGCCAGCCATGGCTCGAAGTACGTGCGGATCATCGCCTTCCACGTCTTCACGCCCCCGGGCTTGAAGGGATTGCCGAAGCGGCCCGGCACGGGGTTGAGCGGCCCGGGCTTCGCCCAGGCGCGGAAGGCACGGCCCACGTACACCTCACAGGCGTCGTGGACATGCACTGCGGTGGTTCGTGAGTCGGACATGGCGGGTGCATCGTTAACAGACCTGCCCGCCGCACGCCGTGATGGCGGGGAAGGGGAGCGCTCCAGGAACGCTCCCCGACCCAGTCAGCAGGCAGGGCTCACCAGGGGCCGATGCCCTTCTTCTCGCTCGGCGTCTCCGTGTACGTGGACTTGAACACCGAGGCCACGGCGTTGAGCCCCGAGCCCAGTGCCTCCACCGCGCCCTGCTTGAGGTGGCCCTTGGTGAAGCTCGTGAAGGCGTCGCGTCCGAAGTTCAGCGCCTCGCGCTGGTGCGCGTTGACCTCGCTGCGCTGGCCCTTCTCCACCTGGACGACGTTGTCGATGACGCTGTTCTTCGACCGGTCGGAGATGCCGAGGTTGCCCTTGTCGAGGATCTGATTCACGCCGCTGACCGCGTGGCTGTAGTCGCTCTTCTTGCCCTGCGTCGTCTGGTCGATCTCGTGGCGGGAGGGGTTCCGGAAGACGTGATTCGGGGTGACCTTGAACATGGCTTTCCTCGCTGGGGGCGGCGGCCGTGGCCTCCGCCCGCGGTAGGTGATGCGTTGAAAGGATTGTCGGGCCATGTGGGCTTGAGTTTCCTGAAGGCTTTCATTTGCCCACGTATACGTCATTTGTCGTATGCCCCTCCCCGTGGCGCTCGGCGCAGTGGCAGCAGCCGCCAGAAGACGGCAACGTACGCGCCCGCCTCCTCCCACCCTCGCGGCCATGATCGCCAACCTCCACGACGCCGACATCCCGAAGCCCGTGCTCGAAGTCATCACCCGCCTGCGCGAGCTGGGCCACCCCACGTACCTCGTGGGCGGCTGCGTGCGGGACATGGTGCGCAGGGTCCACCCCAAGGACTTCGACGTCGCCACCAGCGCGCTGCCGGAAGAGGTGCAGCGCGCCTTCCGCAAGGTCATCCCCACCGGCATCCAGCACGGCACCGTCACGGTGCTCACCGGCGGCAACCACGTGGAGGTGACGACGTTCCGCTCCGAAGGGGACTACCTGGACGGACGCCGTCCCAGCTCCGTGTCTTTCGAGCGCGACATCGTGAAGGACCTGTCGCGGCGCGACTTCACCATCAACGCCATGGCCTACAACCCGCTCGACCGCGAGCTGGTGGATCCGTTCGGCGGCCAGGTGGATCTGCCCGCGAAGCTGATCCGCTGCGTGGGCTCCGCGCTGGAGCGCTTCTCCGAGGACGGCCTGCGCCCCCTGCGCGCCGTGCGCTTCGCCGCCGTGCTGGGCTTCACCCTGGATCCTGAAACGCGCGACGCCATCCCCGCCACCCTGGGCGTGTTCCGCAAGGTCGCGCTGGAGCGCGTGCGCGAGGAGTTGCTCAAGCTGCTCCTGTCCCCGCGCGCGGAGACGGGGCTCCAACTGCTCGCGGAGACGGGGCTGATGGAGTGCTTCCTGCCGGAGGTCGCCCACGCGGACGCGGAGGCCGCCCGGCTCGCCCGCGCCGCCGTGCAGGCCGCGCCGCTGGACGCGGACCTGCGCATGGCCACGCTGCTCGCGGACATCGACACCGCGACGCAGGCGCGCGAGCTGTGCCTGCGCCTGAAGTTCCCCAACAAGTCCGCCGACCTCATCGGCCTGCTCGTCGAGCACGCGAAGCTGGAGACGCGCGTGGACGACGCGGACCCCGCGCTGCGGCGGCTGCTCGCCCGCGTGGGCCCGGCGAACCTGTCCGCGCTGATCGCCGTGGCGAAGGCCCGCGTCCAGGTCCGGGCGCCGGAGCGGATGCCCGCGCTGGAGGCGCTGACCTCGCGGCTGGAGGCGCTGGCCGCCGCGAAGCCTCCCCTGTCCGCCAGGGAGCTGGCGCTCACCGGGGGCGACATCATGAAGACGCTGGGCATCGGCCCCTCGCCCAAGGTGGGCGAGGCGACGCGGTATCTGCTGGAGGCCGTGCTCGACGACCCGTCGCTCAACACCGCGGACACGCTCCGCGACCAGCTCACGGCCTGGGCGGCGCGCGGCGCCTGAAGTGCGCCGCCTCCCGGCCGGAGGGCAGGGAAGGGGGCCTGGAGCGCGACGGGCCGTGCGTCCCGGCCCGGGGGCGTGTAGGAATGAGGCCCATGCGAGTCGTCGTTGCCATGAGCGGCGGGGTGGATTCCTCGGCCGCCGCCGCCCTGCTCAAGGAGCAGGGCCACGAGGTCATCGGCATCACCCTGCGCGTCTGGTCCTACGAGGGCCACGCGAAGTGCGGCAGCTGTTGCAGTCCGGACGACATCGACGACGCCCGCGCGGTGGCCCAGACGCTGGGCATCCCGTTCTACGTGGCCAACGCCGAGGAGATCTTCCAGGACCGGGTCGTCAACCCGTTCGTCCAGTCGTACCTGGGCGGCAAGACGCCCATCCCCTGCGTGAGCTGCAACCGCGACGTGAAGTTCAACTTCCTCCTCAAGCGCGCGCGCGCCCTGGGCGCCCGGCTCGCCACCGGCCACTACGCCCAGGTGGAGGAGGTGGACGGCCGCTTCCACCTGCGCCGCGCCGTGGACGCCGCCAAGGACCAGAGCTACTTCCTCTTCACCCTGGGCCAGGAGGAGCTGAAGGACGTCCTCTTCCCCGTGGGCCACCTCACCAAGGCGGAGGTGCGCGCCGTCGCCGAGCGCCACCAGCTGCCCACCACCCACAAGCCGGAGAGCATGGAGATCTGCTTCGTGCCTGACGGCGACTACGCCGGGTTCGTGGAGAAGGTCGCTGGTCCCCAGCCGTCCGGGGAGGTCGTCGATCCGGATGGCAACGTGCTGGGCACGCACAACGGCATCCACCGCTTCACCGTGGGCCAGCGCAAGGGGCTCAACCTGGGCGGTGGCGAGGTGCGCTACGTGCAGCGCCTGGAGCCGGAGACGAACCGCGTCGTCGTGGGCCCCGCGGAGGGCACCGGCCGCGCGCAGTTCGGGCTGCTCCAGCCGCACTGGGTGGACGGGCCGCCTCCTCCCGAGCAGTCCGTGGAGGTCCGGATCCGCCACCGCCACGCGGGCGCCCCGGGGCGGATCCACGTCTCGCAGCACGGGCTGGTGTCCGTGAAGCTCGACGCGCCCGCGCGCGCCGTCACGCCGGGGCAGGCCGCGGTCGTCTACGACAGGGACCGCGTGCTCGGCGGCGGGTGGATCGTCTGAGCAGACCCGGCGGGTCGTCCTGACGCCGCCGGAGCCCGACTTCCGGCCTCCCGCGCGAGGAGGTGCTCCGGCGCCTCCGTGAATTTGACCGGCCTGGGGGTGGGGCGTAGCTTGCGCGCACGCTGTCGCTACAGGCCGTTACACGGCCGCGAGCGCGCACCTTGAGGTCTGCCCCGCCATGCGTGACGCACACCGGATGAAGGAGAAGTTCGACGTCTCGCTGGACAACCGGCAGATCGTCAGCCTGTTGATCGCCGGCATCGTCGTGATGGGCGCCGTGTTCGTGCTGGGCGTGGTGGTGGGCAAGAAGCTGGCCAGCGACGCGCAGACGGCCGCCGCCCCGGACCTGCTCTCCGCGCTGGACGCCAACGCGCAGGTCCTCCACGACGCGCGCCAGGATCCGCCGCTCACCTTCCCGGACGAGCTCACCCGCAAGACGGGCTCGGAGCCCCTGCCGCCGCTGCCCACCAGGCCCGCCGCGAAGCCGGAGGCCCCCAAGGCCACCGCCGCGAAGCCGGAGGCCCCCAAGCCCGCGGAGGCCCCCAAGGTCGCCGCGAAGCCCGCCGCCCCGGCCCCCACGCCGGATCCCGACACGGGCGAGCTGCCCGCGATGGACGCCGCCGAGGAGGACGCCATCGCCAACGGCAAGCCGCTCGCGAAGCCGGAGCCCGCCAAGGTCGCCGCCGCGAAGCCGGAGCCCGCCAAGGTGGAGCCGGTGAAGGGAAAGGTGGAGGAGACGCCCGTGGCCACCCGCACCGCCGTGCGCGACGGGGGCATGAAGGAGGCCATCGCCCGGGCCCAGGCGCTGCCGCCGGAGCCGCCGCGCCCGTCGGAGGCCGTGAAGGGTGGGGCGTTCACGCTCCAGCTCTCCGCCTTCCAGAGCCGTCAGGACGCCGACCGTTTCGCCGCGCGGTTGCGCGACCGGGGCTATGCCCCCTATATCCTTGCGGCCGAGGTGCCTGGAAAGGGCACCTGGTATCGCGTCCGGATGGGCAGCTTCCCCTCGAAGGAGGCCGCGGGCAGGTACCTGGCGGATTTCAAGCGCGAGACCCAGCTCGACGCGTATGTGGCCGGCACGAACTAGCGCCTGGCAAGGAAGAGACGAAGCAACATGACGACGACGAAGCGGGTGGAGAAGCCCTGGGGTCACGAGCTCATCTGGGCCCACACGGAGCGCTACGTGGGCAAGCTCCTGCACGTGAAGCAGGGCCACAAGCTGAGCCTCCAGTTCCACAACCGCAAGGACGAAACCATCCACGTCCAGAGCGGCAAGCTCCTCTTCGTCGTCGATGAGGGCCAGGGGCTCGTCGAGAAGGAGATGAACCCCGGTGAGAGCTACCACATCAAGCCGCTGACCAAGCACCGGATGATCGCCATCACCGACTGCGACATCCTCGAGGTCAGCACCCCCGAGCTGGACGACGTGGTGCGCCTGGAGGACTCCTACGGGCGCACCGGCACCAGCGCTCCGTAGCCCCCGCCTCCCCGCCCGCGCGATGCGGTGTGCCCGCGAGGGCCGACATCACTCCTGGGACTTCGCCCCCGGGGTCGGGTTGCGCGTCCACTGATCCACGGTGCCGTCGCCGTCCAGGTCCTCTCCGATGCGGTCCACCTGGCCGTTCTCCCAGTACTCCCAGTAGTCCACCCGGCCGTCGTGGTTCGCGTCGCGCTCCTTCCGCACGAGCGTGTCGTTCTCGTAGTACAGCCACGAGTCCGCCCGGCCATCGCCGTCCAGGTCGCGCTCGCCCTTCGTGCGCTTGCCTTCCGCGTAGTGGTACGTGGCGTCCACCTTGCCGTCGTAGTCCAGGTCCATCACCTCGCGGACCTTCGCGCCCTGCGGATCCATGTACTGGGTGACGTCCACGCGGCCGTCCCAGTTCAGGTCCAGCTCCTTGCGCACCAGCACGTCCTTCACCCGGTACTCCCAGACGTCCGGCCGGCCGTCGCCGTTGGCGTCCAGCTCCGTGACGGTCTCCCCGGGCTCCGGCTTCCCCCGGATGGCCTCCGCCTCCGGCCGCGCGCGCACCGGGGCCGCGGTCTCCGCCGGCTTCGAACCGGCGCAGCCGGCCACCGCGCCCGTCGCCAGGAAACCCAGGAAAATCAAGCGGTTGCTAGGTGTCATGGTGCCTCCCGGATCGATGGGGCGCCAACTTTGCGCTGCCTCCACTCCGTGCTTTCGCAGGCCACGTCATTCCATATATTTTCACGTATCGCCATGGCCCGAAAGAAAGTCAGCACCACCATCTACATCACTCCGGAGCAGAACGAACTGCTCAAGGCGCTGAACCAGAAGACCAAGGTGCCCGTGGCCGAGTACATCCGGCAGGGCATCGACCTGGTCCTGGAGAAGTACAAGGCGCAGCTGCCGGGCCAGGCGACCTTCGACGAACTCTCCTGACGAACGAGGCGTGACGTGACGAGCATGCGTGGCAAGCGGGCGGTGGTGCTGGGTGGGGCCGGATTCGTGGGCTCGCACCTGTGTGAGCGGCTGCTGGATGACGGCGCGGAGTCCGTCCTCGCGGTGGACAACCTCATCACCGGCAACGAAGCGAACGTCCGCACGCTCAAGCCCCGCGCGGGCTTCCAGTTCGTGAAGCAGGACATCACCGAGGGGCTGGAGGTGGACGGGCCGGTGGACTTCGTCCTCAACCTCGCCTCGCCCGCGTCCCCCATCGACTACGCGAACCTCCCCATCGAGACGCTGCGCGTGGGCTCCATCGGCACGGAGAACGCGCTGAAGCTGGCGGAGAAGAAGAAGGCCGTGTTCCTCATGGCCTCCACGTCGGAGGTGTACGGGGATCCGCTGGTGCACCCCCAGAAGGAGGATTACTGGGGCAACGTGAACCCCATCGGCCCGCGCTCGGTGTACGACGAGGCCAAGCGCTACTCGGAGGCCATCAGCGCCGCCTATGAGCGCAGCCGCGGCGTGAACGTCCGCATCGTGCGCATCTTCAACACCTACGGCCCGCGCATGCGCCTCAACGACGGCCGCGTGGTGCCCGCCTTCGTGGGCCAGGCGCTCAAGGGCGAGGACTTCAGCGTCTTCGGGGATGGCAGCCAGACGCGCTCGTTCTGCTACGTCAAGGACCTGGTGGACGGCCTGGTGCGGCTGATCCTCTCGGACGTCCGGGGCCCGGTGAACATCGGAAACCCGCGCGAGATGACCATCAAGCAGTTCGCGGAGGCGGTGCGCGAGGCGGCCGGTGGGGGTAGGCAGATCGTCTACCACCCGCTGCCCAAGGATGATCCGAAGCAGCGCCAGCCGGACATCACCCGCGCGCGCACGCTCCTGGGCTGGGAGCCCAAGGTGAAGCTGGAAGATGGTTTGCGGGACACCATCGCGTACTTCCGAGAGGTTGCCGGTCGCCCCTCCGGGGCATAGGTTGGCCGCGCGCGAGTGAACGCGAGGTTGAAGGCCCGGCCCCCTGGCGGCCGGGCCCTGGGGAGAACGGCGTGAAAGTCCTGGTGACGGGCGGCGCGGGCTTCATCGGCTCGCACGTGTGCGACGAGTTCCTGCGCAATGGCCACGAGGTCATCGCGCTGGACAACCTGACGAGCGGCAGGAAGGAGAACCTGGATCCGCGCGTGCGGCTGGCCGTGCACGACATCCGGAGCCCGGAGGCCGCGGAGCTCATCCGCACGGAGAAGCCGCAGGTGCTCTGCCACCTGGCCGCCCAGATGGACGTGCGCCGCAGCGTGGAGGACCCCGGCTTCGACGCGGACGTGAACATCCGCGGCATGACGAACCTGCTGGAGGCCGCGCGCCAGTCCGGCGTGAAGAAGGTCATCTTCAGCTCCACCGGCGGCGCCATCTACGGCGAGCAGGACTCCTTCCCCGCCCGCGAGGACCACCCCACGCGCCCGGTGTCGCCCTACGGCGTCTCCAAGGCGGCCGGCGAGCTGTACCTGGGCTACTACCGCGCGCAGTACGGCCTGCCGTACGTCGCCCTGCGGTACGCCAACGTGTACGGCCCCCGTCAGAACCCGCACGGCGAGGCGGGCGTGGTGGCCATCTTCTGTCAGCGCACCATCGCGGGGCAGGGCTGCACCATCTTCGGCGAGGGCAAGCAGACGCGGGACTTCGTCTTCGGCCCGGACGTGGCCCGCGCCAACTACCTGGCCTTCCAGAGCGACTACGTGGGCGCCGCGAACATCGGCACCGGCGTGGAGACGGACATCAACCGGCTCTACGAGCTCATCGCGGAGGCCGGCGGCAGCTCGCTGAAGGCCGCGCACGCGCCGGGCAAGCCGGGCGAGCAGCTGCGCTCGTGCATCGACGCGTCCCACGCGAAGAAGGTGCTGGGCTGGGAGCCGTCCGTGCAACTGGCGGAGGGCCTGCGCCGCACCCTCCAGTTCTTCCGCGAGCAGGCCGCGGGGCCCGCCCGCGCCCGGGGCTGAGCCCCCGGCGCCGGAGCATGGCCGTGTCCCCCTGGCCCGGATGCCGGGGGGAGCGCGGAGGCGTCAGGCGGGTGGAGTGCCCGGCGACCGGGAGTGCGCCGGTCGTGGATTTTCAGGCGGTTCGGTGTTACCTACGCCCGCTTCGCGACCGACGAGCGCCCTGAACATGCCGGCTGAAAACGCGCACATCCGCAACTTCTGCATCATCGCCCACATCGACCATGGAAAGTCGACGCTGGCCGACCGCCTCCTGGAGAAGACAGGCACGCTGACCAAGCGTGAGGCGCAGGCCCAGTTCCTCGACAACATGGACATCGAGCGAGAGCGGGGCATCACCATCAAGGCCCAGTCCGTGCGGATGACGTACACCGCGAAGGACGGCCAGAACTACGTCCTCAACCTCATCGACACGCCGGGACACGTGGACTTCGCCTACGAGGTGAGCCGCAGCCTCGCCGCGTGCGAGGGCGCGCTGCTCGTCGTGGACGCGACCCAGGGCGTGGAGGCGCAGACGCTCGCCAACGTCTACATGGCGTTGGACCACAACCTGGAGATCATCCCGGTCATCAACAAGATCGACCTGCCCTCCGCGGACGTGGCCCGCACGCGCGAGGAGATCGAGGACGTCATCGGCATCGACGCGTCCGTCGCGGTGCCGGCCTCCGCGAAGGAGGGCCTCGGCATCCACGACATCCTGGAGGCGGTGGTGCAGCGCGTGCCGCCGCCGCAGGGGTCGCCGACCGCGCCGCTCAAGGCGCTCATCTTCGACTCCTGGTACGACAACTACCGGGGCGTGGTGACGCTGGTGCGCGTGCTGGAAGGCACGCTGAAGCTGAAGCAGAAGATCAAGATGTTCAGCAACAACAAGGTCTTCGAGGTGCAGGAGCTGGGCGTGTTCAGCCCGTTCTCGCGCCCGGTGCCGCAGCTCATGGCGGGCGAGGTGGGCGTCCTCGTCGCCAACGTGAAGGAGCTGCAGGACGCGAAGGTCGGCGACACCGTGACGGAGGAGGCGCGCCCCACGGAGGCGCCGTTCCCCGGCTTCAAGGAAGTGAAGCCGATGGTGTTCTCCGGCATCTTCCCGGTGGACTCCGCCGACTACGAGAACCTGCGCGACGCGCTGGCGAAGCTGACGCTCAACGACTCCGCCTTCACCTACGAGCCGGAGTCGTCCACGGCGCTGGGCTTCGGCTTCCGCTGCGGCTACCTGGGCCTGCTCCACATGGAGATCGTCCAGGAGCGCCTGGAGCGCGAGTACAACCTCAACCTGATCACCACGGCGCCGTCGGTGGTCTACCGCATCACCACCAGCAAGGGTGAGGTGCTGCTGGTGGACAACCCGGCGAAGCTGCCGCCCACGCAGAACATCGAGAAGTTCGAGGAGCCCATCCTCACCTGCCACATCCACGTGCCCAACGAGCACCTGGGCGCCATCCTGAAGCTGTGCCAGGACCGGCGCGGCGTGCAGAAGGACATGAAGTACCTGGGCTCCAGCGGCACCCGCGTGCAGGTGACGTACGAGATGCCCATGGCGGAGGTCGTGTTCGACTTCTTCGACCGGCTGAAGAGCGTGTCGCGCGGCTACGCGAGCCTGGACTACGAGCTGTCCTCCTACGCGGAGTCGGACCTCGCCAAGCTGGACATCCTCATCAACGGGGAGCCGGTGGACGCGCTCTCCGTCATCGTGCACCGCGAGCGCGCGTACCTGCGCGGCCGCGAGGTCTGCGAGAAGCTCAAGGAAGTGATCCCCAAGCAGATGTACGAGGTGGCCATCCAGGCCGCCATCGGCGCGAAGATCATCTCCCGTGAGACGATCTCCGCCATGCGCAAGAACGTCCTCGCCAAGTGCTACGGCGGCGACATCAGCCGCAAGCGCAAGCTCCTGGAGAAGCAGAAGGAGGGCAAGAAGCGCATGAAGCAGGTGGGCACGGTGGAGATCCCGCAGGAAGCCTTCCTCGCGGTCCTCAAGACGGAGCAGTAACGCCTATGAGCACGGCCAGTCCTTCCATCAAACTGGGAGCGGCCATGGCCGCGCGCCGCACCCCGGAGCAGCTCAAGGCCCGCCGCCAGCTGATGTGGCGCGAGCTGCTCACCAGCCTCTGGGCCCCGCTGTGTGGCGTGGGCCTGGCGTTCATCCCCTACGTCACGCTGATCGAGATGGCGCCGGGGACGGCGTCGTGGGCCCAGCCCCTGATGAAGGGCTTTGGCCTCGTGATGGTGCTGGCCTTCGTGGGCCTGCTGGTGTGGCGCAACGTCTCCAAGAAGGAGTCTCGGCTGCGCACGCTGCGCCACGAGGCGCGGGAGCTGCTCTCCGAGGACGAGCGCATCCTCGCGCGCGTGGGCACGAAGGTGCCCCCGGCCGTGGCGGAGCGCATCACCGAGCAGGCCCTGCGCGTGGAGGCGGCGTCCGTCGCGGGCAACGCGGAGCAGTTGCGCACGGAGACCCAGGCGCTGGAGAAGCTCACCCAGGAGCACCTGGGCGCGTACCGCAAGCAGTCCGTGTGGGACTTCCTGGGCGGCTTCGGCAAGGCGCTGCTGATCGCCCTGGTCATCCGCACGGTGCTGGTGGAGCCGTACCGCATCCCCTCCGGCTCCATGCTGCCCACGCTCCAGATTGGCGATCAGGTCTTCGTCAACAAGTTCATCTATGGCGTGCGCATCCCGTTCATCAACGTGGTGCCGTTCCGCATCGTGCGGGCGCCGCAGCGCGGGGACGTCATCGTCTTCAACAACCCGGTGGACGAGTCCAAGGACTTCATCAAGCGCGTCGTGGGCATCCCCGGCGACACGGTGGAGATCGTCGACGGGGTGGTGCGCATCAACGGCGAGGCGCAGCCGCGCACGCTGGTGACGCCGGACTTCGTGGTCCACAACCAGGACGACCTGACGGGCCGCTGGTTCGACCAGGAAGAGGTGCTCTACCGCGAGGACCTGGGCGGCGTGGTGCACTCGGCGCTCCAGCACCCCATGCGCCTGCCGGGCCGCGAGCACGAGGGCCCCTACACGGTGCCCGCCGACAGCGTCTTCGTGATGGGCGACAACCGGGACAACAGCGCGGACAGCCGCTACAACCTGGGCGGCCCGCGCGGCGCCGAGGTCGCCTACGTGCCCTACGGCCACATCAAGGGCAAGGCCATGGTCGTGTGGCTGTCGCTCGGCTGGGGCGGCCTGCTGGGCAACCTGTTCGGCGGCACGGGCCTCCGGGTGGACCGCTTCTTCGAGCCGGTCCGGTGACGGACGCCAGGCAGGGGACCGCCACGCGCCGTGCTTGACGCAACCTGCGGCGCGCGGTACGCGGCGGCCCCGGCCCATGAGACATCTTCTCGGAATCGCAGGCTGGCGGCGGGACGAGCTGGAAGCGCTGCTCGACCGTGCCCAGGCGCACCTGCCCGGCGGACCGGATGCCTCGCACGTGCTGCGGGGCCGCGTCGTGGCGAACCTCTTCTTCGAGGACTCCACCCGGACGCGCTCCTCCTTCGAGGTGGCCGCGCGGAAGCTGGGAGCGGACGTCCTCAACTGGAGCCACGCGGGCTCCTCCGTGTCCAAGGGGGAGACGCTCCTGGACACGGCGCGCAACATCGAGGCGCTGGGGCCGGCGGTCATCGTCATCCGCCACCGCTCCTCCGGCGCGCCGGGCCTGGTGGCCCGGCACGTGAAGTGCGCGGTGGTCAACGCGGGCGACGGCGCGCATGAGCACCCGTCCCAGGCCCTGCTGGACGCCTTCACCCTGCGCCAGCGCTGGGGCCGCCTGGACGGGCGCACCGTGCTGATCGTCGGCGACGTGCTGCACAGCCGCGTGGCGCGCTCCAACCTCTTGTGCCTGAAGGCGCTGGGGGCCCGCGTCGTGCTCTGCGGACCGCCCACCCTCCTGCCGCCAGGGCTGGAGGAGATGGGCGGAGAGGTGACGCATCAACTGGACGCCGCGCTGCCCCAGGCGGACGCGGTGATGTGCCTGAGGCTGCAGACGGAGCGCATGTCGGAAGCCTTCCTGCCGTCCCAGCGGGAGTACTCGCGGCTGTTCGGTGTCACGCCCGCCCGCGCGGAGCGGATGAAGCCGGAAGCCCTCGTGCTGCACCCGGGCCCCATCAACCGCGGCGTGGAGCTGTCGCCGGTGGTGGCGGACGGGCCTCGCAGCGTCATCCTGGAGCAGGTGGCCAACGGCGTCGCGGTGCGCCGGGCCATCCTGGAGGCGTGCGCATCATGACCCCGGTGCTCTTCCAGCGGGCGCGCGTCATCGACCCGCGCAATGGCGTGGACGGCGTTCGCGACGTGCTCGTGACGGACGGCCGCGTGGCCCAGGTGTCGGAAGCCCCGCTGCCCGCGCCGAAGGACGCGCGGGTGGTGGACGCCACGGACCGGTGGCTGGTGCCGGGCTTCATCGACCTGCACGTACACCTGCGCGAGCCGGGCGAGGAGGGCAAGGAGACGGTCCTCACCGGCTGCCGCGCGGCGGTGGCGGGCGGCTTCACCGGCGTCGTGGCCATGCCCAACACCAAGGTGGTGAACGACAGCGCGCTCGTCACGGAGCTGGTGCTGTCGCGCGCGCGGGACGCGGGCCTGTGCCACGTGTACCCGGCGGGCGCCATCACCAAGGGGCTCAAGGGCGAGGAGCTGTCGGAGGCGGGCGAGCTGATTGGCGCCGGCTGCGTGGCCCTCACCGACGACGGTCGCCCGGTGATGAACGCGGGCCTGATGCGCCGGGTGCTCCAGTACGCCACGCAGTTCGACGTGCCGGTGATGGTCCACGAGGAGGACCTCACGCTGTCCGCCGGCGGCGCGATGCACGAGGGCGCCACCTCCACGCGGCTGGGCCTGCGCGGCATTCCCTCCTCCGCGGAGGTGGCCATGGTGGCGCGCGACCTGGTGCTCCTGGAGGAGACGAAGGGCCGGCTGCACGTGGCGCACGTGTCGTGCGAGGGCAGCGTGCGGCTCATCCGCGAGGCCAGGCAGCGCGGCCTGCGCGTCACCTGCGAGGTGGCGCCGCACCACTTCACCCTGGATGACCGCGCGGTGGGGGACTACGACACCCACGCGAAGATGGCGCCGCCGCTCCGGAGCGACGTGGACGTGAAGGCGCTGCGCGAGGCGCTGGTGGATGGCACGGTGGACGCCATCGCCACGGACCACGCGCCGCACGGCGTGTCCGACAAGCTGGTGGAGTTCGAGAAGGGCATCAACGGCATCGTGGGGCTGGAGACGGCCCTGGGGCTCACGCTGGCGCTGGTGCACGAGGGCGTGCTCACCCCGCGCCGGGCGGTGGAGCTGCTGTCGGACGGACCGGCGAGGGTATTCGGCCTGCCAGGCGGTCACCTGGCGCCTGGTGCCCCGGCGGACATCACGCTGGTGTCCCCCATGGAGGAGTGGACGGTGGATGCCCACCGGTTCTATTCCCGCAGTCGCAACACGCCCTTCCACGGGCGCACGCTGAAGGGCCGCGTGACGCAGACGTGGGTGGGCGGCCGGTGTGTGTTCGAGGACGGTCAGCTCAAGGAGTCGCGGTGATGACGAAGCGGGCGGTGCTCGCGCTGGCGGATGGCACCACGTTCGAGGGGCGCGCCTTTGGCGCGACCGGCGAGACGGTGGGCGAGGTCGTGTTCAACACGTCCATGTACGGCTACCAGGAGATCCTCACGGACCCCTCGTACGTGGGGCAGATCGTCACGATGGCGTACCCGGAGATGGGCAACATCGGGGCGAACGCGCTGGATGAAGAGGCGGGGCAGCCGCACGCGGTGGGCATGGTGGTGCGCTCGCTGACGAAGACGCCCTCCAACTGGCGCGCGCAGGAGACGCTGGACGCGTACCTCGCGCGCCACGGCCGCGTGGGCATCGAGGGCGTGGACACCCGCCGGCTGGTGCGCCACCTGCGCACGCACGGCGCGCAGACGGGCATCATCTCCACGGAGGACGTGTCCGCCGCCGCCCTGTCCGAGCGCGCGCGCAACGCCACCGGCATGGAGGGCCTGGACCTGGCCACGGGCGTGTCCTGCAAGGAGCCCTACGTCTTCACCACGCCGTCGCCGGACGTGTTCCTGGGCGCGGGCGACAAGCGCCCGGAGCCGGAGCTGAAGTACGACGTCATCGCGTACGACTACGGCCTCAAGCGCTCCATGCTCCAGTACCTGGTGGACGTGGGCTGCCGCGTGACGGTGGTGCCGTCCCACTTCACGGCGGAGCAGGTGCTGGCGAAGAAGCCGCACGGCGTCTTCCTGGCCAACGGCCCGGGCGACCCGGCCGCCGTGAAGGGCGCGGACCGCACGGTGGCGGCGCTCCTGGGCAAGGTGCCGGTGTTCGGCATCTGCCTGGGGCATCAGATCATGGCCCTGGCCCTGGGCGGCCGGACGTACAAGATGAAGTTCGGCCACCGCGGCGGCAACCAGCCCGTGAAGGATCTCACCACGGGCAAGGTGGAGATCACCGCGCAGAACCACGGCTTCGCGGTGGACGACGCCAGCCTCAAGGGCAAGGCCGTCGTCACGCACATCAACCTCAACGACGGCACGGTGGAGGGCCTGGCCGTTCCGGACGCGCGGGCCTTCAGCGTGCAATACCACCCCGAGGCTTCGCCCGGCCCTCACGACGCGCGCTACCTGTTCGGCCGCTTCGCGACGCTGATGGCGGGTTCGTAGGAAGAGGCTCGCAAACGGCCATGGACTCCGCGCTGACCCCGTTGTCGTATCAGCCGTACCTGGACCAGCTCATCGCCTTCGGCAGCTCGGAGGCGCGCAAGCCGGACCTCCTGGACGCCAAGGCGGAGTACTTCCGCCTCACCGGCGAGGTCTTCGAGGACGACAAGCTCTTCGAGCTGCGGATGGCGTCGTTCCTGGACTTCTACCTCTACGACCGCGTCTCGCCGCTCACCGGCAAGACGCCGGCCGCGGAGCTGTACGAGCAGCGCCTCCAGGCGGCGCCGCCGGAGGAGGCGAACGCCTTCCGCAGCTTCACGGAGACGGTCCACGGCCTCTTCGAGGTGCGCAAGCTGGGCAAGGGCATGGTGCGCCTGCGCGAGCTCTTCTCCGGCAAGGACTTTGACGTGACGGAGCGCCGCCACATCGCGGGCCTCGCGGCGGGGGACGTGCTGGAGGCGCGCCTGGTGCCCTTCGGCGGCCACCTGCTGTTCTCCTCCGCCTTCTGCTACCACCCGGCCGTGGCGCTGAAGGCCATCAAGGCCGAGGTGAAGCGCCGCAAGAAGAAGGAGCCGGAGCGCCCCGCCAAGGAGCTCGTGTGGGAGTGCGCGCGCCGGGCGCTCAACGTCGAGCGCTACCGGCAGCTGTCCGTGGAGAAGATCTACGACTTCGAGCAGAAGGTCCTGTAGGGCCCTCCGCCCTCACGCCTCCACCGCGCGCCGTCCTCAGGCGCGGTGGATGCTCATCAGGTTGGTGTTGCCCGGCACGTTGAGCGGCACGCCGGCCACCAGGATGAAGGGCTCGCCGGGCTTGCAGAAGCGCAGCTCCTGGCTGAGCCGGCGCACCTGCTTGAGCATGGCCTCCGTGGACGTGATGCGCTTCACGTGGTGGCCCGTCACCCCCCAGTACAGGCCCATCCGGTTCACCGTGTCCGCGTTGGGTGTCAGGCCGATGATGCGCGCGTCCGGGCGGAACTCGGAGATGAGGCGCGCGGAGTGGCCGCTCTCCGTGTACGCGATGATGGTCCCGATGTTGAGCTGCCGGGACGCGGCCACCGCCGCCGCGGCGACGCCGGTGCCCAGGTCCTCCGAGCGCTCGAAGGGGGAGTGGGCCAGGGGGATGAGGGTGCTGCGCTCCGTCTCCTCCACGATGCGCGCCATGGTGGCCACCGCGTCCACGGGGTAGCGGCCCGCAGCCGTCTCGCCGGAGAGCATCACCGCGTCCGCGCCGTCGATGATGGCGTTGGCCACGTCCGACACCTCCGCGCGCGTGGGTCGGGCGTTGAGCACCATGCTCTCCAGCATCTCCGTGGCGACGATGACGATGCCGCCCAGGCGGTTCACCTCGCGCACGGCGCGCTTCTGGATGGCGGGCAGCTGCTCCAGCGGCATCTCCACGCCCAGGTCGCCGCGGGCCACCATCACCCCGTCCGACTCCGCGGCGATGGCCTCCAGGTTCTCCACCGCCTGGGGCTTCTCGATCTTGGAGATGATCGGCGTCTTCAGCTTCGCCACCAGCGCGCGCGCCTGGCGCACGTCCTGCGCGGAGCGCACGAAGGACAGCGCCACGTAGTCCACGCCCACCTCCTGGCCGAAGGCCAGGTCCACCTTGTCCTTCTCCGTCAGCGTGGGCACCGACATGGCCGTGCCGGGCAGGTTGAGCCCCTTGTGATCCTTGAGCAGCCCGCCCACCTCCACGCGGCACTTCGCGTCCTGGCCGCTCACCTTGAGCACGCGCAGGCGCACCCGGCCGTCGTCCAGCAGCACCTCGTGGCCCTTCGCCACGTCCCGGGGCAGCGTGCGCACGGGGGTGGGGATGACGCGCCCCTGGCCCATCACCGCGCGCGTCGTCACCGTCACGGTGTCGCCCGCGGTCACCATCAGCTGGCCGCCCTCGAAGCGCCCCAGCCGGACCTTGGGGCCCTGCACGTCCTGGAGGATGGCCACCGGGACACCCAGCTTCTTCGACACCGCGCGGATGCGCTGGACGCGCTGGCGGTGCTCCTCATGCGTCCCGTGGGAGAAGTTGAGCCGGGCCACGTTCATGCCCGCCTGCACCAGGCCCTCGATGACTTCCTTCGAGTCCGACGCGGGACCGAGTGTGCAGATGATCTTCGCTTTGCGCATAAGTCGCCCATCCTAGCTCCACCCGGTGGGCGGCTTGACAGTCTCGCGGCCGACGGACTAACTCTTCGCTTCACGCGCTGGACGGAAAGTTACCGCAGGCCAGCGCCTGCCATTCGTGGCCTTCTCAGACGCTTGAGACGACGAAAGCCCGGCTACCCTGGGAGGGGGGGCCGGGCTTTCATCGTTTCCGGGTGGGCCTCGTCGGGCAGCTAGAGGTTGATCTCCTGGCCCTTGCCCATCGGCGCCACCTGCGGCTGCTCGCGGATGGAGTGGTCCATGCCGATGTCCTCCGACGGCGGCTTCGGATGGCCGGAGGGGCCCATGGGAGGCGGCGGGGGCAGAGGGCCCATGTCCTCGTCACCCAGGTCGCCGCTGCCGCCCACGCCCAGGTCCTGCTGCTTCTGGAGGGCCTCGATCTCCGCGCGGGTGATGCCCGCCATGGCCAGCACCTTGCGCGTCACGCGGATGCGGGCCTGGCTGTGCATGGCCATGGCGATGGAGTCAGAAGGCCGCGCGTCCAGCGCCAGCTCCTTCTTGCCCTGCTGGAGGAAGACGCGACCGGAGTAGACGTTGTCGCGCAGGTCGTCGATGCGGACCTCCGTCACCTTGCCGCCCAGCTTGGACACCACGTCATCCAGCAGGTCCTGCGACAGCGGCTGGGGCGGCGGACGCTCGGCGAGGCGGAAGGCGATGGAGACCGCCGCGCCCTCGTCCACGAAGAGGGGGAGCACCGTCTCCCCGTCCTTGGTGGTCAGCACGACGGCGTGCGTCTGCGCCTCCATCAAGGGGACCACGTCCTTCACCTCCAGCTCCACCAGCTCCGTGCAGGCCTTGGGGTCGCTGCCCTTCTCGGTGATGCAGGGCTTCTCCTTCTTTCCTTCCGCCGAGTCCCCAGCGGCGATGGCGCCGGGGATCCCGAACGCGGGAAGGAACAGGGCTCCCCCCAGCGCCAGCACCACGGCCGTGAACGGAGCGACGAAGAAATTGGCGCGGTTGGACGTTTTCACATCCCTAAGCTACGCACCTCGCCCTGCACCGGGAGGGCGCCGCCCCATCGCCGTCGCGAGCGGCCCCCGGGCCCTGGCCCACCCGGTAGGAGGGCGGGCGGGCAGCCGGGAAGAGGGCGTGTGAGACGACTAGCGGTCGTCGTCCTCGGACTCCTCGTCGTCGTAGTCCTCGTCGTCCTCGGACTCCTCGTCGTCCTCGTCCTCGTCGAGGTCGTCCTCGTCGGACTCCTCCTCGTCTTCGTCCTCGTCGTCGAGCTCGTCCTCCAGCTCCTCGGCTTCGAGCGTCATCGTCACCGCGAACTTCTTGCTCAGGGTCGCGATCTGCGCGCGCATCTCCGTGAGCGCGGCGACGAAGTCCTCCGTGAGGTTGGCGGGCGCCTTCGCGTCGCAGTGGGGACAGACAATCTTCTCCGTCCCCTCGATGAGGTCCTGGGCTTCCAACTCGAAGCTGGCCTCGCACTTCTGGCAGGTGAAGTCGATGCTCATGGTCGGGCGCGGCATACAAAGACGGTGAACATGCTGTCAACGCCTGAGACGGGGGGACGTGGAACGGGCGTGAGGCTTCCACTACGTTCCGCCCGATGGACCTGCCCAAGACGATGCTGCATGCGCTCCATGACCAGGCCGCGCGGCTGGAACACCGCCCGGCACTCTGGTCCCGCCATGGTGGCGCCTATGTCCCCACCTCGTGGTTCGACTATGCCCAGCGCGTCAAGCGCTTCGCCCTGGGCCTGCACGCGCTGGGGTTCCAGGAGGGGGACCCGCTGGGCATCCTGAGCTTCAACCGCGAGGCGTGGCACGTCGCGGACCTGGGGGCCATGGCCCTGGGGGGCGTGCCGGTGGGGCTCTACACCACCAGCAGCGTGGAGCAGCTCGTCTACATCCTGGGCCACTGCGAGGCGCGCTTCCTGGTGGTGGAGAACGCGAAGCACCTGGCCACCGGCCTGGAGGTCCAGAAGCGCCTGCCCGCGCTCCAGCACCTCATCGTGGTGGACACGCCCACGCCCCTGCCGGAGGGCGTGCTGCGCTACGCGGACGTGCTGGCCTCCGGCGCGAAGGCGGACGAGGCCCCCTACTGGGACGCTGTCCACGCGCTCCACCCGGACGCGCTGGCCACGCTCATCTACACCTCCGGCACCACCGGCCAGCCCAAGGGCGTGGCCCTCAGCCACCGCAACCTCGCCTGGACGTCGAAGCAGCTGGGCGACACCCTGGGCTTCCACGACATGGAGGACGAGCGGCTGGTGTCGTACCTGCCGCTGTCCCATATCGCGGAGCAGATCGTCTCCCTGCACAGCCCGCTCCTGCTGGGCACGCAGGTGTACTTCGCGGACTCGCTGGACGCGCTCGGCAAGAACCTCACGCAGGTGCGCCCCACCATCTTCTTCGCGGTGCCGCGCGTCTGGGAGAAGTTCAAGACGAAGGCCGAGGAGGGCCTTGCCGCGCAGCCGCCCCTGAAGCGCCGGCTGGTGGAGTGGGCCCGCGCCACGGCGCTGGAGCGCAACACGCGCGTGTTGAACCAGGAGCGCGTGCCGTCGCTCATGGAGGCCAGGTTCGCGCTGGCCCGGCGCGCCGTGTTCCAGCCGCTGAAGACGCGCATCGGCCTGGAGAAGGCGAGGCTGTTCTCCACCTCCGCGGCGCCCATTGGGCGGGACGTGCTGGACTTCTTCGCCTCCATCGACGTCGTGCTGCTGGAGGTCTGGGGCATGACGGAGCTGTCCGGCCCCGCCACGGTGAGCACCCCCGAGTGCGCCCGGCTGGGCACGGTGGGCCGCCCCATGCTGGGCGTGGAGGTGCGCATCGCGGAGGACGGGGAGATCCTCGTGAAGGGCGGCAACGTCTGCCTGGGCTACCACCGCAACCCGGACGCCACGCAGGAGCTCCTGGCGGACGGGTGGCTGCACACGGGGGACGTGGGGCAGCTGGACGCGGAGGGCTTCCTGCGCATCACCGGGCGCAAGAAGGAGATCATCGTCACCTCCGGCGGCAAGAAGACGTCCCCGGCGAACCTCGAGGAGCTGCTCAAGGCCGTGGCCCCCGTGGGGCACGCGCTGGTGGTGGGCGACCGGCGCAACTACCTGGTGGCGCTGGTGACGCTGGAGCCGGACCGGGCGCGGAAGCTGGCGCGGGAGAAGGGCTGGCCGGAGGACATGGCCGCGCTGGTGGACGACCCGCGGCTCCAGCAGCACCTGTTCGAGGCCTTCGAGCGGGACGTGAACCCGAAGCTGTCGCGCTTCGAGACCATCAAGCGCTTCCGCGTGCTGCCAGGGGAGTTCACCATCGACGGCGGTGAGCTCACGCCCAGCATGAAGATGCGCCGCAAGGTGGTGGAGCGGAAGTACGCGGACGTCATCGACGCGCTCTACCGCGAGCCGGCCGCTCCTGGCGCCGCGGCCCACGGGTAGGGCGGCAAAGCGAAAGGGGCGGAGGACCCGGCTTCGAGTCCCACGCCCCTTCGTGCTTCAGCGGCGGTGACCGCCGGCGACTACTTGCCGGTCCGCGCCTCGCGGGCCACGTAGTCGCGGCGCGCGGAGCCCGTGTAGACCTGACGGGGACGGGCGATCTTCTGCTCGTTGTCCGTCACCATCTCCTCCCACTGCGCGCACCAGCCCACCGTGCGGGGGATGGCGAACAGGACGGGGAACATCTCCGCCTGGAAGCCCATCGCCTCGTAGATGAGGCCCGAGTAGAAGTCGACGTTCGGGTACAGCTTGCGCTTCACGAAGTACTCGTCCTCGAGCGCGATGCGCTCCAACTCGAGCGCGATCTCCAGCAGCGGGTTCTTGCCCGTGACCTCGAAGACCTCGTCCGCCACGCGCTTGATGACCTTGGCGCGCGGGTCGTAGGACTTGTAGACGCGGTGGCCGAAGCCCATCAGCTTCTTCTCGCCCTCGCCGCCCTTCACCTGCTTGATGAACTCCGGGATGGCGGACTTGGTGCCGATCTCGCGGAGCATGCGGAGCACCGCCTCGTTGGCGCCGCCGTGCAGCGGGCCGTAGAGCGCGCCCACGCCCGCGGCGACCGCGGAGTAGGGGTCCACCTGCGACGAGCCCACCGTGCGCACGGACGTGGTGGAGCAGTTCTGCTCGTGGTCCGCGTGCAGGATGAAGAGGACGTCCAGCGCCTTCTCCAGCGTCGGGTGCACCTTGTACGTCGAGGTGCCGATGCGCTTGATCATCGCCAGGAAGTTGGCGACGTAGGACAGGTCGTTGTCCGGGTAGACGTACGGCAGGCCCATCGAGTGCCGGTACGAGAACGCGGCGATGGTGGGCATCTTCGCGATGAGGCGCGTGATCTGGATCTCACGGCTGCGCGCGTCGCGGATGTTCTTCGCGTCCGGGTAGAAGCCGGACAGCGCCGCCACCGTGGAGCCCAGCATGGACATGGGGTGCGCGTCGTAGCGGAACCCGTCCATGAAGGACTTGATGTTCTCGTGCACCAGCGTGTGGTGGGTCACGTTGTGCGTGAAGTTGTCCAGCTCCGCCTGCGTGGGCAGCTGGCCCTTGAGCAGCAGGTAGGCCACCTCCAGGAAGGTGGACTTCTCCGCGAGCTGCTCGATGGGGTAGCCGCGGTACTCCAGGATGCCCTTGTCACCGTCGATGAACGTGATGGCGCTCTTACAGTTCGCCGTGTTCAGGAACGCGGGGTCGTAACCCATCAGACCGAAGTCATCGCTGCCGGTCTTGATCTGGCGCAGGTCGGGGGTGCGGATACAGCCGTTCTCGATCGGGATCTCGTACGTCTTCCCGGTCCGATTGTCGGTGACGGTCAGCGTGTCCTTGGGCATGGGCGGAGATTTCACAGGGCGGCGGACGCTTTCAACAAAAAAGAACGATAAGTCCTAGAGGCGAAGTTTCCGGGTCGGCCCCCCGCTCAGGAATAGCGGACGCCGGCGCGCGCGAGCTGCCGCCAGAAGCCCGGGAAGCTCTTCTCCACGCACTCCGGCCCCGTCAGCTCCAGGGGCACCCCGGACAGCACACACAGGGTGGCCGCTGACATCGCCAGGCGGTGGTCGCCCCGGCTGTCCATGGCGAAGCGCGCGGGCTTCGTCCTGGGAGGGAGGATGCGCAGCGTCTCGCCGTCCGCGCCGGAGGACAGCTCCGCGGTGCCACCATAGGCGGCCACCAGCGCGCGGATTCCCTCCAGCCGGTCGCTCTCCTTGACCCGCAGGATGCCCACGTCGCCGAGGGTGGTGGGGCGCGGCAGCACGCACGCGAGCGCCGCCAGCGTGGGCAGCAGGTCCGGACATTCCCTGCCCGTCGCGCGCAGCTCGCCCGTGGCCTCTCCCTCGAAGCGCCACGTGTGGGGCGCGCCCGCGGGGAGCATCTTCAGCCCCACGTCGGCGACCAGCCGGAGGATCGCCTGGTCCGGGTGGGCGCTCTCGGGCTCCGCGCGCTCCACCGTGCCGCCCGTGCGCCAGGCGATGAGCACCAGGTAGCCCAGCGATGACCAGTCGCCCGGCAGTGATGGGACGGATTCGGGCGCCTGATACGCCGTGACGGCGTAGTGACCTTCGGACTGCTCCACGGTGAAGCCGAAGCGGCGCAGCCACGCCACCGTGAGGTCCATGTAGCCCGCGCTGGTGAGCGCGCCTTCGATCTCCACGCGCCACGCGCGCTTCTCGCGCAGGAAGCGCTCCGCGCAGCCCAGGAGCAGGCTGGAGGCGTACTGGCTGCTCTGCGCGCCCGGCACGCGGAACACCGGCGCCACCTCCGAGGTGTCCCGGGGCGCGTGCAGCTCCACGGGCCACGGGGCGCCCTCGGTGAGCGTCAGGCCGGCGGAGCCCAGGGCCTGCTTCAGCGACGTGAAGAGCGGGCCGTGGGGGCGCTCGCCCAGGCGGGGCGTGCCGGTGAAGCGCACGCGCGCGCCGGGCGTCACCGCGGCCTGCGTGACGAGGATGCGGAAGGGGGCGCCGCCATCCGCGCAGTCCACGTCGCGCACGGGGCCCGGGGGAAGGCGCAGGGCCTCCACGCCCCGGCGCAGCACGCGCACGTCGGCGGGGAGGTCCTCGTCCGACTCCGCCTGCACCGACGGCAGCGGCCAGGCGCCCGTGAGGTGTCCCAACACCAGGGCTCGCTGGGCGTCCGACTTCGACACGGGCGGGGTGAGCGGTGAGGCGCTCAAGGCGCTCGGGTCGACGGTGAGGCGGCTCGGCGAGGCGTGGCTCAAGGGCGGGCTCCACGGGTCCAGGCGGGCCACAGGGCCCGCCACGTCTTCGGCATCACGTCCACGACGTCGGCGGCGCCCACGGCGGTGAGCAGCACCATGCGCAGCTCGCCGTTGGCGCCGGCCTTCTTGTCGGCGTCCAGGAGCGCGACCACGTCCTTCAGCGCCGCGCGGTGGGCGATCTCCGCGGCGCGGTCGCGGCCGAGCACGCCCGGGCCCCTCGCCAGCGCGCGCTCCACCTCGTGCGCCACCGGCTCCGGGGTGATGCCCAGGTGCCGGCCCACGTCCAGGGCCCAGAGGATGCCCAGGCCCACCGCGTCGCCGTGCGACAGCTTGAAGCGCGACAGGCTCTCCAGCACGTGGCCGAAGGTGTGGCCGAAGTTGAGCACGCGGCGCAGGCCCTGGTGCTCGTAGGGGTCCTTCGCGCAGATGCCTTCCTTCAGGCCGCGCGCGTCCTTCACCAGCTTCTCCAGCGACGGCGGCGCGCGCACGTAGCGCTTGAAGAGGGACGCGTCCAGCGACGCGACCATCTTCCACGCCTCGATGGAGCCCTCGCGCACCTGCGCGTCGGACAGCGTGGCGTACAGCTCCGGGCACAGCCACGTCTCGTCCGCGTAGTGGAAGACGCCCGCGGGGTTCTTCACCACGCGGCCGCGCACCACCAGGTCCACCGCGCCCTTGCCGCCCAGGCTGCTGTCCACCGCCGCGAGCAGCGTGGTGGGCACCTGGAGCAGCCGCACGCCGCGCTTGAGCAGGTGCGCGGCCACGGTGGCCACGTCGCCCACGGTGCCGCCGCCCACGGCGACGAGCGTGCCGGAGCGCGGCAGCGTGATGCCGCCCGCGAGCACCTTCTGGAGCGACGCGAGGCTCTTCGCGCGCTCACCGCCGACCAGCTGGATGATGGCGCGCGGCTTGCGGGCCTCCAGCGCGGGGATGAGGGTGGGGTGGAAGCGCGCGACGGTGCGGTCCACCACGGCGACGCTGCCCTCGGGCAGCTTCGCGGCGAGCTTCGTGAAGGAACCCCAACGGTCGTTCGGGGGACGGTAGGAACCGGGAGGAAGCGGGCTCATGCGGAGTGGGGGCGGGCGTTGAGTTGCTGGACGAGGTCGGCGATGACGAGCGACACCATGGCCTCCAGCACCGGGACGGCGCGGGGCATGATGCACGGGTCGTGACGGCCGCCCTTGGCGTGATCCGCGAGCGTCGCGGGGGGCTTGAAGTAGGCGCGCACCTGCATGGGCTCGCCGTTGGCGAGGCCACCCTGGATGCCGCCGTAGGCGTCCTTCACGGAGTGGAACTTCGTGCCGGGCTGGCCGATGCGCTGGAGCAGGTCAGGCGGGCCCCACACGACCCCGGTCACGGCGCCGATGCTGCCCAGCGCCTGCGCGATGAGCGCCTTCAGCTTGCCGAAGATGGGCTCGCCCAGGCCCACGGGCAGGCCCTCCACCCGCACGTCGATGGAGCCGCCCAGGCTGTCACCGGCCTCCTTCGCGGCGAGGATCTGGCGGGCCATCTCCTCGCGCACGGCGGCGTCCGGGCAGCGCGTGGGGTGCGCGTCCACCATGGCGCGGGTGAGGCCCGGCGCCGGAACGGGAGCGACCAGCTCACCCACCTGGGAGACGTAGGCGACGGTGGTCAGCGAGGGGAGGTCTCGCGCGAGGTACGCCTCCGCGACGGTGCCGCCGATGACGCGGCAGAGCGTCTCGCGCCCGCTGGTGCGGCCGCCGCCCCGGTGGTCGCGGTGCTTGTAGCGCTCACGCCACACGGCGTCCGCGTGGCCCGGCCGGTCCACGCTGGCCAGCTGGTTGTAGTCCTGCGAGCGCTGGTTCGTGTTGCGCACGATGGCCGCGATGGGCGTGCCCAGCGTCTTGTCCTCGAAGACGCCGGAGAGGATCTCGACGGTGTCGGGCTCGTTGCGCGGCGTCACCAGGGCGGACTGCCCGGGGCGCCGGCGGTCCAACGCCGCCTGGAGCATGTCGCGCGTGAGCGGGACGCCCGCGGGGCAGCCGTCGATGACCGAGCCCAGCGCGGGGCCGTGGCTTTCGCCAAAGGTGGTCAGCCTGAAGAGGGTGCCAAAGGTATTCATGTCGCCGTTTCCCAGAGTTGTCGCTGCCGCCGGGCCTGGGCGACGAACCACGCCGCACCGAGCAGGAGAGGGGTGCCCCCGCGGCGAACGATCTCCGCGGCGACGCGCCGGCCGGGCGCACCGTATGCGATCACCGCCACGCGTGCCCCCTGGAATCTCAGGTTTTCGGGGGCGGCCACCCGGTCCGGCCACGTCCAGACCCACTCCCCCGACAGCGGGGCCTGGATCTCCGCGCGCCGCACGACGCGCAGGGCGAGCCCCTGCTCGGCGGCCACCAGCCGCAAGGCCTGCGTGGAGCCGCCGTCGCCCAGCACCGCCACGTCCTTCGCCCCCAGGCGCGTGAGCACCGCGCGGGCGCCCTCCGTGTCGGTGTTGAAGGACTCCCACCGCGAGCCCCGGCGCACCAGCGTGTTGACGGCGTCCAGCGAGGAGCCCGTGTGCTTCGCGAGCCGCATCTTGAACGGGCTCGTCACCGCGAAGCCCGCGTAGTGCGGCAGGAGCGCGTCCACCACCGCCTCCACCGGCGCGTCCTCCGCCAGGTCGATGCGGTCGAACGGTTGACGGTGGATGCGCGGCGAGCGCGAGTGCGGAATCGCCGTGCCCAGGATGCCCAGGCGGAGCGCGTGCGGATCCTTCGCCTTGCGGTGCTCGCGCACGACGTCGTCCAGCAGGCGCTGCCCCGGGGCCGCCGTCCACGGGCCGCCCATGGCCACGTACTCCAGCCCGTTCCGGCGCGAGAGCACCGCGCGCGCCGGGATGGCGACGGGCCCCATGCCCAGCACGGTGACGCGCTCGGCGCCGAAGCGCTGGGCCAGCCGCGCCTGGGTCTCCAGCAGCACGTCCAGGTGCGCGGGCCCATCCATGGGCTCCACGTGCTTCACCAGCGCATCCGGAGGGATGGGGCGCGACCAGCGACGGAGCGCCTCCTCCGTCGTCAGCGGCCCTTCCGCGTGGTGCGACGCGAGCAGCTTCCCGGGCGGCGCGTCCATGTCCTGCGCACGCTCCACGTCGCGGTCCACGCGCCACGCGGCCTGGAGCCACGGGGCGGGCAGCGGCCTGCCTCGCTCGGAGACGAGCAGCGGCATCGCGCGCGCGAGCGCCTCCGGGTCGATGTCGCCGGGCGCGTGCAGGTCGGTCCGCACCTCGATGACGTCCGCGCCGCGCTGGAGGCCGTCGCGCGCGAAGGCCGCGGCGTCCGCGCCGGTGAGCGTGGGGGGCAGGGTGATGATGCGCCGGGTGGCCATCAGGCGGGCTCCTGGGCAAGACAGCCCCGGAGGAAGTCCGCCAGGGAGATGGTGGGGACGCGGGCGTGCAGCGCCTCGCGCTCGTGGAACAGCGAGTGCAGCTCCTCCTCCAGCGACACGTCCGTGCGCAGCCGCGGGCGCGTGGTGTCCGCCAGCAGCCGCTCGCGGTACGTGGCGAAGGTGACGGGGACGACGAGCGTGAAGTGCCCCGCGAGCGCCTCCGGATGGTGCGACAGGAAGCCGCCGCCCACCGCCACCACGCTGCCCGCGGGCAGCAGGCCCAGCGTCTCGCGCTCGGCGGCCCGGAAGGTGGTGGGGGACTCGGCGACCCAGGAGCGCAGCGGGCGCCCGTGCCGGCGCTCCAGCTCCGCGTCCAGATCCAGCCCGGTCCTGCCGAGCAGCCGCGACACGAGCGGCAACAGCCGCGACTTGCCGGCGGCGCGGTGCCCCGCGATGACCACGGTCTGCGGGTCTGCGGGGCGGGGGCCGGGCCCCGGGGACGAGAGCGCCCCCTGGAGCGCCTGCCGGAGTCTGGGGTCTACCGACGCGACGACCTGGGAGACGAGGGCGCGGCGGGCCTCAACGGACGGTGCCGACATAGACGTAGGCGGTTCCAAACAGCAGGGGGTGGGCGGCGCGCTCGGAGTAGGCGCCGGCCTGGTCCATCAGGGAGAGGAAGCGGTCGCCGGCGGGGAAGGCCGCGGCGGTGCGGGGCAGGTACTGGTACGCCGCGCGGTTGCCCGTGAGCAGGCCGCCAATCGCAGGCATCACCGTCTTGCTGTAGAAGCGGAACAGCGCCCCGTACGGGCCCGTGGGCTGGCCGAACTCCAGCACCACCACGCGGCCTCCGGGGCGCACCACGCGCGCCATCTCCTGGAGGCACTTCACCGGATCATCCACGTTGCGGATGCCGAAGGAGATGGACGCCACGTCGAAGGTGTTGTCCGGGAAGGTGAGCGCCATGGCGTCCTGCACCTGGAACTCCACGTCCAGGCCCGCCTTGGCCGCCTTCGCCGGCGCGCTCTCCAGCATCTCCGGGCAGAAGTCCGTACCCACCACGCGGCCCGAGGCCCCCACCTTGCGCTTGAACGACAGCGCCAGGTCGCCCGTGCCGGTGGCGCAGTCCAGCACCTGGCTGCCGGCCTTCGCGCCGCTGAGCTTCACCGCCGTGCGCCGCCACAGCCGGTGCACGCCGAAGGAGAGGACTTCATTCGTCACGTCGTAGCGCGTGGCGATGGAGGAGAACATCTGACGCACTTCGGTGCTCATCGCGCCTCCGCGATCTGTTTTGCCGGCCCCGCCGGCGTCCAAAGGTGACGGTCCACCGCGGCGAGCACGCCCGGCAGCCGTTGCATCAACGTAGCGAAGTCCCCAGGCGACAGGGCCTGCTGCCCGTCGCACAATGCCTGCTCCGGCCGGGGGTGGACTTCAATCAACAATCCATCCGCCCCGCAGGCCGCCGCCGCCAGCGACATGGGAGCGATGAGGGACGGGATGCCCGTGGCGTGCGACGGGTCCACGATGACGGGCAGGTGCGTGCGCTCCTTCGCCCACGCCACCGCGGCCAGGTCCAGCGTGTTGCGCATCGCGGACTCGAAGGTGCGGATGCCGCGCTCGCACAGCATCACCTGCTCGTTGCCCCCCGCCAGGATGTACTCGGCGGCGTTGAGCCACTCCTGCACCGTGGCGGACAGCCCGCGCTTGAGCAGCACCGGCTTGCGCAGCCTGCCCAGCGCGCGCAGGAGCCCGAAGTTCTGCATGTTCCGCGCGCCCACCTGGAGCACGTCCGAGTGCTCCACCATGAGGGGCAGTTGCTCCGTCTCCATCACCTCGCTGATGATGGGGAGGCCGTGCCGTCTGCCGGCGTCCACCAACAGCTTCAGCCCCGGCTCCCCCATGCCCTGGAACGCGTACGGACTGGTGCGCGGCTTGAACACGCCTCCTCGCAGCAGGTGCGCCCCCGCCTGCGCCACCGCGCGGGCCGCCAGCTCCAGCTGCTCCGCGCCCTCCACCGCGCACGGCCCGGCCATCACCACGAAGCCGGGCCCGCCCACCTCCACGCCTCCCACCTGCACGCGCGTGCCCTCCGGACGCGCCGCGCGCAGCACGCGGTGTGCGCCCGGGTCACGCCGCCCGGCTGGGCTGTCTGGTTGCTGGGCTCCCACGGCGGCTCCCCTTCGCTGGAGTTGCAGGAATTCGTGTTTCATGGAGTTCAAGCGGTTTTGAACTCCTTGGTGCATGTATAGCCGAGATCGCTTAGAAGACAATCGAAGGTGATGTCACTCGCATCCCCCGAGGTGCAGGAGAATGGCTGATGACGCCGCTCAGTCCCGCTGAGGGCCCACGATGGGTCGCCGGGATGATTCCCCTGCCCGGTGTGGATCCGCTGGCTGGGGCGGACGGCCTCGGGGCTCCCTCGGTGTATTGGGAGCGGCCGGTGGCGCGCGAGGCGGCGGCGGGCTGGGGCGCGGCCGGGGTGCTCGAAGCGCATGCGCCGGGAGAGCTGCCGGCGGTGCTGGGCGCGCTCGGCGACGACCGCGTGCGGTGGCTGGACGCGGCGTCGCCCGTGGTGCCGGGCCCCTGGTTCGGCGGGATGCGCTTCAGCCCCACGGCGCCGGTGGATGGCGCGTGGCGCTCGCATGGCCTCGCGCGCTGGACGCTGCCGGAGGTGCTGGTGTGGCGCGAGGGCCCCGCGCTGGCGGCCGCCGTGTTCGCGCCGGAGGGGCCGGGCGCGGAGGACGTGGTGCGCTCGCGCCTGGAGCGCGTGCGGACGTCCTTCCCTTCGTCGTTCCGGCACCCGGTGGGGGCGCCGGTGGCGCTGCGCACGGCCTCGTCCCGGCCGGACTTCGAGGCGCTGGTGGACCGAGCGGTGGAGGCCATTGGCGCGGGCCAGTTGCACAAGGTGGTGCTGGCGCGGGCGCTGGAGGCGGAGGGGCCGGAGCCCTTCGACGTGGTGGATGTCCTGGCGCGGCTGCGCGAGCAGAACCCGCGCTGCGCGACGTTCCTCTTCCGCGCGCCGGACGGCACGGGCTTCCTGGGCGCGACGCCGGAGACGCTGTGCCGGGTGGACGGGCGGCGGCTGGAGACGGAGGCGCTGGCGGGGTCCGCGGCGCCGGGGGGCGCGGAGGCGCTGGACGCCAGCGACAAGGACCGGCGCGAGCATGAGGCGGTGGTGCGCTACATCCTCCAGGCGCTGACTCCGGTGGCGGCGAGCGTGTCCGCGGACGCGCAGCCTTCGGTGCTCGCCCTGAAGAACGTGGTGCACCTGCGCACGGGCATCCGCGCGGAGCTGGCGGACGGCGTGGACACGGCGCGCGTCGTCACCGCGCTGCACCCCACGCCGGCGGTGGGCGGCACGCCGCGCGAGCGCGCGCTGTCGTTCCTGGTGGAGCACGAGTCGTTGGACCGGGGTTGGTACGCGGGTCCGGTGGGCTGGGTGGGCCCCGGGCGGGCGCACCTGGTGGTGGCGTTGCGCTCGGCGCTGGTGCGCGGGGCGAAGGCCCGGCTCTTCGTGGGCGCGGGCATCGTCGCGGGCTCCAGCGCGGAGTCCGAGTGGCGGGAGACCGAGATGAAGAGTCTGGCCATGCTGCGCGCGCTGGGGGGCCAGTGATGTCCCTGGACGCCAACCTCAACGTGCTGTGGTCGCGTGCGCTGCTGGAGGAACTGGTGCGGGGCGGCGTCCGGCACGCGGTGGTGTGTCCGGGCTCCCGTTCGTCGCCGCTGGCGCTCGCGTGCGCGCACACCCCGGGCCTGCGGGTCTGGTCCGTCATCGACGAGCGGAGCGCGGGCTTCTTCGCGCTGGGCATGGCGAAGCAGTCGCGTCAGCCGGTGGTGCTGGTGGCGACGAGCGGCTCCGCGGGCGCGCACTTCTTCCCGGCCGTCATCGAGGCCGCCATGGCCCAGGTGCCGCTGGTCATCCTCACGGCGGACCGGCCGCTGGAGCTCCAGGGCTGGGGCGCGCCGCAGACGGTGCCCCAGGCGCGCTTCTACGGCGACTTCGCGCGGCTGTTCGCGGACGTGGGGATGCCCGAGGCGAACAGCGCCGCCATCGCGCACCTGCGGGCCACGGCCGCCCGGGCGGTGAGCGCCGCGTGCCGCGCGCCCCGAGGGGCCGTGCAGCTCAACGTGCCGTTCCGGGAGCCGCTGGCGCCCATCGCGCAGGACTTCGGCGCGGAGAAGCTGACGGCGCTCGCGAGGGAGGGGCGCCCGGACGCTCCCATCACCCGCATCCTGCCGTCCTCGCGGGCCCCGGACCCGGCGGCGCTGGACGCCGTGCGCGCGAGCATCGCCGCCACCGAGCGCGGCGTCATCGTGTGTGGTCCGCGCGACGAGGACGACGGCTTCGCGGAGGCCATCGCCGCGCTGAGCCTGGCGACCGGCTACCCGGTGCTCGCGGAGGCCACGTCGCAGGCGCGCTATGGCGGCGGCCCGCTGACCGTGTCGCTCTACGACGCGCTCCTCCGCCACGAGCCCTTCGTGCGGAGCCACGTGCCGGAGGTGGTGCTGCGCTTCGGCGGGGGCCTGACGCCCAAGTCGCCGCAGCAGTGGCTGGACACCTCCGGGGCGGACATCACCGTCTTCAGTGACGAGGGCGCGCTGTACGACCCGGCGCACCGGGCGACCCGGGTGGTGGAGGGCAACGCGGTGCTCGCGTGCCGCGCGCTGGCGGAAGGGCTGTCGCGAGGCCCCGGCCGCTGGTCGCAGGACTTCATGAACGCGGAGCGCGTGGTCCGCAACGCGCTGGAGGTGGCGCTGGGCGAACAGCAGGACGCGCTGACCGAGCCCCGGCTGGCCCGCGAGGTGGTGGCGGCGCTGCCGGAGAACGCGCTCTTCTTCGTGTCCAGCAGCATGCCCATCCGCGCGGTGGACGCGTTCGCGCACGGCGGTGGCGTGCCGCTGCGCGTGCTGGCGAACCGCGGCGCCAACGGCATCGACGGCATCGTGTCCAGCGCGGCGGGCATGGCCGCGGCGGCGGAGCGGCCCGCGGTGCTCCTGTCCGGGGACCTGGCGCTCCTGCACGACGTGGGCGGGCTCGTCACGGCGGCGCGGGCGCGCGTGCCGCTGACGGTCGTGGTGGTGAACAACGACGGCGGCGGCATCTTCTCCTTCCTGCCGCTCGCGCAGGTGGCGAAGGTGGACGAGTTCGAGGCCCTCTTCGGCACGCCGCATGGCGCGGACCTGTCGCACGCGGCGGCGCTCGCGGGCGCCCGCTTCGAGCGGCCCACGACGCCCGCGGCCCTGCGCGCGGCGGTGCGCACCGGGCTGGAGGGCGGGCTCCATCTGGTGGAGGTCGTGGTGGACCGGGCCACCAACGTGGACGCGCACCGACACCTCTTCACGCGGATGGCCACCGCACTGGGAGAAGGATCATGGGCGTGACGCTCGCTTACGACAGCTGGGGTGAAGGCCCCCATACGCTCCTGGCGCTGCACGGCTTCACCGGCAGCGCCGCTTCGTTCGCGCACCTGCGCCCGCTGCTGGGCCGCTCCGTGCGCGTGGTGGCGGTGGACCTGCCCGGCCACGGCCGCACGCCGCTGCCGGAGAAGACGGGACGCGACGGCTTCCTGGAGACGGTGGACGCCGTGGTGCGACTGGCGCGCGAACTGGGCGGCCACGTGGATCTGCTCGGCTACTCGCAGGGCGCGCGGGTGGCGCTGGGCGCCGCGGTGCGCGCGCCGGAGTGCTTCGGCCGGCTCATCATGGAGAGCGGCTCGCCCGGGCTGCACCGCCGCCAGGAGCGCTCCGAGCGGCGCGAGGCGGACGGCAAGCTCGTGGACCTCCTCCGCGCCAGGGGCGTGGACGCCTTCGTGGAGCGCTGGGAGGCGCTGCCCCTCTTCGACGGCCTGCGCCGCCTGCCGGAGCCGGCGCAGGCCGCGCTGCGCGAGCGCCGCAAGGCGTGCACGGCGGAGGGGCTCATTGGCGCGCTGGAGACCCTGGGGCTGGGCGTCCAGCCGGACTACTGGCCGGCGCTGCACCGTCAGCGGCTGCCCACGCTGCTGCTCACGGGCGACCAGGACGTGAAGTTCACGAACCTGGCGCGGCGCATGGCGGCGGAGCTGCCGGTGGTGTGGCGCCACGCGTTCGCCGGGGTCACCCACGCCCCGCACCTGGAGGCGCCGGAGGAGTACGTGCGAGAAGTGCTCTCGTTCCTCCAGACGCCCTGGTACGAAGCGCCTCAGTTCGAACACGCCATCCTGGCGCGAGAGGCGACCCACTCGTGACAACCCTGGTGAGCACCCCCCCCGATGCCGCGCGTCCCAAGCCCACGCTGAAGACGTGGCTGATGGCCGTGCGTCCGAAGACGCTGACGGCGGGCGCGGTGCCGGTGCTGGTGGCCACGGCGCTCGCATACGGTGACGGCGTGGGGCGCCTGGGGCCCGCGCTCGCGGCGCTGCTGGGCGCAGTGCTGATCCAGATCGGCACCAACTTCATCAACGACTTCTACGACTACAAGAAGGGCGCGGACACCGAGGAGCGCCTGGGGCCCAGGCGCGTGACGCAGAGCGGGCTCATCGCGCCGGGCACGGTGCTGCTGGGCGGACTCGGGTGCTTCGCGCTGGCGACGCTGGTGGGACTGTACCTGGTGGCGGTGGGCGGCTGGCCCATCGTGTTCATCGGCGTGGCCTCGCTGGTGTGCGGCTATGCGTATACGGGCGGCCCGTTTCCGCTGGCCTATCTCGGGCTGGGCGACCTGTTCGTGCTCATCTTCTTCGGCATCGTCGCGGTGACGGGTACGTACTACGTGCAGGCCGGCGTCGTGGGCCCCGCGGCCTGGTGGGTGTCGCTGCCGGTGGGCGCCATCGGCACGTGTCTCATCGTGGTGAACAACCAGCGCGACGCGAGCACGGACGTGAAGGCCGGCAAGCGCACGCTGGCGGTGCGCTTCGGAGAGGGCTTCGGCCGCGCGGAGTACGTGCTGCTGCTCGTCGCCTCGTACGCCACGCCGTTCGTGCTGTTCGCCAGGGGCTACGCGAGCGCCTGGGTCTTCCTGCCGCTCCTGAGCCTGCCGCTGGCGGTGCCGCCGCTGAAGCTGATGCTCAAGGCCGAGGGCGCGGCGCTCAACCCGGCGCTGGGCGGGACGGCGCGGCTCCAGATGATCTTCGGGCTGCTGTTCGCGGTGGGCCTGTACCTGCGCTGAAGGAGCGTCATGCGCATCACCGACGCGACGCTCACGCCGCTGCACCTCGCGCTGGCCCAGCCCCTGAAGACGGCGAGGGGCACCTACGCCACGCGCGACGGGTTCCTCGTGCGGCTGTGGGACGACGAGGGCCACATGGGGCAGGGCGAGGCGATGCCATTGCCCGAGTTCGGCACGGAGTCCCTGTCCACCACGCACACGGTGCTTCGCGGGTGGCTGAACGCCCTCAAGGGCCAGACGCTGGAGGACAGCATCGAGGGCGTCGAAGCCACGCTCGTGCCGTCGGCCAGTGAAGAGGTGCGTCAGCGCGGCGCGCGGCTCCGGGGCCTCGACACCGACGGGCCCGTCCCCGCCGCGCAGCACGGCCTGGAGCTGGCGCTGCTGGACCTGGTGGCCCAGCGCAAGGGCGTGCCCCTGTGCTGGCTGCTCGCGGAGGAGGCGCGACAGGACGTCTTCGTGAACGCGCTCCTGAGCGCCGAGGACCCCGAGGTGCTGGCGCGCGAAGCGCGGGCCGCGGCGGACGAGGGCTATCAGACGCTGAAGCTGAAGGTCGCGGGCCGCTCGCTGGACGCGGATGAAGCCCGGGTCCGCGCCGTGCGCGAGGCGGTGGGGCCGCGCGTGCGCCTGCGCCTGGACGCGAACGGTGGCTGGTCGGAGCCCGAGGCCAACCGCGCGTTGGACCGGCTGGGCTGGTATGACCTGGAGCTGGTGGAGCAGCCCACGCCGCCGGAGGATTTGCAGGCGCTGTGGCGGGTGCAGCGCCGCGCGCCGTGCATCATCGCCGCGGATGAGACGCTCGCCACGCCCCCCGCCGTGCGCACGCTCCTCACGATGGACCTGGGCGGTGGGCCCGCGGTGGGCGCGGTGGTGCTCAAGCCGATGGTGCTCGGGGGACTGCTCCCCTCCATGGTGGTGGCGCTGCGAGCCGCCCACCTGGGCATGCACGCCTACGTCACCAGCTCCATCGACGGCGTGGTCGCCCGCGCGGGCGCCGCGCACCTGGCCTCGGCGCTGCCGTCGGGGGAGCTGGCCTCCGGGCTCGCCGTGGGGCGGCTGTTCGCGGACGAGCCGAAGGAGCATCCGTATCACCCCCAGCAGGGGCTCGTGCGGCTGCGCGACCTGCCTGGGTTGGGGCTGGACCCGGGCCTCGGCCGCGGACACTGAGCCCTTCGCATCCACGACGGTATGCGAAGGCCCGCGACGGCCAAGGCGGATACATCTCCTCGGAGGAGCGAGGCCATGACCTACGACTGTCCCATCCGCGAAGGCGCGCGTCTGTCCCCCGACGCGGAGGCGCTGCGCTTCGCCGGACAGACCTGGACCTTCCGCGCGCTGGACGCGGAGGTGGCGCGTTGGACCGCCGCGCTGGACGCTCGCGGAGTGGGGCAGGGGGACCGCGTGGCGCTGCTGTCCACGAGTCACCCGGCGGTGACGTTCCTCTTCTGGGCCCTCGGGCGGCTGGGCGCGTTGTTCGCGCCGCTCAACGCCCGGCTCACCCCGGCGGAGCTACGGCCCCTGCTGGAAGACGTCGAGCCCCGGCTCACGCTGGCGCTCGACCCCCTGCGCGACCGGCTTCCCGAAGCGGAGCGCCTGGAGTCATTTCCCAACGGTGTCGCTGCCGGCTCCGTGGCCGCCCGCGCCTGGGACGCGGACACGGCCCGGGTCATCCTCTTCACCAGCGGAACGACGGGCAGGCCCAAGGGGGCCGTGCTCACCGAAGGGGCCTTCCGCGCCTCGTGCCGGGCCTCCGCCGCGAACCTGGGCGCGCACCCCGCGCCGCGCTGGTTGGGCACGCTGCCCCTGTTCCACGTGGGGGGGCTGGCCATGCTCACGCGCACCGCGTACGAGGGCGGCTGCCTCCTCCTGCACGATCGCTTCGACGCGGACGCCGTCAACCGCGCCATCGACACGGAGGGCGCATCCCACGCCAGCTTCGTCGCCACCACGCTGGAGCGCGTGCTCGACGCGAGGCACGACCGCAAGCTGCCCGGCACGTTCCAGTGCGCCCTCATCGGCGGCGGTCCCGTCCCCACGGCGCTGCTCACGCGGGCCCGGGCCGCGGGGCTCCTGGCCCTCCAGACCTACGGCCTCACCGAGGCCTGCTCCCAGGTCGCCACCGAGCGCCCCACGGAAGCGGACGGCCGCACCGCGGGCCCGCCCTTGCCAGGGCTGGAGGTTCGCATCGTCGGGCCGGACGGCGCGCCGCTGGGGGAAGGACAGGAGGGGGACGTGGAGGTCCGCGGCCCCACCCTCATGGCCCGCTACTGGCGCCAGCGCGACGCCACGCGCGAGGCCTTCCACGACGGCTGGCTGCGGACCCGCGACGTGGGCGTCCTGGACGAGAAGGGGCGCCTCACGCTCCTGTCGCGCCGCACGGACCTCATCGTGAGGGGAGGGGAGAACCTCTACCCGGCGGAGATCGAGGCCGTCCTCGCCAACCACCCCGCCATCCTCGAGTCCGCGGTCGTCGGCGTGCCGGATCCGCACTGGGGCGAGGTCCCCGTCGCCTTCGTCGTCCCGCGCCCCGGCCACGCGCTGCCCGGAGACCTGGACGCGTGGTGTCGCCAGTCGCTCGCGCGCTTCAAGGTGCCCACGCGTTTTGTTGCACTTGAAACATTGCCTCGTAACGCCATGAGCAAGGTGGAGCGCCCCGCGCTCCGAAAGCTCGCCCTGCCTCATCCGACGTATCAGCCAGGGTCGTGAAAGCCCTGTTTCCATGATGGGTGGGGTTCGCAGGACTCGCTGAGAAGACCTATCAGGTTGGGATATAATATTCCGCTGTGGGGGGATCCTGAGAGGAAGCTCACGGTGAGTACCGCAGTGGAAGCAGTGAAGGTGGAAGGGCAGTCCGAGGCGATCCCTATCGACGCGCACGCCAACAGGGCCGTTGGCGCCATGAAGTGCCCCCATCTGGGCGCGCAGTACAACCCGTTCGCGGGACCACACGTCGAAGACCCGCATCCGTTCTATGCGCAACTGAGGCAGGACGCGCCCGTCAGCTACAACCCCATGCTGGGGATGTGGCTGGTGAGCCGCTACGACGACATCTGCCACGTGCTGAAGGATCCGACGCGCTACTCGTCGGCGGATCTGGGCAACATGGGCTCGGTGCTGTCCCCGCAGACGCTCTCGGTGCTCGCCGAGGGCTATCCCCTCGCGGACAGCCTGATCAACTCGGATCCGCCCGCGCACACCCGCTTGCGCAAGCTGCTGGGGCGCGGCTTCTCCGCCCAGCGCATCGCCGCGCAGGAGGGCCCCATCCGCGCCGTCGCCGAGGAGCTCGTCCAGGCCTTCGCGCGCCGGGGACACGCGGACCTGGTGACCGAGTTCGCGTACCCGCTGCCCGTGCGGGTCATCCTCGGCATGGTGGGCGTGCCCCAGGAGGACATGGCGGACATCAAGCGCTGGTGCGACGACTTCTTCCGGATGATCTTCACCCGCGTCCCGCCGGAGGAGCAGCCGCCGCTCGCTCGCAGCTGGGTCACCTTCCAGCACTACGTCGCCCGCCTCATCCGCGCCCGCGAGGACGAGCCCCGCGACGACCTGAGCAGCTACCTGGTCACCACCGACGCGGACGGCGAAGCGCTCACGCTGCCGGAGCTGATCATCGCCATCGCCGGCAGCATGCTGGCCGCGGGCCATGAGACGACCACGGCGCTGCTCGCCCAGTGCTGGAAGCAGGCCCTGCTCCAGCCCGGGCTCTGGCAGCGGCTGCGCGAGGACCGCTCGCTGGTGCCGCACCTCATCGAGGAGACGCTGCGCTTCGACTCGGTGGCGCACGGGATGATCCGCACCACCACGGAGGACGTGGAGCTGGCGGGCGTCGCGCTGCCCAAGGGCTCGCGGCTGCTCCTGCTCTACGCGTCCGGAAGCCGTGACGCCTCGCTGCTCCCGGACGGGGACCACTTCGACATCAACCGGCACCACCCGACGCACCTGGGCTTCGGCCGGGGCATCCACTTCTGCATCGGGGCGCCGCTGGCCCGGCTGGAGGCGCAGATCGCCACCAACCTGCTGCTGGATCAGCTCGCGGACCCGCGCCTGGAGGAGAACCCGGACTTCGGCACCACGCAGTCGCTGACCATCCGCTCCATCCAGCACCTGCGCGTGTCCTGGACCCCTGCCGGGGCCTGAACGTCCCCTCGCTCCCGTCCCGCCCGTGGTGCTCCCACGGACGGGGCGGGCACCTCAGCCGCGCCTCAGCACTCCGACGCGGGGTGTCCCCAGGGGTTGGTGCGCGGGTACTGGCGCAGCAGCGTGCACAGGCGGTGCGCCGAGACCGTCGTCGTGGCTGGCCGCGGCGGCTCGGCGTGCATCGCCGTCTGGCCCAACCGGGCCGCCTGCAGTGCCAGCGCATGCTGGACTTCGGGTGACCAGCGCTTGAATTCGAGCCATTCCATGAGCCTGCTCCTCCTTGAAGGAGCGGCCATTGAAGCCACTTCAAACCTGGAAATCACGACGCCCCGCGTCGGCCCGGGGCGTCAGTGACCTCCTGCTGACACCCCGCTCAGGCCTGCGAGGGATGGGCAGGTCGGCCAATGAGCATCATCAGGCCGAAGGGGTTCCCCGGGTTGGTGAGCCGGTCGATCTCCCAGACGTAGTCGTCGCTCAGGCCGTGGGTGAGCTCGCGCATCTCCTCCACGGAGTACGTGCGCAGACAGGACACCACGCCGTCGAACGCCGCCGCGATGGGGATGAGCGGCATGAGGTAGGTGAGGGCGAGCCGATCCGCGCGGATGGGGCGGATGAACGGCGTCGTCAGCGGCACGTTGATCAGCGCCGCCGCGGTCATCGCGATGGCCGGCCCGCGCCGCTCCACCAGCTCCATGATGGCGATGCCCCGGCGCTGGGCCACCGCGTCCGCCAGCACCTTGCGCGCCATGTCCGGCGGCAGGTGGTGGAACGAGTTGCACATGATGCGGAAGCCCTTGTACGTCGCGGGCACCGCCGTCGCGTCCACGGGCGTCGTCACATAGTCGATGCGGCCCGGGTTCGCCGCCTTCGCCTTCTCGAACGCGGAGACCTCCGGGTACAGGTCCGTCAGGAGCGCCGTCGCCTTGTAGCCCTCCTGCGTCTCCAGCATCTCAATCAGCTTCGGCACCGGCCCCGCGCTGCCCGACGCCATGTCCAGCAGCTGCGTCTCCCCCATCGCCTCCATCGCGACCTTGAGCCGCTTCACGAACTCCGAATAGCGGTCGTCCGACAGGCTCCACACGAACGCCAGGAAGTCCGTCACCCCCCGACGCAGCACCTTCGGGAACCAGGGCTGATCCTCTAATTCAAAAAGTTGCAGTCGGGGCATAATCGCTGGGCGCTCCAAGGGGCTCGGGGGGAAGGAAACTCCAGCACTGTCGCCCAGTCCCGACCGACGTACAAGGGGCGCCTTCCAGGGGCATTGGCACACATCCGCTGCCCCTGGAATCCGAACAAACCCTCGATTCCCTGCCGCCATCACGAAACTTTGAAGCGTTGCAGGAAAACACAGCCAGAAAGCCAGACATGCGCCGTGGAGAATGATCCGCGGCCGCAAGGTTTCTGGAGGGGTGCGTTTGATTAGCAGGCGGTCGGAAGGGCGCGGACCGGGTGATTTTGACTCGGGGGGCGGCAACCGGGAGCACGCTGAAAACAGTGTCTCGGGGGTGGGGTTGCCGGTGTTTATAGGTATTATTACTTACGACCGAGGGGGGCTTCGGTCGTCCGGTCGCACGGTTCAAAGCGGATCAGCTCGCACACAACGGGAGGGAGTAATGGCTCCGGAATCTGTTGATGTGATCGTCGTCGGAAGCGGCCCGGTGGGTGCCATGGCGGCGAACCTGCTCGGGCAGTACGGGCTGCGCACCGTGGTCATCGAGAAGGAGACCACCGCGCATACGCAGTCCCGCGCCATCAACGCGGACGATGAAGCGCAGCGCATCTTCCAGGCCGTGGGCCTCACGGGCGAGCTGGGGCCGGGCTTCCACCCGTGCCTGAAGATGACCTACGTGGACGACGAGATGCGGATGCTCGCCGAGGTGGACTTCACCAAGGTGGAGCGCCCCAACGGCCACTACATCGGCGCGCTCTTCAACCAGCCGCGCCTGGAGGCGTCGCTGCACCGCGGCCTCGAGCGCTTCGCGCACGTCACCCTGTGGCGCGGCCACGAGGTCGAGTCCTTCATGCAGGACGACGACGGCGTGTCCGTGCGCGTGAAGGACAACGTCGCCAACCGCACCGTGACGGTGCGCGCGCGCTACCTGCTGGCGTGCGACGGCGCCAAGAGCAGCATCCGCCGCCGGCTGGGCCTGAAGCTGGAGGGCACCACGGCGCTGGAGCACGCGCTGGCCATCTCCGTGGAGACGCCGTCGTCCGCGCCGGACTTCACCTACTACCCCTGCGGCCCGGAGCGCGTGGGCATCGTGACGCGCACCGCGCACGACGAGATGCGCTTCGACACGGTGGTGAAGCCGGGCCAGGATCTGGAGTACGTGAAGACGCCCGAGTACGTGCGCGGCATCATCGCCCCGTTCATCGACCCGGACACCGTGAAGGTGAAGAGCGTCAACCTCTACGCCTACCACAGCCGCATGGCGGAGAAGTGGCGGGTGGGCCGGGTGTTCCTGCTCGGCGACGCGGCGCACCTGATGCCCCCGTTCCTGGGGCAGGGCCTGTGCTCCGGCCTGCGCGACGCGGCGAACCTCACCTGGAAGCTGGCGTACGTGCTGGGCGGCGCGGCGGACGCGTCGCTGCTGGACACCTACGAGGTGGAGCGCCGGCCGCACGCCGCGGAGATGATGCGCCTGTCGGACTCGCTGGGCTCGATGCTGTCGTCGGGCGGCCCGTTCATGGCCCGCGCGCGCAACGCCTTCATCAAGCTGCTGTACCACATGCCGGTCACCGGCCCCTTCATCCGCGAGTACAAGATGAAGCCGAACCTCTTCCTCGCGGAGGGGTTCCTCTTCGGCGGCAAGCGCGGCAGGTCCAAGCAGGCGGCGGAGGGCGCCTACTTCCCGCAGCCGCGCGTGGAGCACGGCGAGGAGGGGGAGCGCCCGCTGGATGACGTCATCGGCCACCGCTTCGCCGTGCTGACGCGGCCGGGCGCGCCCGCGGAGGTCCAGCAGGCCGCCAGGGCGATGGCGGAGGATATGGGCGGCGTGTGGCTGTCCGTGGCGCCGGCGGCGCGCTCCGGCGCGGGCCGCTCCGGCGAGGTGGTGGACCTGGAGGGCAAGCTGGGTGAGTGGTTCGCCCAGCACGGCTCGGACCTGGTCGTCCTCCGCCCGGACCGCTACGTCTACGCGGCCACGAACCAGGCGGGGGTCGCGCAGGTCCACGCGGCGCTGAAGCAGGCCGTCCGTCCGCTCACGCGTTGGAGCAGCCGCGGTTCGCGCCGCGCGGCGCAGCTGGGGGCCTGAGGCCTCAGGCGGCGGCGGACTGGAGCAGCTGCTTCGCCTTCGCCATGCAGTCGCCGTAGAAGCGCAGGTAGATGTCCAGGGCCCGGGCGCCCGTCTTCGCGATGGTCGCCGCGTGCTCGGGCTTCTGGCTGAGCAGCTTGTTGAGCATGACCTCGTTGAGCGCCGTGTGGCCCACGTCCAGCTCCACGTGCTCCTTGATGAACGACAGCGAGTTCATCACGTCCGGGCCCAGCACGCGCTTGCACTGCTCGATGAGCCGGGGCGCGAACACCACGGACAGGTTCTCGATCTCGTACTCGATGGCCACCTGGCCGCCCGGCATGGCGCTGGCGATGGTGTCCTCGTGGATCTGCCGGTACTCCTGCATGGCCTGGGTGGGGGCCTGGGCCATCAGGGCCTCCGCGTCCAGCTTGGGAAAGCGGCGCGCGTTCCAACTGGCCACCAGGTTCTTCGTGTCCTCCACCATCATCAGGTGGTGCCCGGCCTCGTGCTTGGCGTGGGTGATCAGCTTCTCGCCCACCTCCACCATGCCCACCTTCACACAGGCCTCACCGGCGCGGCGGATCCACCCGTCCACGGGCTCCGTCATGTAGACGCCCAGGGCACACAGCTGGATGAGGAAGGCCTCCAGGAGGGCGGGATCCACGTTCGGATCCAGCAGCGTCGACACGTGGGGGCCGGTGGCCAGCAGGTGGCGGACGTCGGCGACGTGGGGGAGGTACTGCTCTTCGACGAGGGGCTTGGTCATGGGGGGATCCTCAACGGGAATGGGCACCACGGCGCCCGATGGTGAGTTCGCTGATGTGCTCCAGGAAGTCCGGGACGAGCTTGGAGGAGATGATCCACAGGTAGGGATCCGGGCCGTCGTGCAGGCCGCACTCCTGGATGTAGTCGCCGCCCTCGTCCTCGCGCAGGTAGAGGAAGGAGGGGCGGTTGCGCTCGGCGTACCAGCGGCGGGCCGCGTCCAGGAGCGCCGAGTACGCGCGCGTCCCATCCTCCAGCAGCGGGAACAGGCGCGTGTTGTCCAGCAGGCGGAAGAGGTTCGCGCCCAGCTGGCCCAGCTCCACCACGGCGGCGGCGCAGGGGACGCCGTCCCGGCGCGCGACCAGGACGGTGCGCTCGCGCTCCATGCCGTAGCTCTTCCACTTCGCCGTCACGGGCCCCATGTCCAGCCGGTCGCGCGTGAGGTCCAACGACTGCACGTAGCACTCGGGGAAGCGCTGCGAGATGGTCGCCGCCAGCAGGCTCAGCTCGCTCGCGGTGGCGGGGCCCACGCTGTACGGGTGCACGCGGCCGGTCAGCTCGTGGCTGAAGGCCTTCATCTTCTGGATCTTCCGCGTGAACGCCAGGGGCGAGCCGGCCTCCATCTGCCGCTGCGCGTACTTCACGTGCGCCTTGTTGATCCACGGGTTGAGGGCCTCCACGTAGGCCACCACCCAGTGGAAGTCCGGGTCGCTCTGCGGGTGCTCGAAGGTGCGCAGGTAGAGGTCGCGCATGATGGCGCCCGCCTCCTGCACCCCCGCCGGCGGCTTGCCGGGCCGCTTCGCCACCTGGTGGCCCAGCCACGCGTGGCGGTACGGCTTGGTGAAGGACAGCGTCGCCTCGATGCCGCGCTCGGACGGCCACACCGCGTTGCAGAACAGCTGCGGCACCTCCGCGGCGCGCTTCGCGAGCGACGCGAAGTTCTGCTTCAGCTCCTCGAACTCCGCCGGGGTGCTGCCGCCCAGGCTGAAGAAGCCGGAGCGGTTGAACAGGTCCCACAGCTGATCCACCAGGCCCTCGCTGGTGCGTGTGGCCGGGGACAGCGTCTGGGACACGAAGCGCACCCAGCGCGCCTCGTCGGAGGAGTAGGGCAGCACGCTCAGGCCGCACATCACGGTGCCGTCCGCGCGCATGCCGCTGACGTAGCGGATCTCCCCGCGCACGCTCACGCGCTGGCCGTCGCCCAGCTCCAGCTCGATGAGGGGCGGCAGCAGACCCGGGAAGAGCAGGTCCTGCGGCTGGCAGCGCATGCACATGCCGGAGAAGGAGATGTCCAGCACCTCGCGGCGCATCAGCCCCTGCTCCCGCCAGAGTGGGTGGTGGAAGCGCGCGTGCACGCCCGCGGGCGCGGGGACGCGGCGGTGCCAGCGGTGCCGGATACGGAACAGCTGCTCGGGCAGGGGCGTGAAGAGGCGATCCCCCTCGCTCCGGCCCGTCTCCACGCGCAGGCGGTAGGCGGAGTTGTAGCCGATGACGTCGATGTCGTACGCCGGCTCGCCGAAGTCCGGGGTGGCCTCCTCCGTGCGCCACTCCAGCTGGCCCGTGGCGGAGTGGAAGCGCTCCAGCACCATGCGCACCACCCGGCCCTGGCGGCGCAGCACGCCCTTGTTCCCGGACGCGCAGATGGCGGTGAAGATGGAGCGGATCCGCTCCGGGTCCGTGATGATGTCCTGCACGGGCAGCGCGGAGGCCGCCGGCTCCGCCACGCCCTCGCGCAGCGCGTCCGCCAGGAGGCCCAGGATCTGCCGGCCCTGCTCCTGCGTCACGCCCACCAGCTGCAGCCCCACGGGCGCGTTCGGGACATCCATGTCCGTCCGGATGAAGGCGCCGTTGAGCGGGCCGATCGTGGCGCCGTTGCACGCCAGGTACACCGGGAAGGTGCGCGACTCGGCCGGGTCCGCCAGCGGCTGCCGCGGGGCCACCCACACCACCGTCGGGGACAGCCGCGTCACGTCACCCAGCACCGCGTCCGGCCGGCCCACCGCGCAGGTGATGGCCGTGGGGCCGCTGCCGTGCAGCGAATAGCCCGAGTCGTCCAGGGCCGCTTCCGCGGGCGGAAGGGGAATCACGTTGCGCAGCGCGTCGCCACTGCCGAATTCGATCGCCTGCCGGAACTTCGAGGACGCCGGGATCCCTCCGTCCATCGTCAGGACTCCCCTCTTGCGGGCAGCGGTACCGTTGGTGGTCGGCGATGTTGCGAGCACAACACTTCCTCCCTGATTCACTGGAGACGCTGACGGCTCTGGATTCTGGGACGACATATTGGGGAACTCGCCAGTAACAGTCAAATCGAATTTATATGCCTGGGCTGTTTTTTCTTCCTGTGCCCTGACTCACCCCGGGTCTCAATTGACCGGATATATGCGTGTTTTCCGAGGAGCGGGACGGACCCAGCGTGCACATCCTTATCAGCAAAGTGGCGCAGGCCTGTAACCCTCCACAGAGCGAAAGAGTGGCGAGGACCCGGGGCGCGCAGGCAATGGACGACTGTCGGAGGTGGCCGTTATGGTCGGTGCTTCTGGGCTTGGGGGAAGGGAGCCGCGAATGAGCGCAGCGCTGGAGGTCAAGAGGTCGCAGGGGGCCGGTTCGGGTGCCCAGGGGCTTGAGCCCGTGGACCTGCCGGACGTCTTCCAGGTGGACGTGGTGGCGTGCGTGCGCGACGCGCTGGGGCTGCTCGGCGCGACGCGGCGGCTGCGCGGCGTGGAGGTGACGGTGGCGCTCCCCGAGGAGCCCGTGCGCGCCCGGGTCAGCCGCCGCCGCCTGGAGCAGGTCCTCCTGCTGCTCGTCGCCCACGCGGCGGACGTGGCGCCGCCGGACGCGGCCGCGGTGCGGGTGGAGGTGGAGCCGCCGGACGACTTCGGGGACGAGGGCCCGCGCTTCCAGGTGGTGATGCCGGGCGTGAGCCTGTCCGAGCGCGAGGCGCGCTCGGTGGCGCTGTCGCCCCTGCTCGTGGGCAGCCCCCAGCGGCGGCTCGCCCGGGCCCGGGAGCTGGTGGACGCCATGGGCGGCGAGCTCGCGCTGGAGCACGGGGAGGAGGGGCTGGCGGTGCGCGTCCTCCTGCCCGCGCCGGGGCTCGCGAGCTTCTAGGCCGCGCCCGAATTCCGGAATAACGATCCTCCATTCCGGACCATTGGCTGCGATAAGCGCGGCACACCCCGGGGGCACCGAACCCAGGGGGACGCGCGGCCAAACTCCTTGACGACCGGGGGCGGGTTCCCGACTATCCGCCGCCTCTCAAGACCCCGGTCTCAATCAGGAGTTTGCGTTCATGGCGCCTCCCTCTGGCGAGAAGATCACCCTGCAGAACGGCAAGCTGAACGTGCCGGCGAACCCGATCATCCCCTACATCGAGGGCGACGGCACCGGCCGCGACATCTGGAAGGCCTCGCAGGCCGTGTTCGACGCGGCGGTGGAGAAGGCGTACGGCGGCAAGAGGAAGATCTCCTGGTACGAGGTGCTGGCCGGCGAGAAGTCCTTCAAGCAGGTGAACAACTGGCTGCCGGACGAGACGGTCGCCGCGTTCCGCGAGTACCTGGTGGGCATCAAGGGCCCGCTGACGACGCCGGTGGGGGGCGGCATCCGCTCCCTGAACGTGGCGCTGCGCCAGATGCTGGACCTGTACGTCTGCCTGCGCCCCGTGCGCTACTTCAAGGGCGTGCCCAGCCCGGTGAAGCAGCCGGACAAGGTGGACATGGTCATCTTCCGTGAGAACACGGAGGACATCTACGCGGGCATCGAGTTCGAGGCCGGCTCCGCGCAGGCGGAGAAGTTCCTGGGCTGGCTGAAGCAGGAGTTCCCCAAGGAGGCGGGCAAGGTCCGCTTCTCCGCGAACGTGGGCATCGGCATCAAGCCCGTGTCGAAGGAAGGCACGGAGCGCCTGGTGCGCGCGGCCATCCAGTACGCGGTGGACCTCAAGCGCAAGAGCGTCACCCTGGTCCACAAGGGCAACATCATGAAGTTCACCGAGGGCGCGTTCCGCAAGTGGGGCTACGACCTCGCGGCGCGCGAGTTCGGTGACAAGGTCTACACCTGGGACCAGTGGGAGGCCACCAAGGCCGCCAAGGGTGAGGACGCCGCCAACGCCGAGCAGAAGGCCGCGGTGTCCGCCGGGAAGGTCATCGTCAAGGACTCCATCGCGGACATCACCCTGCAGCAGGTGCTGACCCGCCCGGACGAGTTCGACGTCATCGCCACGCTCAACCTCAACGGCGACTACCTGTCGGACGCGCTCGCGGCGCAGGTGGGCGGCATCGGCATCGCGCCGGGCGGCAACATCAACTACGTCTCCGGGCACGCCGTCTTCGAGGCCACCCACGGCACCGCGCCCAAGTACGCGGATCAGGACAAGGTGAACCCGGGCTCCGTCATCCTCTCAGGTGAGATGATGTTCCGCCACCTGGGCTGGCACGAGGCCGCGGACCTGATCATCAAGGGCATGGACAAGGCCATCGCGGCGCGCACCGTGACGTACGACTTCGCGCGCCTGATGAAGCTGGAGACGAAGGAGACCGTGTCCGAGGTCAAGTGCTCGGAGTTCGGTCAGGCCATCATCAAGCACATGTAGTCCCCACCCCAAAGCAGGAGGGCGAAACCATGGCTCACAAGAAGAAGAAGATCGGCCTCATCGGCGGCGGTCAGATCGGCGGCAACCTGGCGCTGCTGGCGGTCCAGAAGAACCTGGGCGACGTGGTGCTCTACGACATCCCGGCGGCCGAGGGGCTGGTCAAGGGCAAGGCGCTGGACATCAACCAGCTGTCCGCGGTGGACGGCTACGACTGCCGCGTCACCGGCTCCACGGACTGGAAGGACGTGGCGGGCTCGGACGTGATCATCATCACGGCTGGCGTGCCCCGCAAGCCCGGCATGTCCCGCGAGGACCTGCTGGACGTCAACCTGAAGATCATGAAGGACGTGGCGGGCAACATCAAGCAGCACGCCCCGGACGCCTTCGTCATCAACGTGGCCAACCCGCTGGACGCGATGGTGTTCGCGCTCCACAAGATCGCCGGCCTGAAGGACAACATGGTCGTGGGCATGGCGGGCGTGCTGGACACCAGCCGCTTCAAGTGCTTCGTGGCCGAGGCCCTGGGCGTGTCCATCCGTGACGTGGAGGCGCTGGTGCTCGGCGGCCACGGCGACGACATGGTCCCGCTCGTGCGCCACAGCACCGTGGGCGGCGTGCCCCTCACCCAGCTCATCGCCAAGGACAAGCTGGACGCCATCATCGACCGCACCCGCAAGGGCGGCGCGGAGCTGGTGGGCCTCTACAAGACGGGCAGCGCCTACTTCGCCCCGGCGTCCTCCTCCATCGCCATGGCGGAGAGCTACCTCTTCGATCGCAAGCGCGTGCTGCCGGCCGCCGCCCTGCTCAAGGGCCAGTACGGCATCAACGACTTCTTCTTCGGCGTCCCCGCGCAGATCGGCGCGAACGGCGTGGAGAAGATCATCGAGGTGGAGCTGAACGACGCGGAGAAGGCCGAGCTGAACAAGTCCTTCACCTCCGTCAAGGGCACCGTCGAGCTCGTGAAGCTGTAGTCCCCGGACGTCGACCGGGCCCGCCGGAATGCTGCTGGCGGGCCCTGTCTGATGCCGTGAATGATCCGGGCTTATCCCCCGGCCCCCCGTCCTTGCGGCGGTATTTTTCCAAGTTAACTAGCGTGTTGGACTCGCACTGGCACGGGTGCGGGGCAGCGTCGCGAAGCAGGACTTCAGCGGCCCCCCGTGAAGGCACCCCCCCCGGCTTCCGGTGCCCAAGGAGACGATGATGGCGGCAGCAGCGCGATTCACGGTGGTGGGCGGCGGTCTCGCCGGGCTGATGACGACGATCAAGCTGGCGGAGGCGGGTCACCAGGTGGACGTGCTCTCGCTCGTCCCCGTCAAGCGTTCCCACTCCGTCTGCGCCCAGGGCGGCATCAACGGCGCGGTGAACACGAAGGGCGAGGGTGATCACCCGGACATCCACGTGAAGGACACGCTGCGCGGCGGCGACTTCCTCGCGGAGCAGGTGTCCGTGAAGGGCATGTGCTACGCGGCGCCCGGCATCATCTACCTGCTGGACCGCATGGGCGTGACGTTCAACCGCACGCCGGAAGGCCTGCTGGACTTCCGCCGCTTCGGCGGCACCCTGCACAACCGCACCGCCTTCGCGGGCGCCACCACCGGCCAGCAGCTGCTCTACGCGCTGGACGAGCAGGTCCGCCGCTATGAGGCGGAGGGCAAGGTCACCAAGTACGAGTACTGGGAGTGGCTCGGCATGGTGAAGGACGAGTCCGGCCGCTGCATCGGCAGCGTGGCCATGGACCTGCGCACTATGGAGATCCGCACCTTCCCCGCGGAGGCGGTGTGCCTGGCCACGGGCGGTCCGGGCATCGTCTTCGGGCGCTCCACCAACTCCATCATCAACACCGGCACCGCCGCGGGCCGCGCGTACATGGAAGGCGCGCTCTACGCCAACGGCGAGTTCATCCAGGTGCACCCCACCTCCATCCCGGGCGAGGACAAGCTGCGCCTGATGAGCGAGTCCGTGCGCGGCGAGGGCGGCCGCGTCTGGGTACCCCGCAAGAAGGGCGACACGCGCGCCCCCCGGGACATCCCGGAGAGCGAGCGCTGGTACTTCCTGGAGGAGAAGTACCCCAAGTACAAGAACCTGGTGCCGCGCGACGTGGCGACGCGCGAGATCTTCATGGTCTGCCGCGACCTGGGCATGGGCCTGGGCGGGCGCGACGGCGTGTACCTGGACGTGACGCACATCCCGGCCAAGACGCTCGACGCGAAGATCAAGGGCGTGATGGAGATCTACGAGAAGTTCGTCGGGGATGATCCGCGCCACACGCCCATGGTCATCTTCCCGGGCATGCACTACTCGATGGGCGGCCTGCACGTCTCCTTCGAGGCCGACCCGCGCACCCAGACGCCGCTGGACGGCAGCCCGGTGAACCAGAGCACGCGCATCCCCGGCCTGTACGCGGCCGGCGAGGCGGACTACGCCTTCCACGGCGCGAACCGCCTGGGCGCCAACTCGCTCCTGTCCTGCATCTACTCCGGCATGATCGGCGGCCCGGCGATGGTGTCCTTCTCCAAGAGCCAGGCGACCAGCGCCGCGGCGATGCCGGAGAAGTACTTCGCGGACGCGAAGAAGTACTGGGAGGACCGCTTCGCCACCATCAAGAAGATGAACGGCGCGGAGAACCCGTACCAGATCGCCAAGGAGCTGGGCGAGGTGATGACGGAGAACTGCACCGTCGTCCGCTACAACGACCGCCTGAAGAAGACCATCGAGCGCGTGCGCGAGCTGAAGGACCGCTGGAGCCGCGTCAACGTGCTGGACACGGGCGTGGTCGCCAACCGCGCGCTGTCGTACACCAACCAGCTGTGGAACATGCTGGAGCTGGGCGAGGTCATCGCCACCAGCGCGCTCCTGCGCGACGAGAGCCGCGGCGCCCACTACAAGCCGGACTTCTCCCTGCCGGAGCCCAAGGTGAAGGATCCGACCCAGGATCCGGAGTGGATGGCCCTGTGGCGCAAGCGCCACGAGAAGTGGGCGAAGACGACCATCGCCACGTACTCGCCGGAGGGCCCGCAGATCTCCTACCAGGACCTGCCCACGCCGGTGCTGGACCCCGAGCCCCGCTGGTACGCGTAAGGCGTTCGTTTTCTTTCCGGCCCCGCGCGCTTCCCCTGGCGCGGGTTTCCGCCACCTGATTTGGCAGTGAAGGGAAGGGCAGCCGCACCATGGACACCGCACAGGCCAGCGCCGTCAGCTCGAAGACCATCTCCTTTCGCATCTGGCGGCAGGATGATCCGAACAAGCCCGGACACTTCGAGGAGTTCAAGGTCCCCTATACGAAGGGCGCCAACGTCATCTCCTGTCTGATGGAGATCCAGCGCAACCCCGTCACCGTGGAGGGCAAGAAGGTGGCCCCCGTGGTGTGGGACTCCGCGTGCCTCGAGGAGGTGTGCGGCAGCTGCGCCATGAACATCAACGGCCGGGTGCGCATGGCGTGCTCCGCCCTGGTGGACAAGCTCCAGCAGCCCATCACCCTGGAGCCGATGAAGAAGTTCCCGGTGGTGCGCGACCTCACCGTGGACCGCGACCGCATGTTCGAGTCGCTCAAGCGCGTGAAGGGGTGGATCCCCGTCGACGGCACGTACAACCTGGGCCCCGGCCCGCGCCAGTCGCAGAAGGACCAGTCCGTGATGTACGTGCTGTCCACGTGCATCACCTGCGGCAGCTGCCTGGAGGCGTGCCCCCAGGTGACGCTGGACAACGAGTTCATGGGCGCGGCGCCCATCAGCCAGGCCCGCCTGTTCAACATGCACCCCACGGGCAAGCTGAACGCGGAGGAGCGCACGCGCGCCCTCATGGGCCCCGGCGGCATCCAGGACTGCGGCAAGGCGCAGAACTGCGTGAAGGTCTGCCCGAAGGAGATCCCCCTCACGACCTCCATCGCGGTGATGAACCGCGAGGTGAGCAAGCTGATCATCAAGGACATCTTCTTCAAGGAAGAGGAGCAGAAGGCCTCCGCCGGTCCGGGCTAGCCCTCTCCGAACGCCGTCCTGGCTTCCTCGCGGCCCCGTGCTTGCGCCCCTGCTGGACGGGCGCCGGGCGGGGCCGCGGCCGTGAGGGTGAAGGCCGCCTCATTCGCCCGGACACCGGGTGTTATCGCTGGGGGGCGGAGCCTGTGTCCCGTCGCGACGCTGGGGGCCAAACGGCCTTGCCATCCGTCGTTTTCTGCGCAATGAGGGCCCGCGTTGACGCCCCGTGTAGGGGCTGTCCTCGTCTCCCCTCGTCCCACCCGGAGATTCGATGAAGATCCACGAGTACCAGGGCAAGGAACTCTTCCGGAAGTATGGCGTGCCCACGCCGCGCGGCATCCTCGCGCTCTCTCCCAACGAGGCGGAGGCCGCGGCGAAGGAGCTCGCCACGCCCGTCGTCGTCGTGAAGGCGCAGATCCACGCGGGTGGCCGCGGCAAGGGCGGCGGCGTGAAGCTGGCCAAGAGCCCCGCGGAGGCCAAGGAGCTCACCCAGCAGATGCTGGGCATGATGCTCAAGACCATCCAGACCGGCCCGGAAGGGCAGAAGGTCAACAAGGTCTACATCGAAGAGGGGCTGGACATCGGCCAGGAGCTGTACCTGGGCGTGACGCTCGACCGCGCCACCAGCCGCATCACCTTCATGGCGTCCACCGAGGGCGGCGTGGAGATTGAAGAAGTGGCGGAGAAGCACCCGGAGAAGATCCTCCGCGCCTCCGTGGACCCCGCGGTGGGCTTCGCGGACTTCCAGGGCCGCGAGCTGGCCTTCGGGCTGGGCCTGTCGGGCCCCACGGTGAACAAGTTCGTCCAGTTCTGCAGCGCGCTCTACAAGATGTACGTGGAGACGGACGCGTCCCTCGTGGAGATCAACCCGCTGGTCATCCGCAAGAGCGGCGGCGTGGTGGCGCTCGACGCGAAGGTGAACTTCGACGAGAACGCGCTCTACCGGCACAAGGACCTGCTGGAGTACCGCGACCTGGCGGAGGAGGAGCCCCGCGAGACGCAGGCCAAGGAGCACGACCTGGCCTACATCGCGCTGGACGGCAACATCGGCTGCATGGTGAACGGCGCGGGCCTGGCCATGGCCACCATGGACACCATCAAGCTGGTGGGCGGCAGCCCGGCCAACTTCCTGGACGTGGGCGGCGGCGCGAGCAAGGAGAAGGTGACGGCGGCCTTCAAGCTCATCCTCGCGGATCCGCAGGTCAAGGCGGTGCTCGTCAACATCTTCGGCGGCATCATGAAGTGTGACGTCATCGCGGAAGGCATCATCGCGGCGGCGAAGGAAGTGCAGCTGAAGATCCCGCTCGTCGTGCGCCTGGAAGGCACCAACGTGGAGCAGGGCAAGGAGCTGCTCCGCAACTCGGGCCTCGCCATCACCCCCGCGGACAACCTGCGCCAGGCGGCCGAGAAGGCCGTGGCGGCCATCAAGTAGGGCCTTCGCTCCCTCTTTCCTGAAAGAACGCCATGAGCATCCTCGTCAACGAGAACACGAAGGTCCTCGTCCAGGGCATCACCGGCTCGGCGGGCTCGTTCCACGCCAAGCAGATGCTGGAGTACGGGACGAAGATTGTGGGCGGTGTCACGCCGGGCAAGGGCGGCACCACCTTCGAGGGCAAGGTTCCCGTGTTCAACACGGTGGCCGACGCCGTGAAGCAGGCGGGCGCGAACACGTCCGTCATCTTCGTGCCGCCGCCCTTCGCCGCCGACTCCATCATGGAGGCGGCGGACGCGGGCATCTCCCTCATCATCACCATCACCGAGGGCATCCCGGTCAACGACATGGTGCGCGCCAAGCGCTACCTGCAGGGCAAGCCGGGCGTGCGCCTCATCGGGCCGAACTGCCCGGGCGTCATCACCCCTGGCGCCAAGTGCAAGATCGGCATCATGCCGGGCCACATCCACAAGCCGGGCCGCATCGGCGTGGTGTCCCGCTCCGGCACGCTGACCTACGAGGCCGTGCACCAGCTCACCCAGCTGGGCCTGGGCCAGTCCACCGCGGTGGGCATCGGCGGTGACCCGGTCAACGGCACCAACTTCGTGGACGTGCTGAAGCTCTTCCAGGCCGACCCGGAGACGGACGCCGTCATCATGATCGGCGAGATCGGCGGCAGCGCGGAGGAGGAGGGCGCCGAGTACGTCAAGCGCGAGTTCACCAAGCCCATCGCCGGCTTCATCGCCGGTCAGTCCGCGCCCCCGGGCAAGCGCATGGGCCACGCGGGCGCCATCATCTCCGGCGGCAAGGGCACGGCCACGGAGAAGATCAAGGCGATGGAGGCCGCGGGCATCCTGATGGCCGCGAGCCCCGCCGAGCTGGGCACCACGCTGCAGGAGGCCGTCAAGCGCGGCCCCCCGAAGCGCTAAGTCGAACCGCTGAGCATTCATCCCCGCGACACACACACGAGGAGCCAAACCATGGCCATCGAGCGTACGCTTTCCATCATCAAGCCGGACGGTGTGAAGAACAACCACGTCGGCGAGATCATCTCCCGCTTCGAGAAGAAGGGCCTGAAGCCCGTCGCCATCCGCATGCAGCAGCTGTCGCAGGCGGAGGCGGAGGGCTTCTACGCCGTCCACAAGGCCCGTCCGTTCTTCAAGGACCTGGTGTCCTTCATGATCTCCGGCCCGGTGGTCCTGATGGTGCTGGAGGGTGAGAACGCCGTCCTCGCCAACCGCGACCTGATGGGCGCCACGGACCCGAAGAAGGCCGACAAGGGCACCATCCGCGCGGACTTCGCCCAGAGCATCGACGCGAACACGGTCCACGGCTCGGACAGCCTGGAGAACGCGAAGAACGAGGTCGCGTACTTCTTCCGCGAGACCGAGATCCAGAAGTCCTGAGCAGCCCCACGCCCGTCTTCGCGCGGGTGAGGTGACAGCGGCCCGGTGTCCACGCCCCACGCGGCGCGGACCCGGGCCGTCGTCTTTCTTCCGCACGCTCGCGGGGCCGGCCGTATCCGGTTGCCCTCCCCGGCGCTCCTTGCTAGCGATAATGCAAATCACAATCGTAAAGGAAGCACGCATGAGCGGCGATTCAGAGCGCGTGGCCCGTCGTGGGCCGTTCCCGGTGAAGCTGCGGTTGCTGGAGGTCCTGCGCGTGACGCGGCTGTCGCCGCACATGGTGCGGGTGACGCTGGGCGGCCCGGAGCTGGAGGGCTTCTCGTCCCCCGGCGCGGATGACCACGTGAAGTGCTTCTTCGCGGAGCCCGGCGTGAAGAAGCCGAACATGCCGGTGGTGGGGCCCAACGGCCTGTCCATGCCGGAGGGGCTCGCGAAGCCCGCGTCGCGCGACTACACGCCGCGCCGCTTCGACCCGAAGGCGAACGAGCTGGACATCGACTTCGTGCTGCACGGCGAGGGCCCCGCGTCGCTCTGGGCCGCGCAGGCGAAGCCCGGCGACTTCATGGGCATTGGCGGTCCGCGCAGCACGCACGACGTGGCGGACGACTTCGACTGGTACCTGCTCGCGGGGGACCAGAGCGCGCTGCCGGCCATCGCGCGGCGCCTGGAGGAGCTGCCGGCGGGCCGGCGCGCCTTCGCCTTCATCGAGGTCTCGGACGCGGCGGAGGAGCAGCCCATCATCAGCAAGGCGGACGTGGAGGTCACCTGGCTGCACCGGGGCACGGCGGAGGCCGGCACGACGAAGCACCTGGAGGACGCGCTCCGGGCCTGGACCCAGCCCGCCGGGGACGGGTTCGTGTTCGTGGCCGGCGAGGCCACGTCGCTCAAGCCCATCCGGGAGCACCTGGTGAACGAGCGCGGGCTGAACAAGAACTGGATGCGGGTGACGGGCTACTGGAAGCGCGGCGTCGCCGAGCACCACGATTCGAAGGGGTAGGCGGGGAGGGGGGCGGGCACTCCTTTGACTTGCCGTGCCTTCTTGTGGGAAGCACGCCCCGTTGCCCGTCGTTAGCCCCGACTGAACGATGTCCGAGCCTATCGCCACAGCCCTCCCAGTCACCGAGCCCCTTCCGGTGCCGGCCCCCGCGAAGCTGGTCGACGTGGCCAGCCTGTCGCGTGAGAAGCTCACGCAGTTCCTGAGCGAGCAGCTGGGCGAGCGCCCGTTCCGCGCCACGCAGCTCTACCGCTGGCTGCACCAGCGCGGCGCCACGACGTTCGACGAGATGACGGACCTGTCCAAGGCCCTGCGCGAGAAGCTCAAGGCCAAGGCGGAGATCGTCCCGCTGGTGAAGGACCTGGAGCAGCGCAGCGTCGACGGCACCATCAAGTACCGCTTCAAGACGCGCGACGGGCGCTTCATCGAGTCCGTCTACATGCCGGCGGAGGACCGCAAGACGCTCTGCGTGTCCACGCAGGTGGGCTGCGCCATGGCCTGCTCGTTCTGCATGACGGGCACGCTGGGCCTCAAGCGCAACCTCACGCCCGGGGAGATCGTCGCCCAGGTGCACGCGGTGAACCGCGAGGTGCGCGCCAACGAGGGCCTGGAGACGCTCCGCCCGCTCACGAACCTGGTGTTCATGGGCATGGGCGAGCCGCTCCACAACTTCGAGAACCTCAAGACGGCGCTCTCCATCCTCCAGTCGGAGGAGGGGCCCAACTTCAGCCACCGGCACATCACCGTCTCCACCGTGGGCCTGGTGCCGATGATTGAGCGCTTCGGCCAGGAGACGGACGTCAAGCTGGCCATCTCGCTCAACGCCAGCACGGACGAGCAGCGCAGCAAGACGATGCCGGTCAACCGCAAGTGGAACATCCAGGCCCTGCTGGACGCCTGCCGCAAGTTCCCCCTGCGCCAGGGCCGCCGCATCACCTTCGAGTACGTGCTGCTCAAGGGGTTCAACGACACCGACGAGGACGCGCACCGCCTGAGGGAGCTGTTGCGCGACATTCCCGCGAAGGTGAACCTGATTCCCTACAACGAGAACCCCGGGCTGGGCTTCCAGACGACGGGCGAGCAGCGGGCCGAGGAGTTCCGCGCCATCCTTGCCGAGGCGCACGTCGCGGCGTACATCCGGAAGAACCGGGGTCGGGACATCGCCGGGGCCTGTGGCCAGCTCGCCAACCGCGACGAGATGGCCGCGGAAGCACCGACATGACATAAGCACCCGAGCTTCCTTGACAATCCAGTCGGCAGGGCGCTAAGAGCGCCCCCCTCCGCACTGTTACCGTAGAAGTCACACGATTTCGCTGGAGCGTTCCATGGCCGTTGTCCTCCGTCTTGCCCGCGCGGGCGCCAAGAAGATGCCGTACTACCACGTGGTTGCCACCGACTCGCGCAGCCCGCGCGATGGCAAGTTCCTGGAGCAGGTCGGTTCCTACGACCCCAACCACAGCCCCGCGAAGGTGCAGTTCAACGAGGAGCGGCTGAACTACTGGCTGAAGAGCGGCGCGCTGCCCTCCGAGACGGTCGCGGACCTGATCAAGACGGCGAAGAAGCAGGCCCCGGCGACCACCGCCTGAGCACGCCCCCGTCTGGACAAGACGTGGAGCCGCTGCTCACGTATCTGGCGAAGGCCCTGGTTGATCAACCCGACCAGGTCTCCCTGCGCATCTCCGAGGCGGATGGCGGCCGGCTCTATGAGCTGAAGGTCGCCCCCGAGGACGTCGGCAAGGTCATCGGACGTGATGGGCGCACCGTGAACGCCCTCCGGACGCTGCTCAACGCCGCCGCCCAGAAGCAGGGCCAGAAGGTCCGCCTGGAGATCCTCGATGATCGGCGCGCCCCGGGTTCTCCCCCGGCGCCGCCCGCTCCGGACGCCTCGCGGTGAGCGCGCAGGCCTGTCTGGAGCTGGGCTACGTGGCCCGTGCCCACGGGCTGCGTGGCGAGGTGGCGATCAAGAGCTTCGACCCCGCCTCGGAGACGCTCGGCCTCGTCGAGCGCGTCCGTCTGCGCCTGCGCTCCGGTGAGGAGCGCGAGTTCGCCCTGGAGTCCTTCCGTCCCGCCAACAAGGAGGACCTCGTGGCCTTCGAGGGTGTGGAGTCCCGCACGGCCGCGGAGGCGCTGGTGGGCGCGAAGGTGTTCGTCTACCGCGAGGACCTGGAGCCGCCCGAGGAGGGCGAGTTCTTCCAGGGCGACCTCGTGGGGCTCCACGCCGTGGACGAGAAGGGCGCCCCCCTGGGCACGGTGGAGGAGATCTGGTCCACCGGGGAGGTGCCCAACCTGGTGATCCGCGCGAAGGGCCGGCCGGAGCTGGTGGTGCCCTTCGCGGATGACTTCGTGCCGTCGGTGGACCTGCCCGCGGGGCGCATCGTCATCCGGCCCCCGGAGTACCTGGAGGCGGAGGGACCCGAGGCGTCGCCAGGGGGCTCACCAGAGGGCTCGGGAGACGGCGGGTGAGCTACCGCGTGGAGCTGCTCACGCTGTTCCCCGGGATGGTGTCCGGCTACCTGGGCGCGAGCATCCTCGGGAAGGCCCAGGAGAAGGGGCTGCTCTCCGTCACGCTCACGGACGTGCGCGACTACGCCGAGGGCAGGCACCGCGTCACCGACGACGCGCCCTACGGCGGCGGCGCCGGCATGGTGATGAAGCCCGAGCCGCTGGTGGCCGCCATTGAAGCCGCTCGGGCCCGCCTGCCCGGGGCGAAGGCGCTCCTGATGAGCCCCCGGGGGCCGACCTTCACCCAGGCCACCGCGCGCGAGCTGGCGCGGCACGAGGCCGGGCTGATCCTCGTCTGCGGCCGGTACGAGGGCGTGGACGAGCGGGTGATGCCCTTCCTGGACGGGGAGCTGTCCCTGGGCGACTTCGTCCTCACGGGCGGCGAGGTGGCCGCCATGGCCGTGGTGGACGCGGTGGCGCGGCTGGTGCCGGGCGTCCTGGGCAACGAGGCGTCCTCCGTGTCGGAGAGCTTCGAGGACGGCGTCCTGGAGCACCCGCACTACACCCGGCCGCCCGTCTTCCGGGGGGCCGAGGTGCCGGCCGTGCTCCAGTCCGGCGACCACGCCCGCATCGCCCGCTGGCGCCGGTGGAAGGCCCTCAAGCTCACGCAGGAGCGGCGGCCGGACCTGTTCGCGCGGCTGGAGTTCAGCAAGGCGGATCAGAAACTGCTCGCCAGGGACGAAGAAGCGTTGTAACCCTGCGTGTTCTCGCGGAACACTTCGTTGCAGGCTTGTTCGTCCCGGCTGACTCTGCTAGGACGGCCCGCTCTTTTCCACGCGTCCTACGCGTCAAGTTCCGCTTTCTGGAGTCCGTCATGCGCCGCAGCCTCATCGAGCACGTCGAAAACAAGTTCCTGCGCAAGGACATCACCGCGTTCCGCACGGGTGATTCCGTTCGCGTCCACTGGAAGGTCAAGGAAGGCGAGAAGGAGCGCGTGCAGGCCTTCGAGGGCGTGGTCATCCGCAAGACCAAGGGCACCAACCGCGCCACCTTCACGGTGCGCAAGATGTCCTTCGGCGTCGGCGTGGAGCGCATCTTCCCCATCCACAGCCCTCGCTACGAGAAGATCGAGGTCCTCACCCGCGGTGACGTGAACCGCAAGCGCCTGTTCTACCTCCGCGAGCTGAAGGGCAAGGCCTCGCGCGTGGACGTGCAGGTGGACACGGAGAAGGCCGCCGCCAAGGCCGCCGCCGCGCGGGGCTAGTAGGTCTTCAGAAACCCTCTCGCGGCCCGCGCGGTCGCGTGCGAGAAGGAGCGTCCTTCACTGGACGCTCCTTTTTTCGTTCGGGCTAGACTGCGCGCGCCATGCACTTTGTCGAGGTCGCCATCCAGAACGTCCGTGGGTTCTCTCCCACCGGGCGCTTCCCGCTGAAGACCGGGTACGTCATCCTCAAGCCGCCCACGGCGGACGTGCTGCCCCTGGCGAACCTGGTGCTGTCGCTGCTGTTCGCGGATGGCCGGGGAGGGGACGCGAGCCTGGTGGGCTCGGCGGGGCGCTCGGGCAAGGCCGCGCTGACGTTCGTGGGCCAGGACGGGATGACCTACCGTGTGCTGCGCGAGCTGGGCGGTTCCGGGTCGCTGCATCGGCTCAACCCCGCCACCAGCCAGCCGGAGCTGGTGTCCACGGACGTGTCGGAGATCAACCAGTACCTGCGCGGACAGACGGGCCTGCCTCCGCGCACCACCTTCGAGCAGGTGTACTGCCTCCAACTGGTGATGCTGCCGTCGCGCCGGCCCCGCAAGAGCGTGGCCAAGGCCGCCGCCGCGGGTGGGAAGGCCTCTGGGGCCACGCCGTCGCTGGCGGCCGCCACCCAGGTGCTGCCGGCGGAGGACATCCCGGCCGCCGAGGCGAAGGTGAAGGCGCTGGAGAAGGAGCTCGTCACCGCGCGGGAGGTGGATCAGCTCCAGTTCAAGGTGGACGAGCTGGCGTCGCTCGTCTTCGAGGCGGACTCGAAGCTCAAGGGCGGCGAGGGGCTCAAGTCCGCCATCGCGGATGCGGAGGCCGCGTGGCGCGCGGCGCCCTCGCCGGAGTCGCTGGGCCTGCCGATTGACATCCTCTCGCGCGTGAAGCGCTACCCGAAGGCGGTGGCGCGGCGGGACGAGGCGCTGGCGCGGCTGGAGACGGACCGCGATCCGGAGCTGGAGGACGCGTCGCTGAGGGTGCCGCCGCTCACGCAGAACCGCTTCTTCTGGGGCGGCCTGGGCGCGGGCGTCCTCTTCATGGGCCTGAGCGTGGGCCTGGGCATCGTCGCCGCCCAGCCGATGTGGCGCTACCTGGCGTTGATCAACATCCCCGCCTTCGGCACGGCCGCGCTGATGGCGCTGCGCTACGTGGACGACCTGCAGAAGGCCACGAAGCGGGGCTCCAAGGACAACCGCAAGGACGCGCGGCAGAAGAAGATCCTCGAAGAGTTCGAGCTCGAGGACGCGCCGGTGCGCATGGCCGTCAAGGCGCTGAACCTGGAGAGCTACACGGAGATCCCCGCCGCGCTGGAGCAGAAGGACCTGCTCGGCATCCGGCTGGGGGAGCTGCAGACGCAGCTGGAGGAGTTCGAGGCCTCCGCCGACTACCAGGCCGCCCTGCGCGACGGGCAGGAGCTGCGCGCGCAGCAGGAGGCGCTCAACGCGGAGCTGTCCGCGAAGGGCACCTACGTGCGCGACCTGCGCGAGGTGGAGCGCGAGCTGTCCCGGCTGAAGGAGTCCATCGCGCTCGCGAAGGCGCCGCCGGTGCAGGTGGCCGCGGCCCCCGGCCAGGCGCCGGCGCCAGTGGACCCGCTGGAGGACCCGTCCCCCCTGGTGCTGTCGCAGGCCGCGGACGTGCTCACGTCCGACATGCTGAGCGTGCAGGCGCTCCTGAAGGACCGCTGCGTGCAGTACCTCACCGCGCTCACGGACCGGCGCTACCAGGGCGTGGAGTGGGACCGCGAGGGCAACGCGTTCCTGCTCGCGCAGAACCAGCGCATCCCCGTGGGCGAGCTGCCCCCGAAGGACATCGACCTCTACTACCTGGCGCTGCGCATGACGGTGGTGGAGAAGACGTGCGCCCGCGTGAAGCGCCCCTTCCTCCTGGACGACGTGCTGACGGGCGTGGACGAGGCGAAGCTGCCCCTCGTGGCCCGCATGCTCAAGCACCTGGGCACGCTCACGCAGGTGCTGCACGTCACCGCCCACCCCGGCTTCGGCCAGATGTCGGACGGCACCGTTAACGTCTAGCCGTCGCCAGCGGGTGCGTGGGGCGACGGGGGACGGGAATGGGAACGCGGCGGGACGTGGGGGACGCGGCGGAGGCGGAGGGCGTGCGCCTGCTGGAGTCGCAGGGCTTCCGGGTGGTGGCGCGCAACTGGACGTGTCGCTACGGCGAGCTGGACATCGTGGCGGAGCAGGGGGCGCTCCTGTGCTTCGTGGAGGTGCGCATGCGCTCCTCCGCGGCCTGGGGAGACCCGTCGCACACCGTGTCCTTCTCCAAGCAGCGCCGGGTGGTGAAGGCCGCGCTGCACTATCTCTTCCAGAACGGCATCGACGGGCGCATGGTGCGCTTCGACGTCATCTCCGTCGTGGGCCAGGGCGAGCGCGCCCGGGTGGAGCACCTGCCCGCCGCCTTCGACGCTGGCATGTAAAGGAATCCGTCCCTTGGCTGGAACGCTCTACCTCGTGGCCACGCCCATCGGGAACCTGGGGGACGTCACCGCCCGGGCCCTGGAGACGCTGCGCACCGCGGGCTTCCTCGCGTGCGAGGACACCCGGCACTCGCGCATCCTGTTGGAGCACTTCGGCATCGCCGGGAAGGACCTGGTGAGCCTGCCCGCCTTCGCGGAGGGGCAGCGCGCCGGGCGCATCCTGGACCGCATCGAGGCGGGGGAGGACTGCGCGCTCGTCACCGACGCGGGCAGCCCAGGCATCAGCGACCCGGGGGAGAAGCTGGTGGCGGAGGCGCTGGAGCGCGGCCTGAAGGTGGAGCCGGTGCCCGGGCCCACGGCGCTGGTGGCCGCGCTGAGCGCGTCGGGGCTGCCCACCGGGCGCTTCCACTTCCTGGGCTTCCTGCCTCGCAAGGGGCCGGAGCGCCGGGCCATGCTGGACGAGGTGGCCCCGCTGTCCGCCACCTGCGTCCTCTACGAGTCCCCGCGCCGCCTGGCGGAGACGCTGGTGGACCTCCAGGAGGCGTGGGGCGACCGCCGCGCGTGCGTGGCGCGCGAGCTGACCAAGCTGCACGAGGAGTTCGTCCGGGGGCCGCTGTCCACGCTCGCGGCGCGCTACGCGGCCGAGGAGCCCCGGGGGGAGGTGGTGGTGCTGGTGGAGGGCCGCACCGGCGAGCAGCGCTGGAGCGAGGACGAGCTGCGCCGGGCGCTGGAGTCGGGCCTGGCGCGCGGCGAGAAGCTCAAGCCGCTGAGCACGGAGCTGGCCCGGCGCGCGGGGTGGCCCGGCCAGGAGGTGTACCGGCTGGGCCTGGGGCTGAAGCAGCGGTAGGGGGAGGCCCGCCGCTGCTTCGTCTTCCTCCGGGGCGGGCCTTCAGAAGCTGAAGGTCGCGCCCAGGTCGAAGCGGAAGGTGGTGCTCTGGATGGCCCGGAAGCGGCGGGACACCGCGTCGTAGCGCCAGTCGAACGTGGGATTCAGCTCGCCCGAGCCCGGGGCCGTGTCCACGGTGCCGTCGCCGTTCAGGTCCTGGCCGATGGCCTCGGTCGTGAGCAGGTGGTCCGTGTTGTAGAGGAAGTTGCCGGAGGCGCGGATGGTGAAGGCCTCCGCGGCGCGGGCGGTGACGCCCACCTGGCCACCCACCTGGAAGTAGTCCTCGGAGGTGAGCAGCTTGCGCAGCGCGGAGCTCAGCTCGTTGTAGTACCGGCCGCGGCCCACGTAGTTGCCCAGCAGGCGCAGGTCCAGGGTGAGCTTCTGGGACTTCGTCGCGTTCTGGAAGGGCACCAGCTCCATGCCGAAGGTGAGCGCCGTCTGCGACGGGGCCTTGATGCCCGTCTCCTGGCGGGTCCAGATGTCCCGGTAGCAGTTGCCCGGCGCGCCCAGGTTGGGCGGGGTGGCGCCGGACTGGTCGCAGTTCGAGTACGCGCCGGGGCCTCGCACCGGGATGGTGTGGGACGCCTTGAAGTACGGCTCCGCCACGCCCATGCGCCGCGAGAAGGACGTGTAGAGCTGGTACTTGTGGACGCGGTCGCCCACGTTGCCGCGGTCGCCGTCCGGGTCCGTGTTGTCCAGGCTCGGGTCGCGCTGCTTGCCCGTGGGGGCCTCGTAGTCGATGCCGACGATCCACGTGGGCTTGGTGTCGTCCTTCTCCTGGTTGAAGAAGGCGTACGCCAGCCCGAAGTGCACGTTGCCCAGGCCGCCGCGGTAGCTCTCCTGGGGCATCTGGAACAGCCGGCCCACGCAGCCCTCGGCGGAGTAGGGCGAGCCGTCCGCGTTGTAGCAGCTGTTGGTGATGGTGGAGTTGCCCTGGCCCGTGCCCGAGACGAAGTTCCAGGTCTCGTTCTGCTGGAAGACGATGGGCAGCTTGAAGTTGAACTCCAGGTCCTTCCACAGGCCGAAGGCCACGGCCAGGTTCAGCCGCGCGTCCACGCCCTTGTACCAGAGCTCGTTGACCTCCCGGACCGAGTCCGGCGCCTCCGCCGGTGTCGCGGACGGGAGCTGCTCGCGGACGATCTTCGCGCGCGTCTGCGAGCGCTCGAAGCTCACGTCGAAGAAGAGGTCGAACGGATCATCCTCCTCGAAGGAAGAGGCGATCCGGGTGATCTCCGCCGCGCTGGCGGCGAACGGCACGCCCAGCGTCAGCGCGGCGATGACGGCGCGAAACCTGTGCATCCACTACCTCCGACGACCACGGCCCAGGCCTGCCAGCTAGCCGTGCCGTCGGAGGAGTGTCAAGAAATGGGTGGGGCTTTACTTCCCCGCGACGGACGTTCCCAGCAGGCCGTCCAGCCGCTGGACCTCGGCGTCGAAGGCGCCCTTGTGGGCGGAGGCCAGGGACGCGCGGAAGGTCTTGTGCTGGTCGAAGGGGTCCAGGACCCGGCCGTCGCTCGTCATGAGCTGGTAGTGCAGGTGGGGGGCGAAGGAGTGGCCCGTGTTGCCGCTCTGGGCCAGCACCTGGCCCGCGGACACGCGCATCCCGGGCTGGAGCGTTCGGGGCAGCTCGGACAGGTGCAGGAAGAGGGCGCTGCGGCCCTTGCCCCCGGACTCCACCAGCTCGAAGCAGTTGCCGTTGCTGCCGAAGTTCCAGTTCTTGCGCTTGATGACGCCCGCGAAGGGCGCCCGGACGCTGGTGCCCACCGGCGCGCGGAAGTCCACGCCCTTGTGGCCGCGGCCGTCGCGCAGGAGCGAGGTGATCTGCTCGTAGCTGTCGATGGGGGACTTCTCCATCCGCAGCTCCAACTCGTCGCCGTTGGGCAGGTAGTAGTGGGCGTTCTGCTCACCCGCGGGCGTGAAGCGGTAGGCGCGGTGCGTCTGGCCCGTCTTGCCACTCACGAAGCGCACCGCGTACACCAGCGGCTCCTCATTGGGGCGGCGCTGGTAGAGCACGTCCAGCGTGTCTCCCCGGAGGATTTCACCAGGTACGCGCACCCACCACACCAGCGTGCGTGTCACCACCTGGGCCAGGGCGGGGCCCACGGTGGCGTCGGAGGCCTGGACGAGCGCCGTCTCCAGGGGGCCCTCGATGCGGATGGAGGCGCGCTCCAGGCCCGCGGCCTTCACGGGGTCGGTGGGGGCGGGCGGGGCCACGGGGGCCTCGGCGACGGTGCCGGCGTCCAGCGGGGACGCGGGCTGCGAGGCGACGTCCATGGGGACATCCGCCATGCGCTGTTTCCACCACCACACGCCACCCGCGGCCGCGCCGAGGATGACGGAGACGGCAACCACCGGTCCGAAGGGATTGCGCTTCGGTGGTCCACCGAGGGTGGGAAGATTCGGCCGCATTCAGGCTCCCTGAGGGTAAGAAGGTACGCGGGGGCCGAAACCGCCGGCGAAACGGCGATATTTCGGCGCCCCAGGCTACTCGTCCGGGCCGTCTTCCTGACCGTCCGGGGTGGTGTCGCGCAGGCCGAACTCCTTCATCTTCGTCTGGAGTGACTTGCGGCTGATCTGCAGGAGGCGCGCGGCGCGCGTGACGTTGCCGCCCGTCTCCTCCAGCTTCTTGACGATGAGGTCCCGCTCCAGCTCCGCGGCCTTCATGCGCACGATGTCCTTGAGGCCCACCTCGCCCGCGGGGACGTCCAGCGTGCCCAGCGAGGCGGCGACCGGTGCCACCGCCTGCACGCTCGCTCCTCCGCGCACCGGGTCCGGCAGGTCCCTGGCGGTGATGAGGGGGCCGTCCGCGAAGAGCAGCACGCGCTCGATGAGGTTCTCCAGCTCGCGGATGTTGCCCGGCCACGCGTACGCCTGGAGCAGCGCGAGCGCGTCGTCGGCGATGCCTTCGATCTTCTTGTGGAGGCGCCGGTTGTACTTGTCCACGAAGTGCCGGGCGAGCATCGGGATGTCGCCGCGGCGCTCGCGCAGCGCGGGCAGCACGATGGGCACCACCGCCAGCCGGTAGTACAGGTCCTTGCGGAAGCGGCCCGCTTCAATCTCCGCCTGGAGGTCGCGGTTGGTGGCGGCCACCAGGCGCACGTTCACGCGCGTCGTCTTGATGCCGCCCACGCGCTCGAACTCACCCTCCTGGAGCGCGCGCAGCAGCTTCACCTGCATCTCGACGGGGATCTCGCCAATCTCGTCCAGGAAGAGGGTGCCCTCGTCGGCCAGCTCGAAGCGGCCCGGCTTGGAGGTGACGGCGCCGGTGAAGGCGCCCTTCTCGTAGCCGAAGAACTCGCTCTCCAGGAGCGTGGCGGGGATGGCGGCGCAGTTGATCTTGATGAACGGCTTGTCGCGGCGGCTGGACTCGCCATGGAGCGCGGTGGCGATGAGCTCCTTGCCCGTGCCGCTCTCGCCCGTGATCAGCACGGTCGAGGGCGTGTCCGCCACCTTGTCGATGATCTTGTAGACGTCCTGGATCTGCGGTGACTCGCCGATGATGGCGGAGCGGGCCTTGTGGTCCGCGCGCACGGAGCGCTTGGCGCTCTCGTTCGTCTTGGCGGCCTTGGCCACGACGGAGGACAGCTCCGCCTGGTCGAAGGGCTTGGTGATGTAGTCGAACGCGCCCGCCTTGATGGCCTCCACCGCGGAGTCCACGGTGCCGTGCGCGGTGATGATGATCACCGGCACGTCCGGGTTGGCGGCGCGCACGGCGGACAGCACGTCCATGCCGCCCAGCTTGGGCATCACCAGGTCGGTCACGACGATGTCCGCGCCGTTCTTGTGGAACTCGGCCAGGCCCTGCTCGCCGTTCTCCGCCACGGTGACGTCGAACCCGTCGCGGCGCAGCAGGGCGGCCAGCACCTTGCGCAGGTTCGTCTCGTCGTCGATGACCAGGACCTTGGCCATAAGCCTCCGCGCGAAAGGAAGAGGACTAGCGGCGCGCCGGGGGCGTGGCCGGGACGGCGCCTTCGAGCGTACAGATGGCGTCCGGGTGCTTGATGCGCAGCAGCAGCGACTCCAGCACGCGGAACGGGTGGTTCATCTTGCTGGCGCCCAGGTAGGCCGCGACCATGTCCATGGCCACCGCCAGGTCCATGTTCTCCCGGCCGGTGGACACCACCACGCCCGACTCGCCGCGCAGGCGGTTGGACTGGTAGACGCCGTCGGACGCGAGCTGGCGGATGGTCTCGATCTCCAGCACGCCCGTCTTCTCGTAGATGCGGTGCACCTGCGCGTACAGCCGGGGCGACAGCACCACGGCGTAGGGCCCGAAGTGGCCGGCCTCGTTGAGCTTGCGCGTGGCCTCCACGATGGTCTGGAAGCCGCCGCCCGGCGCCGTCCAGTCCCCCAGCGTGGCGGTGAGGCGGCCGTTGGCCGTCATCAGGCCCTCGTAGCCCAGGCGCTGGTCGCCGTAGAAGATGAGCTCGTCCTCCTGCTGCGCGCACAGCGCGGCGGCGCCGGCGGCGGCGGACACGTCCAGCGGCATGTTGTGCGTGCGCGCCGCCTCGATGTCCCGCCAGTGCAGGAGGAAGTCCTTGTAGATGATGGGGATGGTCTTGAACTTGCGGACGTCGGTGAAGACCATGGCGGTCTCCTGCTCACCGACGATGTCCACCGCGCCCGCGGAGACGCCCTGGAACTCGTCGTAGGCCACGGTCTGCACGCCCGCGCCCAGCGGGCCGTAGATGTCCAGGATGCGGCGGCCCACCAGCGAGCGGCGCGCCACCTGGATCACGGTCTCGTTGAGCCGGGCCCACTCCTCTTCACGCAGCGGGTTCTCGGCATGTCCAAGGAAGTCAGGCATCTGTGTCTCCGTCACGAGCGGCGGCAGAGGAGGGGAGGAGGGAAGGCAGGAAACGAAAGGGTTCTAGCGACCGCCACCGGCACCGCCACCGCTTCCACCGCCGCGGCGCAGGCTGCCGATGGTGAGGGGATGGCCGTTGGCCGTCGGCGGCGGTGCGGGGACGCCGTAGATGAGGCGCTGGGGCGGCAGCGACGTCAGGGGCTCGTTCGCCAGGCGGCCGACCGCGGGCGGTGCCGGCGGTGGCGCGGGCGGGGCTTCCACGGGCTCCGCGGGGGCGCCCCCCACGGCGGTCTGGAAGTGGCCGGGGACGAAGGGCTTGGCGAAGTGCGCGTCCTGACCCTGGTCGAGCATCCGGAGCATGTGGGTGGCCTCGGACACGTGCTCCTTCTCCTCCGCCGCCAGGTGGAGGAAGAAGGCCTTCACCTCCGGGTCGGAGGAGTCCTCGGCGAACGCCTCGTACTCGTTGATGGTCTCGAGCTCGCGTGCCAGCACGGCGCGGATGCGCGCGACGTCGGAGCGCTCGGTGTCGGACTTTCCGGCCATTGGAGGCGGAACCTCGCAACCCGTGAGGTGAGCGTCAAGAGAAACAGCGGTTGAAGGGTTTCCTGCTGCATGCCGAAGAACGCCGGACGTAGAGTCCGCCCCTTCGTGACCGCCCCCGCCCCCGCTTCGCCGTCCCCGCCCGCCTCCCCGGCCGTCCCCCCACCGTCCGCCGCTGAACGCGGCGCGGGAGGCCGGGGCGCCATGCTGGTGGCCATCGGCATCCTGGCGTCGCGGCTGATGGGCTTGGTGCGCGAGCGCGTGTTCGCGCACTACCTGGGCAACGCGGAGGCGGCCGCCGTCTTCAAGGCCGCGCTGCGCATCCCCAACTTCCTCCAGAACCTCTTCGGGGAGGGCGTGCTGTCGGGCTCCTTCATCCCCGTCTATGCCCAGCTGCTGGGCAAGAAGGACGCGGACGAGGCGGACCGGGTCGCCGGCGCGGTGTTCGGGCTGCTGGCCCTGGCCACGGGCGTGATGGTGGCGCTGGGCATGCTGGCCACGCCGCTGTTCGTGGACCTCATCGCGCCGGGCTTCGAGGGCGGCGAGCGAGACCTGGCCGTGCGCCTGGTGCGCATCCTCTTCCCCGGCACGGGCTTCCTCGTCTTGAGCGCGTGGTGCCTGGGCATCCTCAACAGCCACCGGCGCTTCCTCCTGTCCTACCTGGCGCCCGTGGTGTGGAACGTCGTCATCATCGCCACGCTGCTGGGCGTGGGCAGCGCGCACGGGGCGTCCGGGGGCCGCGCCGCCGAGGAGGCCGTGACGGAGTGGCTGGCCTACGGCGTGGTGCTGGGCAGCTTCCTCCAGTTCGCGGTGCAGGTGCCCACGGTGCTGCGGCTGCTGGGGCGCTTCCGCCCGGTGCTGTCGCTGGCCAGCGCCTCCGTGCGCCAGGTGCTGAAGAACTTCGGGCCGGTGGTGCTGGGGCGCGGCGTGGTGCAGTTCAGCGCGTGGGTGGACACCGCCTTCGCGTCGCTCATCTCCAACCGGGCGCTGTCCTCGCTCCTCTACGCGCAGACCATCTACCTCATCCCGGTGAGCCTCTTCGGCATGGCCGTGTCCGCCGCGGAGCTGCCGGAGATGGCGCGCGCGACGGCGGAGGGCGAGGCCCAGGCGCACGCGAAGCTGCGGAGCCGCATCGACGCGGGCTCGCGCCGCATCGCCTTCTGGGTGGTGCCGTCCGCCGCCGCGCTCCTCTTCCTGGGGGACATGGTGAGCGGCGCGCTGCTGCAGACGGGCCGCTTCGGCGCCTCGGACTCACGCTACCTCTGGTACCTGCTGATGGGCGCGGCGGTGGGCCTGGTGGCGTCGACGGTCGGCCGGCTCTACGCCTCCGCCTTCTACGCGCTGAAGGACCCCAGGACGCCGCTGCGCTACGCCGTCGTGCGCGTGGCCCTGGGCACCGTGAAGGCCTGGTTCCTGGCGCTCTGGCTGCCGGAGCGGCTGGGCCTCCCCCGGGAGCTGGGGGCTGCCTTCCTCACCTTGTCCAGCGGCATCGTGGCCTGGGTGGAGACCACGCTCCTGCGCCGCAAGCTGCGTTCAATGGTGGGGCCCGTGGGGCTGCCCTCGGGCCTGCTGCCCCGGCTGTATGGCGCGGCGGTGGTGGGCGGGCTCGTGGCGCTGGCCGTCAAGCAGGGGTTGACCGGCCTCCTGGGGCCCATGCCCGGAGTGGGGGTGGAGTGGGGCGGGGCGCTGCTCGTGCCGCCCCGGCTGCACCCGGTGCTGGGCCTGGCGGCGACGGCGGTGCCCTTCGGGGTCGTTTACTTCGCCGTGTCCGCCGCGCTGGGCATCCCGGAGGCGGGCGACGTCTTCCGCAAGGTGGGCCGGCGGCTGGGGCTCGCCCGGTAGACGCGGCGCGGCGCACGGCGGCATGGCTGCCCTCCAGGCGGTGCCTGGGAGCTCAAACGGAATGGAGGACAGGCCCCTTTCCGTTGCGATAGGAGGCCGATTGTGCGGGGGAAGGCCGCATGCGGCTTCCTCCGGGCGTGGCGCGCGTGTAGAGTGCGCCGCCTTTTTCACGAGGCCCTGACTTCAAGGAAGTCCCGGGTCGGAATCGTCAAACGGAAGGTCTCGGCAGTGAGCGACGAGAAGAGCGGCGGAAATTCGGGCGGTCCTGGCGGTTTCGGTCCCAAGAAGCCGAAGGCCACGTTTGGCGACGTGATGCTGGGCATCCCCTCGGGGGGCCAGGGCAACGAGCGCGGTGGTGGCCGTGGCGGCCGTGATGAGAAGAGCGGGTCGGGCCGCGGTGATCGCGGGCCTCGCGACGCGCAGTCACAGCCCCGTCCCCAGGGCGACGCGCCCCGCGGTGGCGGCGAGCGCGGCGGTGGCCGTGGCGGCGAGCGCCGGGGTGGCGGTGGCGGCGAGCGCCGTCCGTCCGGTCCCATGGTGGTCGTGAAGCGGGCCTCGGGCTCCATCGAGACGCGCGCCCTGGAGGGTGAGAAGCCCGCCGAGGCGACCGCGACGGCCGAGCAGACCGGCGCCGACGCGCAGGCCTCCGCGGCGCCCGCGCCGGCCCCGACGCCGCGCCCGGTGACGCCGGCCCCCGCGCCGTCCAGCCCGCTGTACGACGAGGTCCCGGAGACCGAGTCCTTCGCGGACATGTTCGAGGCGCAGATCAAGGACGGAGGCGCCCCCGGTCGCCGCAGCGTGCGCGTGGGCGAGAAGGTCTCCGGCACCATCTTCCAGTTGGGCGCGGACACCGCGTTCGTGTCGCTGGATGGCGCCGCCAAGTCCGAGGCGATGATCGAGCTGCGCGAGCTCAAGGACGACGAGGGCATCCTGCGCTTCGGCGTGGGTGACCGCCTGGATGCGCACGTCGTGGAGATGGGCGCCAAGGGCATCATGCTCAGCCGCGCGCTGGCCAAGGGCAACGCGTCCTTCGCGATGCTCGCGGAGGCTCGCGCCTCCGGCATGCCGGTGGAGGGCCTGGTCCTCAGCGTGAACAAGGGCGGCGTGGAGGTGGCGATCGGCGAGACGCGCGCCTTCTGCCCCATCAGCCAGCTGGACATCCGCTTCGTGGAGAAGCCGGATCAGTTCATCGGCGAGAAGCTCCAGTTCCGCGTGACGGAGGTGCGCGACCGCAACGTCGTGCTGTCGCGCCGCTCGCTGCTGGAGGACGAGCAGCGCCGGCTGGCGACGGAGACGCGCAAGAACCTGGCCGTGGGCAAGACGGTCAAGGGCAAGATCTCCGGCGTGCGTGACTTCGGCGCCTTCGTGGACCTGGGCGGCGTGGAGGGCATGATCCCCGTCTCCGAGCTCTCCTACACCCGCGTGGGTCACCCCAGCGACGTGGTGAAGCAGGGCGACGAGGTAGAGGTGGAGATCCTCCGCATGGAGGAGGGCCAGCCCAACTCCCCGGACAAGTCCAAGCAGAAGGAGCGCATCACCCTGTCGCTGCGCTCGCGCCAGGAGGATCCGTTCAAGAAGGCGCTGGAGGAGATCAAGGAGGGCGACCGGCTGCAGGGCAAGGTCGTCCGGCTCCAGCCCTTCGGCGCGTTCGTGGAGCTGCGGCCGGGCGTGGACGGCCTGGTGCACATCTCCGCGCTGAGCGACCGGCGCATCGCGCACCCGCGCGACGCGGTGAAGGAAGGCGAGACCGTCTGGGTCTCCGTCGAGAAGATCGACCCGAACGAGAAGCGCATCGGCCTGCGCCGCATCTCCGAGGAGGAGGCCCAGCGTCCTCCCGAGGAGCGTCCGGCGAAGGAGGCCCAGGCCTCGGCGGCTCCCAAGGAGCCCGCGGCGCCCCGTCCCAAGGTGGGCGCGGTCGTCGTCGGCAAGGTGGACCGGCTGGAGCCCTACGGCGTGTTCCTCGCGTTCCCGGGCGGCAAGGGCCTCATCCCGGCCAGCGAGACGGGCACGGATCGCGGCACGGACATGCGCAAGCACTTCTCCATCGGCCAGGAGCTGAAGGTGGCGATCATCGACATCGACGCCTCCGGGAAGATCCGCCTGTCCATCCCCGCGGCCATCCGCGCGGAGGAGCGCGCCGAGGTCGAGGCGTGGCAGAAGTCGCAGCAGCCGCAGGGCGGCGGCAAGAAGGGCTTCGGCACCTTCGCGGATCTGCTCAGCAAGCTGGGCAAGTAGTGACGCCACGCCAGCTCGGTGCGCCTCGCGAGAATGCGAGCGGGCGCCGAGATAGGTGTTGACGGTGACGAGGGGCTTCGGTACTTAGCCTCTCGTTCTCGCCGCGGGGTGGAGCAGCCTGGTAGCTCGTCGGGCTCATAACCCGAAGGTCGCAGGTTCAAATCCTGCCCCCGCAACTTGAAAAGCCCAGGGTCGAGATGGATGTTTCGACCCTGGGTGTTCAAATCGAGAACGGCAGCACGGTGACGCGGGGTGGAGCAGCCTGGTAGCTCGTCGGGCTCATAACCCGAAGGTCGCAGGTTCAAATCCTGCCCCCGCAACTTGAGAGAGGGCCCCGGTGGAAACGCCGGGGCCCTCTCGCTTTTCAGCAGCGTCTGGGCGCGCGCCTCGCTTCGATGGGCAGGGGCGGGGGCTGCTTGTGGCATGGTAGCTGGCGCGTCGCTTTGTGCATGCTGCGTTCTCAGCGCGGCGGCCCTTGCTTGGCTATTGGCCACGCTCACGCCCGACGAGGCGGAGCTCGACAAGCTGCTGCGCTCATTGGGGACCGAGCTTCGGACGCTCCGCGCGGAGAGCCGCTCCCAGCGCGACGACCTGGAGCGACTGCAGCGCCGCGGCTGATCAACCCAGCGGCTGGACGTGCTCCGCGATGCGGCCGGACGCGAGCAACTCGCGCAGCTCATCGGCCATGCGGTCGCCCTCGGTCAGCACCTGCTGCCACGCGCGGATTCGGTCGTCGGCCTGCATCTCCGTGAAGTCGGAACGGTCCGGGATGCGCCCACCGGGCAGCCGCGCGAGGTGCGCGGGTGACGGCGTGATGAGCAGCGCGCGGCGGAAGTTGAGGGGGCCTGCGCGGCTGCTGGAGGAACTCGCCGAACAGCACGCGGTCGATCCCCTCCAGCCCCAGCCACTTCGGGCCACCGGAAGCGCCCGGGAGGATGTCCACGTCCTCCGCGCGCAGCCCTCGCTCCCGGAGGGTGCGCAGGGCGTCGGGGCCGGCAAGCAGGGTCAGGCTCTGGCTCATCGCGGGCGCGGACCCTAGCAGTCCGGTGCGAGGAAAGGCTCAGCGCTCGTTGTCCGGGACGTCCGACTCCAGCGGATGGAGCGTCACCACCTGGTGGCCGTCCTCCGGTTCGGAGCGCGCTTCCTCCAGCTCCTCGGGGGTCTGGGGTGCCCGCTCGGAGAACTCGTCGTTCTCCAGGTGTCGCTGGCGCTGCTCACTGGTCTCGCCGTAGCCCTCCAGCTTCTTGCCCGCCATGGTCGTCCTCCCGTCCGAAAGGTGAACCTCAAGACTTGGGATGGTGCCGGGTGGGCGCAAGCGGTGGTCAGCCCGCGCGGCCGCACGCTCCAGGAGCGGGGGCGCTCACTCCTCCAGCGTGCCCACGGAAGGGGCCGCACCGTCGCGCTCACGCTGGGCCTCCAGGTAGGCGGAGAAGCCCGCCTTGGACTGGATGCGGAACGCTGGCAGCCGGGGGAGCACGTCCTCCGCGAAGGCGTACTGCTCGCAGACGAGGCTCGCGCGCAGGGCCCCTTCCGGGGCGCCGGTGAAGGGCTGGACCTCGTGCTGGAGGTTTCCCCGGAAGTGGACCAGCAGGCCCGGCCGGGGCCGCACCTCGCCCTGGAGCTGGTTGTCGCGCAGCAGCCGCAGCGCGCCGCCTTTCGCTCCTTCGGGGACGCGCAGGTACAGGACGCTCACGTGCTCGGGCGTCGCGTCCGGCACGCCGCTCGGCTCCTGGAGCGTCGCGTCGATGTGGCGGCCCACCGCAGTGCCCGCGTCCAGCAGCAGCAGGTTCAGATAGAAGGCATTGGGACGCGGACGCGTGTCACGACGGCCGAACCAGCGCTGCGTCCACGGCAGGAGTCCGCGCGCCCTGTCTTCGTCGAGGATGCGGCGCAGGTAGACGGACAGGAACGGGAAGCGGGCCTCCAGCGTCGCGCGGCCCTCTCGCGTGAAGACGAACGCGAAGCCCCGGCTCGCGCGGAACGTCCCCATCAGCGGACTGCGCGCGACGAACCGCGAGCCGAGCAGGGCGTCCCCCAGGGACTCCAACTCGGCGCGGGGCAGGGCGTGGCGGTGGGTGACGTACTCGGGCACGGACCGGACGCTAGCGCCTTCCCGAGTCGCGCGAGAGGGGAACCGCCTCCGCTCGCCTCCCTCCCGGCCGGGCCTGTGGCTACACGGAGGCCTGCTTCGCGGCGCTCTTCGTCATGTCCAGCATGTGCAGCAGCGCCTTCTCCGAGCAGTGCATGCCTTCGCCCGGGCTCGCCGCCAGCTCGTCCACGGACTCGAAGTAGCGGTCCACCACCTGGCCCCGCTCGAACATGACGAGCACGGACGGGTAGATGTACGACGCCTTCGCGACCGCGGGCGTGTTGCCGAACTGCTCGGACGCTTCTCTCACCGCGGCCACCATGCTCTTCTTGAGCACCGTCTTCTTCACCGGGCCGCCGTCGCCGTCCGCCTTCACCCGCTCGCGGGCGCGCGCCAGCGCGCAGGCACAGATCAGCGTGCCCGCCCAGGTGCGGAAGTCCTTCGCGCTGTAGCCTGGGCCCATCACCTGCTGGATGTACTCGTTGATGTGCCGGCGCCGCACGTCCACCACCGCGCCGTCGTCGAGCACGAACTTGAAGACGTCGCGCCCGGGCACCTTCAACAGCTGCCGCACGAGCGTCGCCACGCGCCGGTCCTTCAGCTCGCGGTGCTGCCGCACGCCGGACTTGCCCGGGTAGTCGAACACCACCGTGTCGCCATGCACCTTCACGTGCCTCGCCCGCAGCGTGGCCAGCCCGAAGCTGCCGTGCTCCTCCGCGTAGCGCTCGCTGCCCGGGCGGATGAAGCAGGTGCCCAGGATGCGCAGCATCCCCGCGAGCACGCGCTCCCGGCCCAGGCCCCGCTTGCGCAGGTCCATGTTCACCTGGCGCCGCATCTTCGGCAGCGCCTGCGCGAAGCTCACGATGCGCTGGTACTTCGCGTCGCGCTGCTTCTGCGTGTGCGCCTCGCTGTAGCGGTACTGCCAGCGCCCCGCGCCGTCCCTGCCCACCGCCTGGAGGCGCGCGGATGCGCTGGGCGAGATGTACACGTCCGTCCAGGCGGGCGGCAGGCGCAGCGCGTCGATGCGCGCTCGCTCCGCGGGGGACACAGCGCGGCCTCGCGCGTCCACGTAGCGGAAGCCGCGCTTCATCGTCCCCAGCCTCCGGTGACCGCGCTGACGCAGCCGCTCCAGCTGCGTCGTTCCCCGGCGGAGCGAGCGAGGAGCGCGCTCGGTTTCTGAGACGGCGGCATGGGCGTGCATCGCCTCCCTGTAGTGCGCAGCCCACGCCGGGGCGGCAATCCGGTTGCCCCCTGTCGGCATGGAGGGCAGCCGGCCAGAAAAGCCCCGGGTGGCATTTTCGGATGGGGGTGCAGTCGCTTAGAGTTCGTTGCGACTCCCACCTCCAATTTCATTCCCGAGGCATGACGACCTTCCTTGACGCCCTGCTGGCGTTCCCGACCGCCATCTTCACCATCCTCCTGGGAGTGGTGCTGGCCTACTGGTTGTGCGTCATCGTCGGCGCGGCGGGCATCGACTTGCTGGACGGCGACGTGGACCTGGAGGGCGGCGCCAAGGCGGTGAGCGGCGCCTTCGAGGGCGGGGCCAAGGCGACGTCGGGCCTGCTGGAAGGCGGCGCGAAGGCCGTCGCGGGGCATGGGGTCGACCACGCGGGCCACTCGCACCTGCACGACGCGGAGGCCGCCACCGGCCTGCTCGCGGCGCTGGGCTTTGGCGGCATCCCTGTCACGGTGTCGGTGAGCCTGGTGGTGTTCCTCTCCTGGTCGCTGTCGCTGCTCAGCGGACAGGCCACGCACTCGGCGCTCTCCATGCTGCCCGCGTGGCTCGTCAGCACGGGCCTGGGGCTGAGCTGCGCCGCGGTGGGCACGGTGGTGGGCGGGCTCGCGGTGCGGCCGCTGCGCCCCATCTTCATCGCCAAGAGGGCCCCGGGCCGCGAGGCGCTGATGGGCCGCGTGTGCACCATCTCCAGCGGCAGCGTGACCGCGAAGGACGGCCACGCCACCTTCGACGATGGTGGCGCGGGCCTCATCCTCAATGTCTTCTGTGACAAGCCCAACCAGCTCAAGCGCGGCCAGCCGGCGCTGATCCTCGGCTACGACGCGGAGCGGGGCGTCTACGAGGTGGAGCCGGTGGACTGGCTGCTGCCCGAGGAAATGGAGCAGCTGCGCGATCCGCTCAAGGCAGCGGCCATCGCGCGAGCCCGCGCCCAGCGATGAACATTGGCGTCCTCCGGGCTCCTCCGGACGGGCGCGACAATCGGCACCGGGTGGCTTTCGCGGGGGACCCCGAGTGCTTGGAACTAGGCCCGCCCAACGGACTTCACAGGATAGGCCATGGATCCCATCAGCCTGGCAGCAATCATCGGCGGCGGCATCATCATCCTCTTCGGCATCTTCGTCAGCGTGGCCAAGTTCTACCGACAGGTGGATCAGGGCAAGGTGCTCATCGTCAACACCATGAAGACCGAGCCCACGGTCACCTTCACCGGCGCCGTGGTGCTGCCCATCGTCCACCGCGCGGAGGTGATGGACATCTCGCTGAAGACGGTCGAGATCGACCGCCGCGGCAAGGAGGGCCTCATCTGCCAGGACAACATCCGCGCGGACATCAAGGTCACCTTCTTCGTGCGGGTGAACAAGACGCGCGAGGACGTGCTCAAGGTGGCCCAGTCCATCGGCTGCGCGCGCGCCTCCGACCATGAGACGCTGGAGAACCTCTTCGAGGCCAAGTTCTCCGAGGCCCTCAAGACGGTGGGCAAGTCCTTCGACTTCGAGCAGCTCTACACCAAGCGCGAGGAGATCAAGGACAAGGTGGTGGAGACCATCGGCCGGGACCTCAACGGCTACATGCTGGAGGACTGCGCCATCGACTTCCTCGAGCAGACCCCGGTGGAGATGCTCGACAAGGACAACATCCTGGATGCGCAGGGCATCCGGAAGATCACCCAGCTCACCACCGAGCAGAACGTCTTCACCAACGAGCTGCGCCAGACCGAGCGCCTGGCGGTGACCAAGCGCAACGTGGAGGCCGACGAGGCCATCTTCTCCCTCGAGCGTCAGCGCGAGGAGGCGGCCGCCAAGCAGCGCCGCGAGATCGACAGCATCCAGGCGCGTGAGACGGCCGAGGCCGACCGCGTGAAGAGCGAGGAGTTCGCCAAGGCGCAGCTGGCGCGCATCAAGGCGGAGGAAGAGATCGCCATCAACGAGGAGAACAAGCAGCGCCAGGTGCAGGTGGCGCAGAAGAACCGCGAGCGCGTGGTGGGCGTGGAGTCCGAGCGCGTGGAGAAGGACCGCGCCCTGGAGGCCATCAACCGCGAGCGCGAGACGGAGCTGCAGCGCATCGCGAAGGAGAAGGCGCTGGAGTCGGAGAAGAAGGCCATCGCCGACGTGGTCCGCGCCCGCATCGCGGTGGAGAAGACCGTCGCCCAGGAAGAGGAGAACATCAAGGACCTGCGCGTGACGGCGGAGGCCAAGCGCACCAAGGAGGCGGTCATCATCACCGCCCAGGCGCACGCGGAAGAGGCCTCCGTCAAGGACGTCACGGCCGCGGACGCGAGCGCGAAGATCGCCGTGTTCCTCGCCAAGGAGAAGCTGACCCTGGCCGAAGCCGACCTGGAGGCCGCGGACAAGCAGGCGAAGGCGAAGATGCGGCTGGCCGAGGGCATCCAGGCCGAGTCCGCCGCCGAGGGCCTCGCCAGCGTGCGCGTGCGTGAGGCGGACGCCGTCGCCACGGAGAAGCTGGGCATGGCGCAGGTGCGCGTGAAGGAGGCCGAGGCCTCCGTCATCGAGAAGCAGGGCCAGGCGCAGGCCGCCGCGGTGCGCGAGAAGCTGCTCGCCGAGGCCGCGGGCTCGGAGCAGAAGGGCCTGGCGAACGCCCGCGTGCAGGAGGCGGAAGCCACCGCCATCCACAAGCGCGGCGAGGCGGAGGCCTTCGCCACGCGCGAGAAGCAGCTGGCCGAGGCCGCCGCCATCCAGGAGAAGCTGATGGCCGAGGCCCGGGGCCTGTCGGAGAAGGCCGCCGCGATGAAGGCCCTGGACGGCGTGGGCCGCGAGCACGAGGAGTACCGCCTGCGCCTCCAGAAGGAGCGCGACGTGGAGCTGGCCGCCATCAACGTCCGCAAGGAGATCGCCCAGGCCCAGGCCACCGTCCTGGCCCAGGCGTTCAGCAACGCGAAGTTCCAGATCGTCGGCGGCGACGGGAAGTTCTTCGAGAACTTCATCAAGGCCGTGTCCATCGGCAGCTCGGTGGACGGCGCGCTGGAGCATGGCGAGTCGCTGAAGAAGGCGCTCGGCGGCTACCTCAACGGTGAGAAGGACCTGCCGGCGGACCTGAAGGAGATCCTCTCCAAGCCGGGCCTGAGCAACGACGCGCAGAACCTGGCCGTCGCGGCGCTGCTCAACCGGATGTCGGTGAACCCGACGGAGACCACCGCCGCCGGCCTCAAGGCGCTCGTGCAGTCGGAAGCCGCGGCCCTCGCGCAGAAGCAGCAGGGCTGAAGCGTCCCGCCAATCGCAACTCCTTTCCGGTGAACACCCATGGCAACTGACAGCACCAAGACCCCGGGCGCCCAGGCGCCCGGGGGCGAGGCGATGCTGGAGGGCGGCAGCTACGAGGTCATCCGTGCGCGCCTCCTCTCCCAGGCGGACGCGCTGGCGACCCAGGCGAACGCCCTCAACGCCCGGCGCAAGGCGCTGTTCGGCGGCACGGAGCTCACCGTCATCGGCAATGAGCGGGTGCGCACGGAGAACAACTGCGTCCCCCGCGACATCGTCAGCGTCGGGAAGTACCTCCTCTTCGGCTACAACGTCTTCATCGGCCTGAGGAAGGAGACGAACGTCTCGGACGTCTTCTCGCTGCACCGCTTCGAGAAGACGGCCGAGGGCTTCGATCTGTCCGCCGTCCCTCCCACGGAGGCCGGCGGCTTCCTCGCGGACCCGCGGTTCGTGAAGGACTTCAGCGAGCTCTACAAGTACTACAAGGACACGAAGCTGCTGCAGCTGCGGCGGCGGGACTCGCGCCTGCTCGCGGTGTTCCAGACGGGCCAGTCCGCGCGCGACCTCAAGGTCTTCCGCTTCAACGTGGACGTGGAGGGCCGCGCCACCTACGTCGACAACCAGGGCGAGCGCGACCACGTCTTCCCGCCGTCGCACGACTTCGAGTGGACGGTGGCCACGCGCGAGCAGTACGTGCTGGGCCAGCACCCGCACGTCAACGTGCTGGACCAGGTCTTCGTGGAGACGGTGAAGGGCGACCTCACCGTGAAGGTGGAGAACAACACCGCCACGGGCCTGGGCATCTACAGCGAGCCGGTGGATGACCCGGACCAGTCGCTGGACGACGCGGAGTTCGCCTGGACGCAGGTGGGCGGCCTCATCCTGCTGCGCGTGCTGCCGTTCCGGGAGAAGGCCTACCGCTACCTCGTCTTCAACTCGCGCACCCACCACGTGGTGCGCATCGACGCCATCGGCCAGTCCTGCGTGCGGCTGCCGGAGGACCAGGGCATCGTCTTCCCGGGCGGCTACTACCTCCAGACGGGCGACTACAAGGTCTTCGACGGCGCGTCGGAGGGGATGGAGTTCCACCAGGCGGTGCGCTCGCCCAACGGGGAGGACGTGCTCTACGTCTTCCACCGCCGGGACGAGGGCTCCTACGTGCTCTTCCCGTACAACCTGGTGCGCAAGGAGGTGCAGACGCCGCTGCAGGCGCACGGCATGAGCCTCTTCGCGGACGGCGGGCTGGTGGTGTTCCGCGCCACGTCGCAGGAGCCCACGCGCGTGCACCCCATGCAGGTGTGGCAGACGCCGTTCGTCTCCGACGAGCACGCGGCGAAGCTGCCCCCCGCGCCGGGCTACCTGGGCAAGGTGGGCAACGCGGAGCTGGTGCGCGGCATCAGCGACGCGCTGACGCTCCCTCGCGTGGCGAAGACGGACAAGCCCACCCGCCGCACCTACGAGGACCTGGTCTCCGCGGCCACGCGCGCCCTGGACGCGTACTACTGGCTGTCCCACGCGGAGGTGGGGCTCCAGGAGCCCATCGAGCAGCTGCGCCGCACCTCCGAGCTCATCATCGACGAGTTCGAGAAGGTCCTCGCGATGCGCAAGCGCGCGGAGGAGTCGCTCGCGCAGGCCACGCAGGCGCAGGAGGCGCTGCTGCTCAACGCGCAGCCGGAGGGCCTCACGGACGCCGAGGGCTTCATGCGCGCGCTGGCGGACCTGCGCCGGCACCGCGGGCACCTCATCACCCTGAAGGACGTCCGCTACATGGACCTGGGGCGCGTGGACGCCCTGGAGCAGGCGGTGGTGGCCGCGTCGGACGCGGTGAGCACGGCGTGCGTGGACTTCCTCCAGAAGGGCGAGGCGCTCCAGCCCCTGGCCTCGCGGCTGGACGGGCTGCTGGAGCGGCTGGAGCCGCTGGCGACGACGGCGGAGCTGGCCCCGCTGGCCGAGGACGTGGAGCGCACCGGCCAGGGCCTGGAGGTGCTGGGCGAGGTGGTGGGCGGGCTCCAGGTGGGCGATCCGCTGGCCCGGGCCCGCATCCTGGAGGGCATCTCCGAGCTGTTCAGCCGCTTGAACCGCGTGCGCGCGGGGCTCCAGGCGAAGCGCAAGGAGCTGTCCGGCCGGGAGAAGCGCGCGGAGTTCGGCGCGCAGTTCAAGCTGCTGGGGCAGAGCATCGAGAACGCGCTGTCGCAGGCGGACTCGCCGGAGAAGTGCGACGAGGCGCTCTCCAAGCTCACCGTGCTGCTGGAGGAGCTGGAGGGCCGCTTCGGCGAGTTCGACGAGTTCCTGGGGCAGATCACCCAGAAGCGCGAGGAGCTGCTGGAGGCCTTCGGCGCGCGCAAGCAGGCGCTGGTGGACGAGCGGCAGCGCCGGGCCTCGGGCCTCTTCGGCGCGGCGGAGCGCATCCTCCAGGGCGTGCAGCGCCGGGCGAAGTCCTTCAAGGCGGACGACGAGCTCAACGCCTACTTCGCGTCCGACGCGATGATCCTCAAGCTGCGGCAGCTGTCCGAACAGCTGCTGGCGCTCCAGGACAGCGTCCGGGCGGACGAGGTGATGTCGCGGGTGAAGGCCGCGAAGCAGGACGCCCTGCGCGCCCTGCGCGACAAGCAGGACCTGTTCGAGGGCGGCGAGGGCCTCATCAAGCTGGGGCCCTATCGCTTCCACGTGAACACGCAGCCGCTGGAGCTGACGCTGGTGCCGCGCGACGGCGCGCTGTACCTCCAGCTCACCGGCTCTGACTACGCGCAGAAGGTGGAGGACCCGGAGCTGCTGAAGTACCGCGAGCTCTGGGATCAGCACCTGGTCTCCGAGACGCGCGAGGTGTACCGCGCGGAGTACCTGGCCGCGGGCCTGCTGATGGACGCGGAGGAGGGGAAGGGCGGCCTCACGCTCACGGCGCTGTACGAGGCCGGTGCGCAGGGGCAGCTCCTGGAGCGCGTGCGCGCGTACGCGGCGGACCGCTTCGACGAGGGCTACGAGCGCGGCGTGCACGACGCCGACGCGACGGCGATTCTCGAGAAGCTGCTCGCGCTGCACCAGGGCGCGGGCCTCCTGCGCTTCGCCCCGGCGCCTCGCGCCTGGGCCGCCCTGTACTGGGCGTTCGACGCGGACGACGCGCTCCGGGGCGTGTTCCACCGGCGCGCGCGCAGCCTCGCGCGGCTGCGGCAGGCGTTCGACATCGGCTCGGACCTGGTGGCGCTGGGGGACGAGCTGGGCGAGCGCGTGCTCGCGTTCCTCCAGGGGCATGGCCTCGCGGCCTCGCCCGCGGAGGGCCGGCAGGCGGGCCGCTACCTGGTGGAGGAGCTGGCGGTGGACCGCCCGCGCTTCACCACCAGCCGCGAGGCGCTGGCGCTGAAGGACGCCTTCCTCGCCCACCTGGACCGCCACGGTTCGCGCACCGCGTTCGATGACGACCTGCGGGGGCTGGAGAAGAACCTGCCGGAGCGCCTGCGCATCGCCCGCGCCTGGGTGGACGCGTTCCTGGCCCGTCGTGAAGGCGGCCCGGGCGACGCGGCGCACGTCGCGCTGGAGACGGCGGTGGTGCTGCTCACCGAGCGCAAGCTGGACCGCGAGACGGCGGGCGCCCTGACCGCCACGGCGGCCACGGGCCTGCTGGGCAGCCACCCGCGCATCCAGGAGCGCACGCTGCCCCTGCGCCTGGACGAGTTCCTGTCGCGGCTGGGCGAGTTCCGCCAGGTGCGCGTGCCCGCGTACACGGCCTACCGCGCGTACCTGCGCGACCTGCTGGACCGCGAGCGGCGCAAGCTGCGGCTGGAGGAGCTGACGCCCAAGGTGCTCACGAGCTTCGTGCGCAACCGGCTCATCGACGAGGTGTACCTGCCGCTCATCGGCGCGAACCTGGCCAAGCAGCTGGGCGCGGCGGGCGAGGGCAAGCGCACGGACCGCATGGGCATGCTGCTGCTCATGTCGCCGCCGGGCTACGGCAAGACGACGCTGATGGAGTACGTGGCCAGCCGCCTGGGCCTCACCTTCGTGAAGGTGAACGGGCCGGCGCTGGGCCACTCCGTGAAGTCGCTGGATCCGGCGGAGGCGCCCAACGCCACCGCGCGGCAGGAGGTGGAGCGCATCAACCTGTCCTTCGAGATGGGCAACAACGTGATGCTCTACCTCGACGACATCCAGCACACGGACCCGGAGCTGCTCCAGAAGTTCATCTCCCTGTGCGACGGCCAGCGCCGCGTGGAGGGCGTCTGGAACGGCCAGACGCGCACGTATGACCTGCGCGGCAAGAAGTTCTGCGTGGTGATGGCGGGCAACCCGTACACGGAGACGGGCGAGCGCTTCCGCATCCCGGACATGCTCGCCAACCGCGCGGACACCTACAACCTGGGCGACATCCTGGACGGCAAGGAGGAGCTGTTCGCGCTCAGCTACCTGGAGAACGCCCTGACCTCCAACCCGGTGCTGGCGCCGCTGGCCACGCGCGACCCGCAGGACGTGCACCGCCTCATCCGGATGGCGAAGGGCGAGGAGGTCCCCTCCGGCGAGCTGAAGCACGGCTACGCGGCGGCGGAGCTCCAGGAGATCATCGCCGTCTTCCAGCGCCTCTTCCGCGTGCAGCAGGTGCTGCTCAAGGTGAACCTCCAGTACATCGCGTCCGCCGCGCAGGACGAGCGCTTCCGCACGGAGCCCCCGTTCAAGCTGCAGGGCAGCTACCGCAACATGGGCAAGCTGGCGGAGAAGATCGTCTCCGCGATGACGGACGAGGAGCTGGAGCGCCGCATCGACGACCACTACCAGGGTGAGTCCCAGACGCTCACCACGGCGGCGGAGCAGAACCTGCTCAAGCTCCAGGAGCTGCGCGGGCGCCTGACGCCGGAGAAGGCGAAGCGCTGGGAGGAGATCAAGCAGGGCTTCGCCCGCGTGAAGCGCATGGGGGGCAAGGAGGACGACCCCGTGGCGCGCGTCACCGGCCAGCTGGGCGCCATCGAGGAGCAGCTGGGCTCCGTGCGCGACGCGGTGGTGCAGGCCGCCGCGCAGGTGAACGCCCCCAGCGACGACGCGCCCGTGGCCCCGCACCTGGAGGCCCTGCGCGAGGCCGTGCTGGAGGTGGCCCGCGTGGGCCGCGAGGCCGCCCGGAAGCCGCCCGCCCCGGTGCAGGTGTCGCTCCCGCCCGCGCCGCAGGCCCCCCAGGCTCCGGCCACGGACCTGGCGCCGTACCTCAAGCACCTGGCGCAGCTGCTCAAGGCCCTCACGGAGCGCGTGGCCACCGCGGCGGAGGCGCCCACGCTCGTCAACGCGCCCATCCCCCAGGCGCCTGCCCCGGACTTCGGCCCGTACCTGGCGCAGCTCGCCAAGGCCATCACGGCCCTGGCGGACCGGCCCGTGTCGGTGTCCATGCCTTCACCCGCGGAGGGGCTCCAGCGCGCGGCGAACGGCCCGTCCCCGGCGGAGCTCAGCCGGCAGATCGAGCTGGTGGAGGGCGCGCTGCTGCCCCTGGAGCGCGCCGCCCGCCGCAACGTGCAGGGCGAGGGTGAGGGCATCAAGGCGCTCCAGGTCTGGCAGGGCGTCACCGAGGCCCTGGAGCTGCTGCGCGGCATGCTGCGGCGCTAGGGATTGGACGAACGTCGCGGGTGTCTTCACACCCGCGGGATGCGCGGACGGTCGACGGAGGAAAGCGCTTTCGTGGCTGGCATTGACCTTTAAGGGGGGCGGCGCAGCACCAACCCCCGAGGTCAGTGCCATGCGGCAGGGATCAAGCACGTCGCCCCGGATACGCTGTCGATCGTCCGCTCCGCCGAATTGACCCCGACCACGCTGGGGAGCTCCATCTACTCCGGAGTCCTGGGCATTGCTCCTGACGGCACGACGCTGATCGTCACTGGCACCAAGAACGTCCCGATCTCCGGAGAGACGGGCTCGGGGGACCACTACGTGGCTGTCTTCCCGAACTTCTTCACCAGCACCCTGAATCGCACTGTTGTCGCATACTGAAAGCAATTCGTTGCCAATGACTTTGATTCGCTGACGGACGGGCGGTGGAGGGCGCGCCTACTTCTGGGGCGCGAACTGCTCCGCCCCGTCCACGCTGTCGTCGTCCAGCACCTTCTCCACGGAGTCCACCAGCTGCTGGCCGTCACTGGCGGTGACTCGCAACTGGAAGCGCCCCTCGCCCACGCCGGAGTCGGTGACGAAGTAGTTGTAGCTCTCGCGCCGGAGCGCCTGCCAATCGCCATCGCGCTTCCACTCGAGCTTCTGGATGGGCAGCCGGTGGTTGCGCACCTGGATGGCCGTCCACCAGGGGTTGCTGCCGTCCTTGAAGTGATACTTCACCGGACCGGCCACGTCGCAGGACACCGGCGTCCAGGTGATGTCCACGCGGCCGTCCTTCATCTCCGCCACCTTGGCGAAGGCCTCGCGCGACAGGTCCAGGTGGCCCTTCTCGCACTCGGGGCACTGGTCCACGATGCGCACGCGCACGCTGCCCTTGGGCCCGACGATGTCCACGCACGCGCCGCAGACGGCGCTGTTGTCGTACTGCTCGTGGTTCATCGCGGCCACCATCAGGTCGCCGCCCTTGTCGAAGCTGCAGTTGCCGGCCCCGGTGGCGTCGTAATAGGTCGCAATCCCTTTCTGCTCCGAGCCCAGGGTCACGCCACCCCCAGAGGCCGAGTCATCGCAAGCCCCACAGGCAAGCGTGGCCAGGGTCAAAACCAGCGAGGTCTTCCACGAAGCGGGTCGGTTCATACCGCGCACTATACACGCGTCGCTCCGCGTCAACGGCAGACGCGCCTCCGCGCATTGGTTCTGTCAGGCAGTCTTGTTAGCGTCCGGGCCTTCCCCCTCCCAAAAGAGAAAGGAATTCCCATGCTGAACAAGTTGACGTCCGTGGTGTGTCTGGGGTCTGCCCTCGTGCTCTCCGCCTGTGGCGCGCCGGAGCAGGAGGATGGCGCGGAGCTGGCGCAGCAGGGCGCGCGGCTGACGACGGCGTCCTCGCAGGGCTGTGACTACGAAGCGACCACGGTGCAGATCACCACCTCGCCGCCGCAGTACGACATCGTGGTGACCCGCACGGGCGGCGCCAGCTGTACCCTGACGATTGGCGCGTCGCAGGTCATCCAGACCGTCCCGCTCAGCCCCCCGGGCACCGTGTCCCTCTCCGGCTCCAGCCTTGGGCTCGCGGTGGGCTTCGTGATGCGGAACGGGTGGAGCGGCTCGGCCGCCAACATCATGGCCGTGCGGGCGGTGGACCCCACGACGCTCTCCACCACGCGCAACGCGGACATCTACTGCGACTACATGACGGGCAGCATCAGCACCGGCGGCCTCAGCGTCAGCAGCTCCGGGACCCACGTGAGCGCCTCCGGCACCAAGGCGTGCAAGATCGGCGGCAGGTCGGGGACCTACTGGGCGGCGAGCTTCGCCGACTTCTTCACCACCACCACGCCCCCCGTCATCACCGTCATCTGACGTCCCCTTGAAAAAAGCCCAGCCCGCCACCGGTGCATCCCCGGTGGCGGGCTGGGCCCCCCTTGCTGCGCGTTTCCCGTGGGTCGTGCTGGGGCTCCCGTTCAGCGGCCGCTGGCGGACGCGGTGGTCAGCGCGCGGGCCTGGCCGATGAGGCGAACGAACTCGGTGCGGTCGGCGTCACCGGCCACGGCGCCCTCCGCCAGCTTCTGCGTGGTGGCCAGGCTCCAGCCCTCGGCGGCCGGCGCGGCGCGGAGGATGTCCGCGGTGGCGGCCACGGCGACGGCGAAGCGGAAGTCCGCGGACGCGGCGTCCAGGGACGGCTTCAGGTTGGCGCGGGTGAGCGGGAAGGCCTGCTCCTTGGCCTCCGTGCCGTTGGGCGCCTTGGCGCGGATGCGCACCGTGGCCAGCGCCTGGGGGGCGTCCGCCGCGAGCTCGACCTCGTAGAGCGCCGTCACGGTGTGGCCCGCGCCGATCTCGCCCGCGTCCACCTTGTCGTCGCGGAAGTCCTTGTCCGCGATGTCCCGGTTCTCGTAGCCCATCAGGCGGTAGCGGGTGACGGCCTGGGGGTTGAACTCCACCTGGAACTTCACGTCCTTCGCGATGACCTCCAGCGTGCCGGTGAGCTGCGTCTCGAAGACCTTGCGCGCCTCCTTCAGGCTGTCCACGTAGAAGCTGTTGCCGTTGCCCTTGTCCGCCAGCTGCTCCATCAGCGAGTCGTGGTAGTTGCCCATGCCGAAGCCCACCGTGGTGAGGGTGACGCCCTCGGCCACGGACTTCTCGATGCTGGCCAGCATGGCCTTCGGGGTGGTGTTGCCGATGTTGGCGTCGCCGTCGGTGAGCACCACCACGCGGGACACCACGCCGCCCGCCGCCTTCTTCACCGCGTGCTTGTAGGCCAGCTCCATGCCGGAGCCCATGGCCGTGCCGCCGCCCGCGGACAGCGAGTCCAGCGCCGCGTGGATCTTCTTCACGTCCGTGGCGGGCGTGGGGGGCAGCACGTCCCGCGTCGAGCCCGCGTAGGTGACGAGCGCCACGGTGTCGTTCTCGTTGAGGTTCTTCACCGCGATCTTGATGGACTCGATGGCCAGGGGCAGCTTGTCCGACGAGGCCATGGAGCCGCTGGTGTCCACCAGGAACACCAGGTGCGCGGGCTTGCGCTGCGAGCGGGAGACGACCTTGCCCTGCACGCCCACGCGCACGAACTGGCGGCGCGCGTTGAAGGGCGAGGGCGCGCCCTCCAGGTGCACCGTGAAGGCGCCTTCCTCCGGCGGGGTGTAGCGGTACTTGAAGTAGTTGACGAACTCCTCCACGCGCACCGCCTGGGTGGGCGGCAGCCGGCCCTGCTGCAGGTAGCGCCGCGCCATGGAGTAGGAGGCCGTGTCCACGTCCGCCGCGAAGGTGGACAGGTTGTCCTTCGCCGTCTCGGTGAAGGCGTTGGGCTTGTAGGCCTCGAAGGTGTTGCCGCCCTCGGCGATGGACTTGTCGTCGCCCAGGTCCAGCTTGCCCTTCTCCAGGGGCTGCTGGAGCGGTGCGCCGCTGCCCGCCAGGGCGCCCATCGTGGCCTTCAGCGCCTTGGCCGGCGCAGCGCGCCGCATCGCCGGCTCGGCGGGCTCGGCCCTGGCCGTGCTGGAGGGGGCCGCGGCCAGGGACTCGGACGCGGCGCCGGTGGCCTCGTCGGCGGCGACGTCACCGACCTTCTTCCTGGCCGCGACGGGCGCCGGCGTGGAGGGCGGCGGAGGCGGCCGCGCCAGCTGGGACTCGGCCTCCTCCTTGGAGGCGCGCTCGGTGGTGGCCATGGCCTGGGGCCGGAGCTCGGTGCGGGGCGCGCTCTGCGCCGGCTCCATGGAGGAGCACGCGCTTACGAGGCTGGCGCAGAGGAGGGCACCACTGACAAGGGACACGCGGCGCTTCGAGAAGAACGGGGACATGGCGGCTCCGGGACCACGGGAGGAAGGTCAGCGTGCCCCTGGAAACGACCGACCTCCGGAATGGGTTTTTCCAGTGAATTTTTCCCGGATCCGGGCATGGCCCGCGCTTGCGTGGGGGGACCCCTTTTGCGACGGTGCCCGCCCATGGAGACGACACGACCGTTCCGGATTCTGGGCATCCAGCAGATCGCCATCGGGGGGCTGGACAAGGGCGCCCTGCGCAAGCTGTGGGTGGACACGCTGGGCCTGACCTCCCATGGCACCTACCGCAGCGAGAAGGAGAACGTGGACGAGGACATCGTCGTGGCGGGCGCGGGCCCCTTCAAGGTGGAGGTGGACTTGATGCAGCCCATCAATCCCGACGGCCGTCCCAAGGTGCACGACCCCGCGCTCAACCACGTGGGGCTCTGGGTGGACGACCTGGCGGTGGCCGTCAAATGGCTGGAAGGGCAGGGCATGCGCTTCACGCCCGGCGGCATTCGCAAGGGCGCGGCGGGCTTCGACGTGTGCTTCATCCACCCGAAGGCGAGCGATCAGTTCCCGCTGAGCGGCGAGGGCGTGCTGATCGAGCTGGTGCAGGCCCCGCCGGAGCTCATCCGCGCCTTCGAACAGGCCGCGGCCAGCGCGGCACACTGAGCAGCCACTGGGTGGAGCGCGCGAAGCCCTTCTTCACCGCGCGCTCCACCGGCTCCCACGCGAGGCACAGCGCGAACGTGCACGCGATGAGCAGCGCGAGCAGGCCCGTGAACTTCAGCCACCCGCTGGAGTCGCCCCACAGCTTCTGGAACGAGAAGACGCCGAAGACGCGGTAGTACAGCAGCATCTCGTGGAAGAAGTAGGCGGACAGCGACGAGGTGCCGAAGACCTCCAGGAAGCGGCGCGCGCGGGACGGCTTCGCGTCCGGGGCCATCCGACCCTCCACCCACAACATCACCAGCAGCACCGCGCAGACCCACATGAAGCGGGTGGCGGAGTTGGACGGGTTGGTGACGAAGAAGCGGTGCGGCGGGTAGAGGTTGCTGAGCACGCCCGGCATCAGCGTGCCCCCCAGGCCCAGCGCGATGAGGAAGCCCAGGGCCCACGCCAGCCCCTTGCGGCCCCACGCGCCCGCGATGCAGCCCGCGAAGGCGCCCAGCCACGCGAAGCCCACCCAGGGCACCAGCGGGAAGGGGGCCCATCTGGACTTGCGCAGGAACGACGCCCAGGGCTCGCCCGCGGAGTCGCTGAAGGGCGCGAGCGCGAACGCCACCATCGCCAGGGCGAAGGCGGTGCCCGCGAGCGCTCGCGGGCGCGAGGCCAGGAGCGCGGCCATGGGCAGGGTGAGCAGCAGGCACAGCCCCACGCAGTGGAGGATGTCCAGGCGCAGCAGCCACACAGGCTCGGTGAGGATGGGGAACCAGACCGCGTTGACGAGCGCGGCGACGGCGAAGACCTCCGCGATGCGGCGCAGGTTGCGGGGCACGCGCTCGTGGAGCACGCCCGCGGCGGCGCTGCGCACCATGAGCAGCGCCAGCGCGAACCCGGCGGAGAAGATGAACGCGGGGGCCACCAGTCCATCCACCTTGAGCAGGCGTCCGGTCCACGCGCTCTTGCGCAGCTCGGGGGTGAGCAGCACGAGCGCGTGGGTCTGGATCATCACGATGACGGAGAGGCCGCGCAGCCAGTCGATGGCGCGCACTCGCTCGCGGGAGATGGGGACGGCGTTGGTCGGGGAGCTCACAGGCGGCGCTACCCTACGTCGGTCTCGCGGGCGGTTGCACGTCCCCGCGAGCCCCTGAACGAGCGTGCCGGGCGGTACGGTACGGCCGTGTTGAGCACGGCCCTCCGGTCCTGGCCCCTCATGCCCCCGGCCGTCCGCTCCTCGGACACGCCGCCGGGGGCTGCCCGCGCCGCTATGCGACCGAGCTGTGGGCCGCGGCGTCCTCGACGCGCCGCAGGCACGTGGCGAGGTGGCGCGCCAGGGTCTCGACGTTCGGCGGCTCGATCATCGTCTGGTGGTTGCCGGGCACGGGCAGCACCTCCAGCCCGTGCTTCACGAGCCCCTGCCACGGCTGCTCCGGATGCAGCGGGTGTGGCGGCACGTGCACCTGGGCCTTCAGGTACGTGGCGGTTCCCTCGTAGGGCACGGGCTCGTAGCTGAAGAGGGCGCGCATGTGGGCCTTCCAGACGTCCAGGAAGATCTCCAGGTCGCGCAGCGAATACGACTCCGGCACCGTCGCGCCCTCGCGGGCCTGGCGCAGCACCTCCTTCATCTGCTCGTGCGGAGGCATCGCGCGCAGGCGCTGGGCGAGCGTGGGCGTGTCGTCGCCGAACATGGCCGCGAGCAGCGCGGCGTCGTCCTCGAAACGCGTGGGCATCTGACCGGGGCCCGGCGTGTCGAGGAAGACGAGCAGCGCCGGGGGAATGCCCAGCTTGAGCATGCGCTGGGCCATCTCGTAGACGATGGTCCCGCCCATGGAGAGGCCCACGAGGTAGTAGGGCCCCTGGGGCTGCCACTGGAGCATGGCGCTCAGGTGGTGTGACGCGAGCGCTTCGATGCTCGAGAGCGGCGGGCACTCGCCGTTCACGCCCGGCGCCTGGAACCCGTACACCGTGCGGTCGGGGCCGAGCGCCCGCACGAGGTCCTGGTAGCAGAACACCGTGCCGCCCACCGGGTGCATGCACCACAGCGGCGGGAGGTCGGCGCGCCCCTCCTGGAGCCGCACGATGCCTTCGGGGAGCGTGGGCCCCTGTGGGCCCACCGGCGCGTCCGGGGTGAGCTTCGCCTGGATCCACAGGGCCAGCGCCGCGACCGTCGGGCTCTGGAAGAGGACCTGGAGCGGGACCTTGAAGGGGAAGTGCTCCGACAGCTTGGACACGAGCTGCGCCGCGAGCAGCGAGTGGCCGCCCAGGTCGAAGAAGCTCGCGGTGACGCTGATGTTCTTGCGCCCCAGGACCTCCGCCCAGATGTCCGCGATCTGTTGTTCCAACGGCGTGCGAGGCATCACGCCGCTGTCCTCCGCGTCCGGAGTGTCGGAGGGACGGGGAAGGGCGCGGCGGTCCACCTTGCCGTTCGCGTTGAGGGGCAGGGCGTCCATCAACACGAAGGCGGCCGGGACCATGTGGCTGGGGAGCGAAGCCTGGACGTGGGCGCGCAGGTCTTGAGCCGTGATGGCGTCGCGGAAGGTGACGTAGGCGACGAGGCGCTTGTCACCCGGCGAGTCCTCACGCACGAGGACGAGCGCTTCACGGACGGCAGGGTGCTGCCGCAGGACGGCCTCGATTTCGCCGGGCTCGATGCGGAAGCCACGCACCTTGACCTGATGGTCGCGACGGCCGACGAAGTCGAGCGCGCCGTCGTGGTGCTGCCGGACGAGGTCGCCCGTGCGGTAGAGGCGGGCGCCCGGGGTGGAGGAGAAGGGATGGGGGACGAAGGCGGTCGCGGTGAGCTCGGGCCGCTCCCAGTAGCCCCAGGCGAGGCCGTCTCCGCCGACGAACAGCTCGCCTACGACGCCGGGTGCCACCGGGTGCAGGTGCGCATCCAGCACATAGGCCGTGCTGTTGGACAGGGGCTTGCCGATGGGCACCGTGCCGGTGACAGGCTCCGTGACGAGGTGCCACGTGCTGAACGTGGTGTTCTCCGTGGGGCCGTAGACGTGCACCAGCCTTCGGGGTCCACCGTGAGCGAGCAGCCGGTTCACGCAGGCCGGATCCGAGGCCTCGCCACCGAAGAGGAGCGTGGACAGGCCGTTGAAGGCCGTGGGCTCCATCCGGGTGACATGGTTGAAGAGGGCCGTGGTGAGGAACAGGGCGGTGATGCGCTCGTCCCGCAGACCCCGGGCCAGCGTCGCGGGATCGATGATGTCCTCCTTGGAGAAGAGGACGAGCGTGGCGCCGTTGAGCAGCGCGCCCCATACCTCGAAGGTCGAGGCGTCGAAGGACGCCGTCGCCGCCTGGGCCACGCGGTCCTCCGGGCCGAAGGGGATGTAGTCAGGATCCATCACCAGGCGCATCACGGCCTGATGGGGAACGCAGACGCCCTTGGGGCGCCCCGTGGAGCCGGACGTGTAGATGACGTAGGCGGGCTCCTGGGGGTGGAAGCGCGTCGGGTCGTAAGGTGAACCGGAAGGCGCGGTGGCCTCCAACGCATCAATGCGAATGCACCCGGCGCTGTCCGAAGAGATCCGGCTCGCGGGGGCCGGCCCCGTGATGATCCGATGCACCTTCGAATCGGAGATCATGAGCGCAAGGCGATCCGCCGGGTAGTCCGGATCCAGCGGTACGTAGGCGCCACCCGCCTTGAGCACGGCGACCAGCGCCACGATGAGCTCAGCCGAGCGAGGCAGGCACACGCCCACGCGAGGCGCGGCGGGGCCGATGCCCTGGGCCTTGAGCGTCCAGGCGAGCTGGTTGGCGCGGGCATCCAGCTCCGCGTAGGTGAGCGCCTGGTCCCCATGGCGCACGGCGATGGCGTCCGGACGCTTCGCCACCTGGGCCTCGAAGGCCTGCACCAGGGAGCTGTCTCGCGGATAGGGACGGCCGGTCTCGTTCCACGCGGTGATGGCCTGCTGGCGCTCCGCCTCGGAGAGCCAGGGCAGGGCGTGGATGGCCACATCGGGATCGCGGAGGGCGCCTTCGAGGATGCGGTGGAAGTGGTCGGCCATCCGCTCGACGGTGCGGGGCTCGAACAGGGAGGTCGCGTACTCGAACGTGCCGCTGAGTCCTTCGGGGGTTTCGGTCAGCGCCAGGGTGAGATCGAACTTGGACGTCGGGGTCTGAAGCTCCAGCGCCTGGACCTGGAGGCCCGGGAGCTGCGGCGGTGCGCCGGGAGCGTTCTGCAAGGTGAACATCACCTGCACCAGCGGCCCGTGGCTCAGGGCGCGTTCGACGTGCAGCTCTTCCACGAGCTTTTCGAACGGCAGCTCTTGATGGGCGTACGCGCCCAGGGCCCGGTCGCGCACCTGTCGCAGCACATCGCGGAAGGAAGCGCCGTCGGGCAGGTGGGCCCGCAGCGGGAGTGTGTTGACGAAGAAGCCGATGAGGCCCTCCACCTCCTCGCGTGTGCGGTTGGCGATGGGCGTGCCGACGATGAAGTCCCGCTGCCCGCTGTAGCGGGACAGCAGCAACTGGAAGCCCGCCATCAACGCCATGAACAGCGTGGCTCCTTCCTGTCGCCCCAGCCCCGACAGCGCGTCGAGCACGGTGCGCGGCAGGGTGAACCCATGGATGGAGCCCGCGAACTGCTGCACGGCCGGGCGGGGATGGTCCGTGGGCAGCTCCAGGACATGCGGTGCGTCCGCGAGCTGTCCCTTCCAGTAGTCGAGCTGCCGCTGGAGCACGTCGCCCTGGAGCCACTGACGCTGCCACGCCGCGAAGTCCGCGTACTGCACGGGCAGGGCCGTCCGCTCCGAGGCCCGCCCCGAGTGGCGCGCGTCGTATTCCGCGGACAGCTCGCGGTAGAGCACGCCCATCGACCAGCCATCGGACACGATGTGATGCAGGTTGAGCAGCAGCACGTGGTGAGTCGCGTCCTCGTGCACCAGCAGCGCGCGGAACAGCGGGCCCTCGGCGAGGTCGAAGGGCGTCTCCGCCTCCTCGCGCAGCAGGGCGTCCGCTTCGTCCCGGGAGGATGCCTCGACGCGGCGGAGGGACACGGTCACGTGGGGCAGGATGCGCTGCTCGGGGGCTCCTTCGCCGGGGAACACCGTGCGCAGGGATGCGTGCCGGTCCACCAGCGCCTGGAGGGCGTGCGCCATCGCGTCCACGTCCAGCGAGCCTTCCAGCCGCAGCACCATGGGCATGTTGTACGCAGCCCGGTCCGAGTGGAACTGGTTGAGGAACCAGAGCCGCTCCTGCGCGAAGGACAGGGGCGGCGACCCTTCGCCGGTCCAGGGCCGGAGCGCGGGAACGGATCCGACCGAGTCCTGCACGCGGCCTTCCAGCGCGCGGGCCATGCCTTCGATGGTCGGGAACTCGAAGAGCGTCCGCACGGGGACGGGAATGCCCAGCACCTGTGATGCACGCGAGACGATCTGCGTGGCCAGCAGGGAGTGCCCGCCCAGCTCGAAGAAGTTCGCGTCGATGGGGATGTGGGCCCGGTTCAGCACCGCGCACCAGATGGCGCTCAAGGTCTGTTCCAGCGCGGTCAGCGCCCGCGCGCCCGTCGTCGGCGCGGCCTCACCTTCAGGCGCTGGCAGCGCGCGGCGGTCCACCTTCCCATTGGGCGTCATGGGCAGGGCGTCCATCAGCACGAAGGCGGACGGGACCATGTGGCTGGGGAGCGAAGCCTGGGCGTGGGCGCGCAGGTCTTGAGCCGTGATGGCGTCGCGGAAGGTGACGTAGGCGACGAGGCGCTTGTCGCCCGGCGAGTCCTCACGCACGAGGACGAGCGCTTCACGGACGGCAGGGTGCTGGCGCAGGACGGCTTCGATCTCGCCGGGCTCGATGCGGAAGCCACGCACCTTGACCTGATGGTCGCGACGGCCGACGAAGTCGAGCGCGCCGTCGTGGTGCTGCCGGACGAGGTCGCCCGTGCGGTAGAGGCGGGCGCCCGGGGTGGAGGAGAAGGGATGGGGGATGAAGGCGGTTGCGGTGAGCTCGGGCCGCTCCCAGTAGCCCCAGGCGAGGCCGTCTCCGCCGACGAACAGCTCGCCGACGACGCCGGGTGCCACCGGGTGCAGGTGCGCATCCAGCACATAGGCCGTGCTGTTGGACACCGGGCGACCGATGGGCACCGTCACCGCATCGGGTTCGACGTGCGTCGGGGAGAACCACGTGCTGTACGCGGAGTTCTCCGTGGGCCCGTAGGCGTGGACCAGGTGCTCCGGTGCGCTGTGTGCGAGAAGCGCGCGGATGCACGCCGGATCCGCGGCCTCGCCCCCGAACAGGAGCCAGCGGAGGCCCTTCAGCAGCGACGGGTCGGTTCGCGCGACGTGGTTGAGGAGCGCCGTGGTCAGGAACAGGACCGTGATGCCTTCGTCACGGACCCGCCGCGCCAACACCGTGGGGTCGATGACCTCCTCTTTCGATAGCAGGACGAGCGTCGCGCCGTTGAGCAGGGCGCTCCACAGCTCGAACGTCGAGGCATCGAAGGCGACCGTGGACGTCTGCGCGATGCGGTCCTCGGGGCGGAGCTGGATGAAGTCGGGATCGAGGACCAGCCGGGCAACGCCTCGATGCGGAATGCACACGCCCTTGGGCCGGCCCGTGGACCCGGACGTGTAGATGAGGTGCGCCAGATCATCGCCCGTGCACGCCTCCGGAGGCGCATGGCGCTCCAGCCCCGCCGGCAGCGCATCCATGCGCAGGACCGTCCACGGCCCCGAGGGGACCTGCTCCGCGAGCTCCGAGGCGCTGACGACCGCGACGAGCCGAGCATCGGTGGCCATGAAGGCAAGCCGGTCCGCCGGGTAGTCCGGATCCAGTGGCACATAGGCGCCACCGGCCTTGAGGATGCCGACGAGCGCCACGACAAGGTCGATGGAGCGGGGCAGGCACACGCCGACACGCGGCGCAGCCCGTCCGACCCCCTGGGCCTTGAGCGCCCACGCAAGCTCATTGGCGCGAGCATCCAGCTCCGCGTAGGTGAGTGCCTGGGCGCCATGGCGCACGGCGATGGCACCGGGGCGCGAGGCCACGTGCGTGTCGAACGCCCGCACGAGGGAGGCTTCGCGAGGGTAGGGACGCGCGGTGTCGTTCCACGCCGAGAGGACCTGGTGTCGCTCCGCCTCGGAGAGCCAGGGCAATGCATGAGTGGCGGCATCGGGCTGGCGCAGCGCGCCTTCCAGCAGGCGGTGGAAGTGGCCGGCCATCCGTTCGATGGTGTGAGGCTCGAACAGCGCGCTCGCGTATTCGAGGACGCCCAACAGCCCGTCGCCGGTCTCCTCCAGCATCAAGCTGAGGTCGAACTTGGAGGTCTGGAGCGGCAGCTCCAGCGCCTGAATCTGGAGGCCCGGGAGCCGCGGCAACGTGCCGGGCGCGTTCTGTAGGGCGAACATCACCTGCACCAGCGGCCCGTGGCTCAGGGCGCGCTCGACGTGCAGCTCCTCCACGAGCTTCTCGAACGGCAGCTCCTGATGGGCGTACGCGCCCAGGGCCCGGTCGCGCACCTGTCGCAGCACATCGCGGAAGGAAGCGCCGTCGGGCAGGTGGGCCCGCAGCGGGAGCGTGTTGACGAAGAAGCCGATGAGGCCCTCCACCTCCTCGTGCGTGCGGTTGGCGATGGGCGTGCCGACGATGAAGTCCCGCTGCCCGCTGTAGCGGGACAGCAGCAACTGGAAGCCCGCCATCAGTGTCATGTAGAGCGTGGCCCCTTCCTCTCGGGCCAGGGCCTCCAGCGACTGGCGAAGCCCGGAGGGCAACGTGAACCGGAACGAAGCGCCGTCGAACCGCTGCACCGCGGGGCGCGGGCGGTCCGTGGGCAGCTCCAGGACATGCGGTGCATCCGCGAGCTGCCCCTTCCAGAACTCAAGCTGTTCCTGAAGCACGTCGCCCTGGAGCCACTGGCGCTGCCACGTCGCGTAGTCCGCGTACTGCACGGGCAGCGGGGGCAGCCGCGGCACCTCGCCCTGGAGCCGCGCGCGGTATTCGTCGGACAGCTCCCGGTAGAGCACGCCGAGCGACCAGCCGTCCGACACGATGTGGTGCAGGTTGAGCACCAGCACCGAGCACGTACCTTCGAGCTGGAGCAGGAGCGCCCGGAACAACGGCCCCCGTGCGAGATCAAAGGGCCTGTCCGCCTCCTGCCGCAAGCGGGCCTGGACCCGCGAGTCCCCCGGCTCCCGCGCGTCGAATCGCTGGACCTCCAGCGCGAGGACCGGCGCCTCGGTGATGTGCTGCGTGGGGCGTTCACCCGCTGGGAACGTGGTGCGAAGGGACTCGTGGCGCAGCACGAGCGCCTCCAGGCTGGCGCGCAGCACCTCGACCTCCAGGGGACCGTCCAGGCGCAGCGCGAGGGGCATGTTGTAGACGCCCGGCGCGTCGTGAAGCTGGCTCAGGAACCACAGCCGCTCCTGCGCGAAGGACAGCGGGAGCGGTTCGGAGCCGCGAGGCGCCACGGGGATGCGCGAGTCCTCCCGGGGACCTTGCGCGAGCAGGCCCTCCACGATGCGGACGAACGCCTCCAGGCGCGGCGCCTCGAAGAGCGCCCGCACGGGAAGCGACACGCCCAGGGCCTCCCGCACGCGGGACACCACCTGCGTGGCCAGCAGCGAATGGCCGCCCAGGTCGAAGAAGTGCGAGTGCGCTCCCACGTCACGTCCGCCCAGGACGGCGGACCAGATGGCGGCGATGCGCGCTTCGAGCGGGTTTCGGGGCGCGATGAAGTCCTCGGTCGCGGAGGCTTCGGGGATGGGCAGGGCGCGCCGGTCGATCTTCCCGTTGGGCGTGAGCGGCAACGACTCCAGCACCACGAACGCGGAGGGCACCATGTGGCCCGGGAGCCGGGCCTGGAGGAACTCACGGAATGCCGCCTCCGTGACCTCCGTGGCCGCGACGTAGGCCACGAGCCGGCGGTCGCCCGGTGTGTCCTCGCGCAGCATCACGATCGCTTCCCTCACGGCCGGGTGCTGGCGCAGGGCCGCCTCCACCTCGCCCAGCTCGATGCGGAAGCCGCGCAGCTTGATCTGATGGTCGCGGCGGCCCACGTACTCCAGGACGCCATCCGCGCGTTGCCGGACGAGGTCTCCGGTGCGGTAGAGCCGCGCGCCGGGCGTGTCGCTGAACGGGTGCGGGATGAACTTCTCCGCGGTGAGGCTGGGCCGCTCCCAGTACCCGAGCGCCAGCCCGTCTCCGCCTACGAACAGCTCTCCCACGACACCCGGAGGCACCAGGTGGAGCCGGGCATCGAGCACGTACGCCGTGCTGTTTGCGATCGGTCCACCGATGGGCACGGACTCGGCGCCCGCGCGCGGCACCCGGTGCCACGTGCTGAACGACGTGTTCTCCGTGGGCCCGTATCCGTTGATCAGCGCCGTGGGTCCGCCATGCGACAGGACCACGTTGACGCTGGCGACGTCCGCGGCCTCGCCGCCGAAGATCATCCAGGACAGGTGGCGGAAGGCCTCGGGCCGCGAGCGCGCGACGTGGTTGAACAACGCCGTGGCCAGCACCATGTGCGTGATGTGCTCGTCCTGGAGCCTGCGCGCCAGGACGTCCGGGTCGATGATCTCGTCCTTGGTGAACAGGACCAGCGTGGCCCCGTTGAGCAGCGCACCCCAGATCTCCAGCGTGGACAGGTCGAACGCGATGGTCGTGGACTGCGCCATCCGGTCGCCCGGTCCCAGGTGCACGTAGTCCGGGTTGAGCACCAGCCGCACCACGCCCTGATGCGGGATGCACACGCCCTTGGGTTGGCCCGTGGACCCGGAGGTGTAGATGATGTGCGCCAGGTCCGCAGGCATCGTGGGTTCGGTGGCTGGTCCTTCCATGGCATTCCACGGAACATCCAGGCACACGGGAGTCCATGACCCCGGAGGCAGCCCGGACGCCAGCGCCTCATGCGTGACGATGGCCACCAGCCGCGCGTCGGTGGCCATGAAGGCGAGCCGCTCGGAAGGGTGTTCCGGATCCAGCGGGACGTACGCGCCGCCCGCCTTGAGGATGGCGAGCAGCGACACGATGAGGTCGATGGAGCGCGGCAGGCACACGCCCACCTGCGGCGTGCGGCGTCCCACCCCGAGCGCCCGCAGCCGCCGCGCCAGCGACTCCGCCCGCGCATCCAGCTCCGCGTAGGTGAGCGTCACGGCCCCGTGGCTCACGGCGATGGCCTCGGGCCGCCGAGCGACCTGGAGCGCGAAGGCGTCCACGATGGACAGGTCCGAAGGGTAGAGGCGCGCGGACGCGTTCCAGTCGCGGAGTGCCCGCCGTTGCTCCGCCTCCGACAGGAAGAGGGCATCGCCGGTGGCCCGGTCCGGTGCTTCGACGAGGCACCGCAGCACCTGGAGGTAGTGCTCCATCAGGCGCTCGATGGTGGTCGCATCGAACAGCGCCGTGGCGTACTCGATCGTGCCCGCGAGCGCCCCACCGGCTTCCTCCAGCGCGAGGAACAGGTCGAACTTGGACGTGTTCGTGTCCAGCGTCAGCGGGGTGACGGTGACGTCCGGGAACTCGAGCCGCGACGCGGGCGCGTTCTGTAGCGCGAACAGCACCTGGATGAGGGGCGTCCGGCTCGCATCGCGTTCGACCTGGAGCGCGTCAACCAGCTTCTCGAAGGGCAGGTGCTGATGTGCATACGCCCCCAGCGCGTGGTCGCGCACCTGGGCGAGCAGTTGGACGAACGATGGCTCCCCGTCGAAGCGGGCCCGGATGGGCAGCGTGTTGACGAAGAAGCCGATGAGCCCCTCCAGCTCCTTGCGCGTGCGGTTCGCGATGGGCGTGCCCACCACGAAGTCCCGTTGTCCGCTGTAGCGCGACAGCAGCACCTGGAACCCGGTGAGCAGGGCCATGAACAACGTGGCCCCTTCACGGCGGGCCAGTCCCTCCAGCGCACGGTGGAGCGGGGCGGGAACCGTGAAGCGATGCACGGCGCCCTCGAAGCGCTGCGCGGCGGGACGGGGCCGGTCGGTGGGCAGCTCCAGCACGTGCGACACCCCCGCGAGTTGCCGCTCCCAGAAGCCCAGCTCCCGCTGGAGCACGGCGCCCTGGAGCCACTGGCGCTGCCACGCCGCGTAGTCGGGGTACTGGAGGGGCAGGGGCGCCAGCTCCGCGGCGCGGTACGCCAGGGACAGCTCCTGATACAGCACACCGAAGGACCAGCCGTCGGACACGATGTGGTGCAGGTTGAGCACCAGCACGTGGCGCCGCTCCGCCTCATGGATGAGCAGCGCGCGGAACAACGGGCCCCGGGCCAGGTCGAACGGGCGCTCCGCTTCACGCTGCATGCACGCGAGCGTCTCCGCCTCGGAGCTGGCCTCCGCGCGCTCCAGCGTCACGGGCAGCTGCGGGGCGACGTGCTGGAGGGCGGCGCCTTCCCCCGGGAAGGTGGTGCGCAGGGCTTCGTGCCGGTCCACCACGACCTGGAGCGCTCGTTCCAGCGCCTCGGGGTCCAGAGGCCCCTCCAGCCGGAACGCGAACGGCAGCGAGTACAGCGCGGAGCCCGGCATCCACTGATCCAGGAACCACAGCCGCTGCTGCGCGAACGACAGCTGCTCCCGTGCGGAGTCCGTGCGCGGGGGGATGGGCGCCTCCGCGCGCTCGGCCGTCGGCGCGGCGGTCTCCAGCGCGGCGGCGAAGTCCCGGAGGACGGGATGGGCGAACAGCGAGCGGAGCGCGACGGGTCGCTGGAGCACGTCGCTCAGCCGGCCCATGGCCTGCGTGGCCAGGAGGGATTGCCCGCCCAGCTCGAAAAAGTTCGCCGTGGCGCTGACCGCGTCCATGCGGAGCACCTCCGCCCAGACCCGCGCGATTGCCTGCTCCAGCGCGGTCTCTGGCGCGACGAAGTCCTCACCGGCTCCTGCGGATTCGCGCGGATCCGGCAGGGCCTTGCGCTCCACCTTGCCGCTGGGTGCGAGCGGCATCTCGTCCAGCACGACGATGGCCGAAGGCAGCATGTGCGCGGGCAACAGGCCCTTCAGGTGGGCTCGCAGCACCGGCGCCGTCAGGGGGACGGACGCCGTCACATACCCCACGAGCCGCCGGTCTCCTGGCACGTCCTCGCGCACCATCACCACGGCCTCCTTCACGGAGGCGTGCAGGCGCAGCGCCGCTTCGACTTCACCGGGCTCGATGCGAAAGCCGCGCACCTTGACCTGCTGGTCGCCGCGTCCCACGAAGTCCACCGCGCCGTCCTCGAGCCGCCGCACCAGGTCCCCCGTGCGGTACATGCGCGCGCCGGGTTCGGCGCTGAAGGGATCCGGCAGGAACCGCTCGGCGGTCAGCTCCGGACGCGACCAGTAACCCCAGGCGACGCCGCTGCCTCCCGTGTACAGCTCCCCCACGGCGCCCACCGGGAGCTCGCGGCCCTGCGTGTCCAGCACGTACATCCGAGTGCCAGAGACGGCGTGGCCGATGGGCACGGGCCCGGAGCCGAGCGGCGCGCGCAGGGGCTGGCAGCTCGTGAAGGCGGAGTTCTCCGTGGGGCCGTAGCAGTTGACGATGTGCCCTCGGGGCAGCAGCTCCAGCGCCCGGCGCGCGTGGGGCAGCGACATCACCTCGCCGCCCGTGAGGAGCTGTCGCAGCGCCTCCGTGCCCGGCAGGCCCCGGTCCACCATCGTGTTGAACAGGCCGGCGGTGAGGAACGCCGTCGTCACACGCTCCGCACGCAGGAAGTCCCCCAGCTCGTCCAGCGCCGAGGCCCCAGGCGAGAACACCGCCAGCCGACCCCCGTTGAGCAGCGCGCCCCAGAGCTCGAACGTGGACGCGTCGAAGGCTACCGGAGACAGCTGCAACAGCACCTCGTCCGGGCCCAGGTGCGCGTAGCCCGGATCGAGCACCATCCGCAGCACGCCCCGGTGGGGGATGCACACGCCCTTGGGCCGCCCCGTGGAGCCGGACGTGAAGATGACATAGGCGAGGTCCTCCTCCACGGCGTCGCGCGCGACGGGGCCATCGCTGAACACCGTCACCGCCTGCGCGTCCGCATCCACGCGGAGCGTGTGCCAGTCACCGGACGGCAGCCGCGACTCCAGGCCGGCGCGCGTGACGATGATCCGCACGCACGAGTCCGTGGCCATGAAGGCGAGCCGCTCCGACGGGTACTCCGGATCCAGCGGGACGTACGCGCCGCCGGCCTTGAGGATGCCCACCAGCGTGACGATGAGGTCGATGGAGCGCGGCAGACACACGCCGACCTGGGGGTGTTCGCGGCCCACGCCTCGCGCCTTCAACCAGCCCGCGAGCTGGTTCGCCCGCGCATCCAGCTCCGCGTACGTGAGGTGCTCTCCGTCACAGCTGACGGCGACAGCCTGGGGACGAAGCGCGGCCTGGACCTCGAAGGCATCAGCGATGGTTCGAGGAGCCAGACCCCGAGGGGACACGGGGGCGTCGACGGTTTCGGTCATGTCGACGCGCCGCCCCCGACAAGGGGGGAGATTTCAGGTCCGCCCGGGGAAACGCAGGCGGCTCAAACAAGGGCGGCGCGTGTCTCATTAAGAGACCGTGACGCAGTGCGCGCAAAATTTTGGCGAAACGAGACACGCTGACGGCGCGGAGCCCGCGCATGTATGCCATTTATTCCGTGATCGCAGTTGTTTCATGGAGGGCAGACCAGGCCCGGTTCGTTGGCATCCACGTCCTGCAACGCGAGCAGACAGCTCAAGGCCCCGGGATCCACGGAGTCCATCAGGTACGTGCGGCGCCACAGCAGCGCGGCGAAGCGCTTGGGCAGCTGCGAGTCCGGAGCGACGAGTGCGCGGCGCACGCCGTTGCTGCCCGCCGCGGCCTGGCCCATCGCGGCCTCCAGCTTCGCGACGTCGTCGGGGCAGCCCTCGGGGCAGTTGTAGAGGAACACGGCGTGGCCGTGCTCCAGGTTGTGGATCCACGAGCAGCGCGGCTGCTCCGTGGTGTAGCTGCGGCACGACAGCCACGTGGGGCAGTGCATGCCGGAGTTGGGCGGGTTCTCTCCGTTGCCGCACGCGGTGCTGCCGCACGAGCTCACGTGACTGGACGATGACGTGTCCGACAGCGGGAAGGAGTACTGCGCACACGCTTCGCCACCGGGGTTGGGCGGAGCCTCGTTCGTCGAACCACAGGCGAGGCACAGCGAGAAGAGGAGGGCGGGGAGGGCGCGACGCATCCGCTCGTCATATCGCAACGGCCCCCTGGCGCTCAGCGTCTCGGGCCGGTGCGACGCCGCGTCGCTCCATGTCCCGGTCGCTCAACCCGTGGACACCCAGGGCACAGGCCGTGGTGGTGGCGGTGCTGTTTTCGCACTGCGTCGGGAGGCGGGCGCGCGGTGTTCACCCCGAGCGCAGGGCGCGCGGGCCCGGTGACTTCGCGGGTGCGAGGGCAGGGCACTTCCCATAGTGTCCGCGTCCATGACCCGCACTCCCCCGTCCTTCATTCGCGCGGCACTGGCCGCCCTGTCGCTCGCGGCGCCGGCCGCCAGCGCGCAGTCGACGCCTGCTCCGGCCGCGAAGGCCACGCCCGCGGAGGCGAAGCAGTTCGTCGACAAGCTCAACGCGGACCTGAAGCAGCTCTGGACCCGCCAGGCCACCGCCGAGTGGATCAAGAGCACGTACATCACCGACGACACCGAGCGGAACGCCGCCTCCGTCAACGAAGAGGTGATGGCCTACGTCAACAGCGCCATCAAGGACTCGCGCCGCTTCGACGGGCTGAAGCTGGACGCGGACACCGCGCGCATGCTGCACCTGCTGCGCGTGTCCCAGACGCTGCCCGCCCCGTCCAACCCCACGCAGCGCGCGGCGCTGGCCGCCACCGCCGCGAAGCTGGAGGGCCTCTACGGCAAGGGCAAGTACTGCGGCAAGGACGGCAAGGGGAAGTGCCGCGACCTGGAGGAGCTGTCCGACGTGATGGCGGAGAGCCGCAACGCGGATGAGCTGCTGGACGCCTGGACGGGCTGGCACGCCATCAGCCGCCCCATGCGCCCGCTCTACACGCAGCTGGTGGACCTCTCCAACGCGGGCGCCAAGGACATCGGCTTCAACGACCTGGGTACGCTGTGGCGGTCGGCCTACGACATGCCGCCGGAGGCGTTCGAGAAGGACGCGCAGCGGCTCTGGGCCCAGGTCAAGCCCATGTACGACGAGCTGCACTGCTATGTGCGCGGCCGGCTCGCGAAGCAGTACGGCGCGGCCGTCGTGCCCGCCGGCAAGCCCATCCCCGCGCACCTGCTGGGCAACATGTGGGCGCAGGAGTGGAACAACATCTATCCGCTGGTGGAGCCGTTCCCCGGTCAGGCCAGCCTGGACGTGGACAGCGCCCTGGTGAAGCAGGGCTATGACGCGCAGAAGATGGTCAAGCTGGGCGAGAAGTTCTTCACCTCGCTGGGCCTCAAGTCGCTGCCCGAGTCCTTCTGGGAGCGCTCGCAGTTCACCAAGCCCCGCGACCGGGACGTCGTCTGCCACGCGTCCGCCTGGGACGTGACCTACGACAACGACCTGCGCATCAAGATGTGCATCAAGCCCACCGAGGAGGACCTGGTCACCATCCACCACGAGCTGGGCCACGACTACTACTACACGTACTACTACAAGCTCCCCGTCCTCTATCAGGCCGGCGCCAACGACGGCTTCCACGAGGCCATTGGCGACGCGCTCACGCTCTCCATCACCCCGGCCTACCTCCAGCAGCTGGGCCTGCTGGGCGCGGTGGAGAAGAACGAGAAGAACGTCATCAACCTCCAGCTGAAGGACGCGCTGGAGAAGGTGGCCTTCCTGCCCTTCGGCCTGCTGGTGGATCAGTGGCGCTGGGACGTGTTCAGCGGGAAGGTGAAGCCGGCGGACTACAACAAGAGCTGGTGGGCGCTGCGCACGAAGTACCAGGGCATCGCCCCGCCGGTGGCCCGCACGGAGCAGGACTTCGACGCGGGCGCCAAGTACCACGTGCCGGCGAACGTGCCGTACACGCGCTACTTCCTCGCGAGGATCCTCCAGTTCCAGTTCCACAAGGCGCTGTGCGAGGCCGCCGGCATCAAGGGCCCCCTCAACGAGTGCTCCATCTACGGCAACAAGGCCGCCGGCCAGCGCCTGCAGGCCATGCTGGAGCTGGGCGCCAGCAAGCCGTGGCCGGACGCGCTGGCCGCCATGACGGGCAGCCGCCAGATGGATGCCACCCCCATGCTGGAGTACTTCGCCCCGCTGCGCCGCTGGCTCCAGGCGCAGAACAAGGGTCAGAAGTGTGGCTGGTGACGCATCCAGGGAGTGGACTTCCGCACGGACGGGCGCTTAGGCTGGTTCCCGTCTTGTAGGGTCGAACTCTGTAGGACCGGACGGCGACTCTTCCTGTCCGCGATGAAAGAAGAACAAGGCAATGGCAACTGGAACCGTGAAGTGGTTCAACGACGCGAAGGGCTTCGGCTTCATCACCCAGGACGGCGGTGGCGAGGACGTGTTCTGCCACCACACCGCCATCAACATGGACGGCTTCCGCACGCTGGCCGAGGGCCAGAAGGTGGAGTTCGAAGTCACCAAGGGCCCCAAGGGCCTGCAGGCGCAGAACGTTCGCGCGGTCTGAGCCTGACCGTTTCCTGATTCACCCAAGAAGGTCCGACTCTCTCCCGGGTCGGGCCTTCTGTCTTTTCCGGAGCCCGCATGTCCCCCTCCCGCCTGCGCTTCCTCCCCCTCGTGGCCGCCCTGGGGTGCGCCACGACCTCTCCGTCCACGGCCCCCGCGCCGACGGCCGCCGCGTCCGCGCCGTCCGCGCCCGTGACGAAGGAGTCCCTGGCCGCGCTCAAGCAGGAGCTGGTGAAGCAGCACGGAGAGGCGGAGCGCGCGCGCATCGCGCGGGGCGTGGAGCAGGTGGCCGCGCTGTGGCGCCCGGAGGACGGGGACCTGGCGGCCTTCGCCCGCGAGCAGTTCCTGCCCACGGGCCCCCAGTTGGACGCGACGTTCACGCGCTTCGAGGGCCTGTTCGAGCAGTTCGACGGCCACATGAACGAGCTGGGGCGGGAGCTCCAGTGGTTCACGGACCTGGACCTGGGGCCGCTGCTGCCGGTGGAGCCGCTGCTCGCGGCGTATGACCCGTCCGCCAACGTCACCTCGGACCTGTTCCAGGCGAAGCCGGGCTTCGTCGTCCTGCTCAACTTCCCGCTCACCACCCTGTCCGAGCGCGTGAAGGAGGGCCCGTCCTGGACGCGGCGCCAGTGGGCGGAGGCGAAGCTCGCGTCGCGCTTCAACCGGCGCGTGCCCGCGGCGGTGGAGCAGAAGGTGTCGCAGGCCATCGCGGACGCGAACCTCTACATCGCCGAGTACAACATCTGGATGCACCACCTGGTGGACGCGAAGGGCGAGCGGCTCTTCCCCCAGGGGCTGCGGCTCATCAGCCACTGGAACCTGCGCGATGAGCTGAAGGCGGACTACGCGGATCCGCGGGGGCTGGCGAAGCAGCGGATGATCGTCCAGGTGATGGAGCGCATCGTCACGCAGACGCTTCCCGCCGCCGTCATCGACAACCCGCGCGTGGACTGGGACCCCTTCACCAACAAGGTCACCGTGGCGCCGCCGGAGACGGTGGAGGCGAACGCGCCCCGGCGCGCCGCGAAGGCGGACGCCGCGCCGGAGCCGGACACGCGCTACGCGCGGCTGCTCGCCACGTTCCAGGCGTCGCGGAAGGTGGACCCGTACTCGCCGGTGGCGCCCACGCGCATCGCCCGTGCCTTCGAGCTGGATCGCGGCCTGCCGGAGGAGCGCGTGCGCGCGCTGCTCACCCAGCTCCTGGAGTCCCCGCTGGTGCCGCGCGTGGCGAAGCTGATGGAGACGCGCCTGGGCCGCCCGCTGGAGCCGCAGGACCTGTGGTACCCCGGCTTCCGCCCGGGCTCGAAGGTGCCGGAGGCGCAGCTGGACGCGCTGACGCGCAAGCGCTACCCCACGGCGGAGGCCTTCGCGCGCGACATCCCCCGCATCCTCCAGGGCATGGGCTTCACGCGGGAGAAGGCGGACGTGCTCGCGTCGTACATCCGTGTGGACGCGTCCCGGGGCGCGGGCCACGCCCAGCAGGCGCTGCGCCGCGGCGACTTCCCCCGCCTGCGCACGCGCGTGGAGCAGGGGGGCATGGACTACAAGGGCTACAACATCGCGGTGCACGAGCTGGGGCACAACGTGGAGCAGGTCTTCAGCCTGTACCAGGTGGACCACACGCTCCTGTCCGGTGTCCCCAACAACGCCTTCACGGAGGCCCTGGCCTTCGTCTTCCAGGCGCGCGACCTGGAGCTGCTGGGCCTGGGGCAGCCGGACGCGGCCAGCGAGCGCGAGCGCGTGCTCAACGACTTCTGGCAGGCGTGGGAGATCGCCGGCGTAGCGCTGGTGGACATGGCCACGTGGCACTGGATGTACGAACACCCGGACGCCACGCCCGCCCAGCTGCGCGAAGCGGTGGCTGGCGTGTCGCGCGACGTGTGGAACCGCTACTATGCGCCGGTGCTGGGGCGGAAGGACAGCCCCCTGTTGGGCATCTACAGCCACATGATCAGCTACCCGCTGTACCTGCCGGACTACCCGCTCGGGCACCTCATCGCGTTCCAGATTGAAGAGCACCTGAAGCAGCACGGCCCGCTGGGCGCGGAGTTCGAGCGCATGGCCACCTTCGGCTCCGTCACGCCGGACGAATGGATGCGCCACGCCACCGGCGCCCCCGTCAGCGCCGACGCATTGTTGCGCGCCACCGAAGCGGCACTGTGATAGTTCGGGCATTCCCCACTTCGCTTCCCTGGAGGACTGACCTTGAATTTCTTCTCTCGCGTGCTGGTGCTGGGCTCCCTGTCGACCCTGGTGGGCTGTGCGACGACGAAGGGCGGCACGAAGCCCTCGGACACGACGGAGCCGACGCCCGCGACCGCGTCGCTGGTGGACTTCTGTGACGATGCGCAGAAGGCCATCTCCAAGGAAGCGGACGCGATGGCCAGCCCCTACGGGATTGATCAGCACATCGCGAAGAACTTCCCGGACCGCAAGGTGTCGTGGCTGATGACGGACAGCGCGTACCAGAAGTTCGTGGTGCAGACGGGCGCGAAGAACTTCGGCCGCTGCAACGACGCGGCCTGCTACCTGTTCGCGGCGCCGTCGGCGAGCATCCACGGCGCGGTGGAGAAGGCGAAGACGGCGGACGGCAAGCACGACCCGGCGGTGCTGGGCAAGGAGCTGGGCCTGCCGGCGACGAACTTCGAGGGCCCGCTGCGGATGATGACGCTGGACCTGGGCGCGCAGAAGGTCTGCACGCGCCTGCCGGTGGAGGCGGACCCCGGCGTGTGGAAGTGCACCACGCCCGAGGACACCGACTGCTTCAAGTTCGGCGGCTACACGTCCGGCGGCGCGCCGGAGGTGATGGTGATCAACGCGCCGGTGGCGGAGACGCAGGTGGCGGAGATTCCGTGAGCGGCGAAGAGGTGCTCCTCCAGAGCCCGCTCCTGTATCGCGTGCTGCGCGAGCGGGGCGGGGCGCTGTCCATCGAGGTCGTGGTGGGCGGCATCGTCCAGTTCGAGGTGCGCGTGCGCCTGAACGCGGAGGAGACCGAGTCCTTCCAGCGAGAGGGACGCGCGTTCTCGGACCGGCTGGCCCAGGCCATCATGGCCAATCCGCCCTTTGGCGGCCGGTCCGTGAAGCTGCCGACGTCGTGACACCTTCGCGGGGGCCCGCGACATGCGGGCCCCCGGCGGAGGGCTTCAAGGCGTGGCGGCGGTGTTGCCGGGGACGTCCACCAGCTCCACGTCGAAGGTGAGCACGGCGTTGGGCGGGATGCGCGAGCCCGTGGGCGGGTGCTCTCCGTACGCGGTGCTCGCGGGGCAGGTGAGCTTCGCCTTGCCGCCGACCTTCATCTTCTGCACGCCCTGGGTCCAGCAGGGGATGACGCCGTTGAGCGGGAACTCCACCGCCAGGCCGCGCTTGTAGGAGCTGTCGAACTCCGAGCCATCCACCAGGGTGCCCTGATAGTGCACCTTCACGGTGTCGGTGGCGCGGGGCGACTTGCCGGTGCCGGCCTTGAGCTCGCGGTAGATGACGCCGGAGGGAAGCCGGGTGGCCCCGGGCTCCTTGGACGCGCGATCCAGCGTGGCGACGTTGACCTGCGCCATGCGCGCCTTGGCGAGCGCCTGGATCTTCGGGGTGTACTCCTTCGGGTCCACCGCGGGCTGGCGGCCGGCGACCGCGTCCTGGAGGCCGCCGATCAGCAGCTTCACTTCGTCCGGGCTGAGCGCGAGCGCCGTGACGCTCTGGCCCAGCGACACGCCGAGCGCGTAGATGGTCTTCTGGTCCTCCGTCTTGAGGTCCGCGGGCCCGGTGCCGGACGGGTCTTCGGACGCAGGGCTGGAGACGGCGGTGTTGCCGGAGGACGCGGCCTTGGGGGCGGCCGGCTTGGAGGGCCTGGTCGGGGTCTGGGCCAGGGCGAGTCCCGGAGCGCCGAGCATCAACACCAGGGCCGCCTTCCACTGCATACGCATGCTTCCGCCTTTCACGAGAATGGGGGGGACTATAGGGGCGCTGGCAGCCCGCGGGCACAGGCCAACGCGAAGAATCCAGCGAGCGGAAAAAGGCGGCGCACGCAGGCCCGCCTGGCGCACGGGGAGGCCGCCGTTTTCTTGCGCGCATGACGTCTGAACGTACTGTGCCTTCAGGTCGCTGCACCCCCGCAGCAGCCTGTTGCACCTGCTGGAGGTCATGAGCCAATGAGCGAGAAGCGGAAGGCCAATCGGGCGCCCCTGGACATCTACCTCAACAAGTACATGGGCGGCGTGCCGTACATGACCCGGGCCGCGGACATCAGCCAGGAAGGCGTCAGCCTCTCCCGCCTCATCGAGCCCCAGCACGACGCGCGCCGCGTGGGCCTCCAGTTCCAGCTCCCCGGCTCCGAGGAGATCATCTACGCCGAGGGTGAAGTCGTTCGCGAGTGGAAGGAACTGGGCCGCAAGGAACAGTCGGGCGTGCGCTTCACGCTGCTCACCGAGCGCCACCGCAAGATGATCGACGCCTACGTCGACCGTCACAGCGACGGCAACTGACACGAGGCGTTACCCTCTGCGTGCGCCACCGCGATCGCGCGGCGCCACCGGGGGTTCGCGGTACGCGAAGCCGAGGGTGTCTGGCGGATCCGCCCGTCCCCGGGTCGCCTTGACTTCGCGCGAAGTGCCCCCCTTGAATGACCGGAGAGGTTCCCTGTGCGCTCGCCGCCGTTCCGCGGCGGCGACAACGGGAGGAGTGCTCCGTGAGGCGTTCCCTGTGGGGATTGTTGCTGGCCGTGCCGCTGACGGCGTCGGGCCAGGGCAAGGACGCGAAGGCCGCCGCACCCGCCACGTCCGCCGCTGGGCCCGCGCGCGGCGTGGGCACCGCGGGCATCAACTGGGAAGGCCAGGTCCTGCGCGCCACGGGCGCCGGGGCCCCGGACCTCAAGGCCGCCAACCCCGGTCAGGCCCGCCTGGGCGCCGAGCGCTCCGCGAAGCAGGACGCGTTCCGCAACCTGCTGGAGCAGGCCCGCGGCATCCAGGTGAGCGCGGGCCGCACCGTGGGCGACGAGCTCGTGCGCGACGACGTGAGGACCCGTGTGGAGGGCGCGCTCCGGGGCTACAAGATCCTGGCCACGCGCTACTTCTCCGACAGCGGCGTGGAGATGGATGTGGAGGTGCCGCTCGCGGCGCTCACCGCGGCGCTGATGCCCCCGCCGGATCCGGCCATCGTGCTCAACGCGGAGGGCGCGGCGAAGTACACGGGCCTGGTGGTGGACGCGCGAGGGCTGGGCGCGAAGCCGGTGCTCGCGCCCCGCCTGGTGGACACCACGGGCAAGGCGCTCTACGCCGCGACGGTGCTCTCGCAGGAGGCGCGCGGCACGGCGGGCGTCGCGGCCTGGTTCAGCAGCCTCGACGCCGCGCGGAAGGCCTCGCGCGTGGGTGACAAGCCCCTGGTGGTGAAGGCCGCGCAGCTCCAGGGCTCGGACCTGGTGCTGAGCGCCGAGGGCATCCGCGCCCTCACCGAGGCGAACACGCGCTTCCTGGCCGAGGGCCGGGTGGCCATCGTCACGCAGTGATGCCCGGGATGATCCGCGGAACGACGGCGGGACTCGCCCTGGCGCTGCTGCTGACGGGCGGCTGCGCGGCGAAGCAGGAGCAGCCCGCGACGGTGGCCCGCGCGGAGCAGCTGATGGCGTCCAACGCGGCCAAGCGAGGCGACCTGGTGCTCCGGTGCGAGCCCTCCGACGCCCAGGTCCTGTTGGACGGGGTGGAGCAGGGCACCTGCACCGACTTCGCCGGGGTGTCCCGGAGCCTGCGGCTGGGGGACTCGGGCTTCCACCAGGTGGAGGTGAAGAAGCGCGGGTTCTACCCGTACACGACCTACTACCAGCCCAGCGGCGCGCGCGTGACGCTGAAGGTGAAGCTCCGGCCCCTGGCTCCCGAGGGCGGCGGCGCTCCCTGAGGGGGCCCCTCCGGGGCTGGCGCCCTGGTCCGCGAGGTGGCGGGCGACGCCTCGGGCCCGTACATGGAGCGCAATCAGGGGCCGAAGACGCCGTAGGATGGGCGGGGACAGGAGGCGGTCATCGGACGTCGGAAGAGAGGCAGTGCGCGCGCGGTGAAGGCTCCGCCGCCTGGCGCGACCCCGGAGGTGTCCCCGGTGCTGCACGTCGTGCACCCGGAGCCCGTGCCCCCGCCTGGAGACCCCTCGGCCCTGGATGAGGCGGAGGCCCGCCGGGTCGACTTCATCTGGTCCGGAGCGATGGTGGGCTCGCTGGCGCTGGTGTTCGCGCTCCTGTCCGTGTTCGGCGGGGTGGCGGTGCCGGTGCTGCTGGCGCTGACGGGCGCGTACGCGTTCAACCCGATGGTGACGCTCCTGGAGAAGCGCGGCGTGGACCGCACCTGGGGCACGTCCATCCTCTTCGTCGCGGGCACGCTCCTGATGGTGGGCGCGGGCCTGTACCTGGTGCCGGTGTTCCGCGACGAGGCCGCGAAGCTGCCCGGCTTCTTCCAGCGCGCCAGCACCCAGGTGGTGCCGCAGGTGGAGTCACTGCTGGGCGTGTCCCTGCCGGAGCTGGTGAGCCAGCGCACCGCGGAGCTGGGGGAGAAGGCCTCCGAGCTGATCCAGAGCGCGGGCCCCACGGCGGCCCGGCTGGTGGCGAGCTTCGCCGGCAACACCGCGCGCTTCGCGGCCACGCTGCTGGGCCTGTCGGTGGTGCCGGTGCTGGCGTTCTTCTTCCTCCAGGACTACCCGCGCCTCATGGGGCGCATCCAGGACCTGCTGCCGCGCCGCTCCGTGGCGCTGGTGAGCCAGCGCTTCCGCGAGGTGGACGAGGTGCTGTCCGCCTTCGTGCAGGGCCAGCTCACCGTGGGCGCCATCCTGTCGGTGCTCTACGCGGTGGGGCTGTCCGTGGCGCGCATCGACCTGGCCATCGCCATCGGCCTCATCGCCGGCTTCGGCAACATGGTGCCCTACCTGGGCACGGGCATCGGCGTGGTGCTGGCCGTCCTGGGCGTGCTCCTGTCGTGGCAGGGGCCGTGGCAGCTGGCGGTGGTGGCGGCGACCTTCATCGTCGGGCAGCTCGCCGAGGGCTTCGTCATCACCCCGCGCGTCGTGGGGGAGAAGGTGGGCCTGGCCCCCGTGGCGGTCATCATCGCGGTGCTCGCCTTCGGCGAGCTGTTCGGGTTCGTGGGCATCCTCCTCGCGGTCCCGGCCAGCGCCATCCTCAAGGTCGTCCTGAGCGTCGTCCTCCAGCGCTACCGCCGCACGGAGCTCTACAAGGGGAGCGCACGCGCGCCGTGACGAAGCTGGAGAAGCTGCATCAGGAGATCATCGCCTGCCGGGCCTGCCCCCGGCTGGTGGCCTGGCGTGAAGAGGTGGCCCGCGTGAAGCGGCGCGCCTACCGCGCCTGGGAATACTGGGGGAAGCCCGTCCCTGGCTTCGGCGATCCGAAGGCCCGGCTGATCATCGTGGGGCTGGCGCCCGCCGCGCACGGCGCCAACCGCACCGGGCGGATGTTCACCGGGGATCGCTCCGGCGACTTCCTCTATGCGGGCCTCCAGCGCGCGGGCTTCGCGAACCAGGGGCACAGCGAGCACCGGGAGGACGGCCTGAGGCTGACGGACGCCTTCATCGTCGCCGCCGGCCGGTGTGCGCCGCCGGACAACAAGCCCCTGCCGGAGGAGCTGGCCCGCTGCGCCCCCTTCCTGGACCGGGAGATGGCGCTCCTGCCGGGCCGGGTGCTGCTCGCCCTGGGGGCCATCGGGTGGAACGCCGCGCTGGCGTCCGCTGCCCGCACGGGCGGTCCGCTCCCCACGCCCCGGCCCGCCTTCGGCCACGGCGCCGAGTCCCGGTTGCCGGACGGCCGGTGGCTCGTGGGCAGCTACCACGTCAGCCAGCAGAACACCCAGACGGGGAGGCTCACCCCCGCCATGTTCGACGCGGTGATGAAACGCGTCCGCGCGTTGTTGGAGTCGTGAGCGCGGGGAAGAGAAGGGCCTTCGCTCATGTTCCTTGACAGGTGCGGGAGCCCGCTGTTATTCCCCGCGCCCATCCGCACGACGGGTCGTTAGCTCAGCGGTAGAGCACTACCTTGACACGGTAGGGGTCAGTGGTTCGATCCCACTACGACCCATCATCAGTAAGCGTTCCATCTCGCGGGCGGCCGGCTTTTCCAAAAGCCTGCCGCCCGCGGTTTTTTCCAGCGCAGGGGTCTTCCTCCATGTCCGAAACCATCACGGTCACGCTCCCCGACGGCAGCCAGAAGCAGACCGCCCGGGGCACGACCATCGCGGACTTCGTGAAGGGCAGCATCGGCGTCGGGCTCGCAAAGGCGGCCCTGTTCGCCCGGGTCAATGATCAGGACGTGGACCTGTCCCGCACGCTCGACGCGGACGCGAAGCTCCAGATCTTCACCTCCAAGAGCCCGGAGGGCCTGGACCTCATCCGCCACGACGCCGCGCACGTGGTGGCCAGCGTCGTGCAGCGCCTGTTCCCCGGCACGCAGGTGACCATCGGCCCGTCGACGGAGGAGGGCTTCTACTACGACTTCTTCCGCGAGAAGCCCTTCACCCCGGAGGAGCTGGAGAAGATCGAGGCGGCCGCCAACGCGGAGCTCAAGCAGGACGCGCCCTTCGTCCGCACGGAGATCTCCATGGAGGACGCCATCAAGCTCTTCGAGGAGAAGGGCGAGAAGTTCAAGGTGGAGATCGTCAAGGACATCGCCGCCAAGGGCGCCAAGACGCTCACGCTCTACAGCCACGGCGAATGGGTGGACTTCTGCCTGGGGCCCCACGCGCCCAGCACCGGGAAGATCGGCGTCATCAAGATCCTCTCCTCCAGCGGCGCGTACTGGCGCGGCGACCACCGCAACCCCATGCTCCAGCGCGTGTACGGCACGGCCTTCTTCGACAAGAAGGCGCTGGAGGCCTACCTCACGCGCATCGAAGAGGCGAAGAAGCGCGACCACCGCAAGCTGGGCAAGGAGCTGGACCTCTTCCACTTCCACCCGTACTCGCCGGGCGCGGCCTTCTGGACGCCCAAGGGCACCGCGCTCTACCAGACGCTGTCCAACTGGATGCGCAACCTCACGGCCGGCGACGGCTACGTGGAGATCAAGACGCCCCTGATGTTCAACAAGGGCCTCTGGGAGACGAGCGGCCACTGGGGCAAGTACAAGGAGAACATGTTCCTGGTGCTCGACAGCGAGTCCGGCGAGCACGACTTCTCCCTGAAGCCGATGAACTGCCCGTCGCACCACCTGTTCTTCGGCTTCAAGAAGCACAGCTACCGCGACCTGCCCCTGCGCCTGCACACCCAGGACGTGCTCCACCGCAACGAGGCTGCTGGCTCCCTGGGGGGGCTCACCCGCGTCCGTCAGTTCGCGCAGGACGACGCGCACATCTACTGCATGGAGAGCCAGATCACCGACGAGGTGCGGCGCTTCGTGCAACTGCTGGATCGCGTCTACAAGGCGGTGGGCCTCACCTACGCGGTGAAGCTGTCCACGCGCCCCGAGCAGCGCCTGGGCGATGACTTCCTCTGGGATCGCGCGGAGGGCGGCCTCAAGGCGGCGCTGGAGTCGCTGGGCCTGGCCTACGAGCTGGCCCCGGGCGACGGCGCCTTCTACGGCCCGAAGATCGACTTCGCCGTGTCGGACAGCATCGGCCGCAGGTGGCAGCTGGGCACCATGCAGCTGGACTACCTGGCCCCGGAGCGCTTCGACCTCACCTACGTGGGCGAGGACAACGCCGAGCACCGCCCGGTGGTCCTCCACCGCGCCATCTTCGGCTCCTTCGAGCGCTTCACCGCCATCCTCATCGAGCACTTCGCCGGCGCCTTCCCGGCGTGGCTGGCCCCGGTGCAGGCCACGATCGTCACCGTGGCGGACCGTCAGCTGGACTATGCCCGCAAGGTGCGCGACGACCTGCGCGCCAAGGGCTTCCGCGTGGAGCTGGACGAGCGCGGCATGACGCTCAACGCGAAGATCCGCGAAGCCCAGCTGCAGAAGGTCCCCTTCACCCTGGTGGTGGGCGACAACGAGGTGGAGTCCGGCGCCGTGGCCCCCCGCCGGTACGGGGGCGAGGACCTGAAGACCATGAAGTACGCCGACTTCGAGGCCCTGTTGGCCAAGGAAGCCGCGCTGCCCTGAGCCGGGTGGGGGACTTGACTCCCAGTCCGGGCTGAACTACGTGCCCGGCTTTCCGGGGATTGAGAGCCTGCTCGATCCCCGACCCGTCGGAGGGTCCTCCCATCGTTCGCGATCAGAGAACCAATCGCCGTATCCGAGCCCGTGAGGTCCGCGTCGTCGGACCCAACGCCGAGCAGCTCGGGGTGATGCCCATCGAAGCAGCCCTGGCGCGCGCCCAGGCGGACGGACTCGACCTCGTCGAGATCTCCCCCATGGCCAAGCCGCCGGTCTGCAAGATCATGGACTACGGCAAGTTCAAGTACGAGGAGAAGAAGAAGGCCTCGGAAACGAAGAAGAAGCAGGTCGTGGTCCACCTGAAAGAGGTGAAGCTCCGCCCCAAGACGGAGGAGCACGACTACGAGTTCAAGGTCCGCAACGTCCGCCGGTTCCTGGAGGAGGGGAACAAGGCGAAGATCACCATCATGTTCCGGGGTCGTGAAATCACCCACAAGGAGCTGGGGAGCGCGATCCTGGACGACGTGACGAAGGACCTGAAGGAAATCGCGGTGGTGGAGCAGCACCCCCGGATGGAAGGGCGCCAGATGTTCATGATCCTGGCCCCCAACCCGAAGGTGGCGCAGCGCGCCCGCGACCTGGCCCGCCAGCAGGTGGAGGCGGCCGGGAAGAAGCAGGAGGGCAGGCCGGCGGACGTCAAGCCGGCGGAAGTGGGGAGGGGCGGCGGGGCCCGGGGACCCGGGGCGGGGGGGCCGGAGGTTCCGGCGGCGGTGGTTTCTGCAGCGGCTGTAGGAAACGCTACCCCCATCGCATCAAAAGAGTGATAGAGGCTTTCGCCCAAAGCGTCCGGGAACCGTGTGTCCCGGACCGCCGTCCGTCACGAAGACTGCCGGCCGACACGAAGCAGAAGGAAGGTTTGGGATCATGCCCAAGTTGAAGACCCGCAGCGCCGCGAAGAAGCGCTTCCACGTGAAGAAGAGCGGCCAGGTGAAGTTCGGCAAGGCGTACAGCAAGCACCTGTTCACCTTCTCCAAGACGCCCAAGCAGAAGCGCGGCAACCGTGGCACGGGCCACCTGCGCGACATGGACGCCAAGAAGGTCATCAAGGAGCTGTTCCCCTACGGCGCCTGAGTCGTCCTTTCAGGGTTTGAACCAATCGTGAGTCCTGGCGGAGCGGCGTGCAGCCAGCGCCCCGGGGCTCCCTTCCAGAAGTCAGGAGTGTGTCATGCGCGTCAAAAAGGGTTTCAAGGCTCGTCGTCGTCGTAATCGCATTCTGAAGCTTGCGAAGGGCTTCCGCGGCCGTCGCAAGAACTGCTACCGCCGTGCGAACCAGGCCGTGGAGCGCGCCCTGGACTACGCCACCCGCGACCGCGCGGTGCGCAAGCGCAACTTCCGCTCGCTGTGGATCGTCCGCATCAACGCGGCCGCGCGCAGCGTGGGCCTGTCCTACTCGAAGCTGATCGCCGGCCTGGCGAAGGCGAAGATCTCCCTGGACCGCAAGGTCCTGTCGGATCTGGCCATCGCGGACCCCGCGGGCTTTGCCGCCATCGCCAACATCGCGAAGGCAGCCTGAGACACGGCCGGCGGTGACGCCGGCTCCCGAAGCTGAAACGGGCTGCCTCCACCAGGGGGCGGCCCTTTTTTTTGCCCGGCGTCAGAGGCGTCCGGGGCGTGAATGGAAGGCGGGAAGAGGACGATGCGAGATCGATTGCAGGCGTTGGCGGACGCGGCGCGCCAGGAGATCTCCGGCGTGTCGGAGCCCTCGCAGGTGGAGGCGCTGCGCATCCGCTACCTGGGCAAGAAGGGCGAGCTGTCCGCGGTGCTGGGCGGCATGGGCAAGCTGCCCCCGGACGATCGCCGCGCCCTGGGCGAGGTGGCCAACGCCGTCAAGGCGGAGCTGGAGCGGCTGCTGGCGGACGCGGTGAAGCGCGCCGAGGACGCCGCGCTGGAGGCGAAGCTCAAGGGGCCGCAGCTGGACGTGACGCTGCCGGGGCGCGCGGTGCTGCCGGGCGGGCGGCACCCGGTGTCGCGGACGCTGGAGGACATCGTCCGGACGTTCGCGCGGCTCGGGTTCGAGGTGGCGGTCGGGCCGGAGATCGAGCTCGACTACTTCAACTTCGAGGCGCTGAACCTGCCCAAGGACCACCCTGCGCGGGACATGCAGGACACGTTCTACGTGGACGAGCCCAGCCTGGGGCACGCGAAGAAGGCGGACAGCCCGTCGCTCTTGCGCACGCACACGTCGCCGGTGCAGGTGCGGCACATGCTGTCGCGCAAGCCGCCCATCCGCGCGGTGATGCCGGGCCGGGTGTACCGGCGCGACTCGGACATCACGCACACGCCCATGTTCCACCAGGTCGAGGGCCTGCTGGTGGACAAGGACGTGAGCTTCGCGGAGCTGAAGGGGACGCTGGACGCGTTCGTGAAGGCGTTCTTCGGCTCGGAGACGCGCACGCGCTTCCGCCCGTCGTTCTTCCCCTTCACGGAGCCCTCCGCGGAGGTGGACGTCACCTGTGCGTCGTGCGGCGGCAAGGGCTGCCGCGTGTGCAAGCAGACCGGGTGGCTGGAGGTGCTGGGCAGCGGCATGGTGCACCCGAACGTCTTCACCGCCGCGGGCTACGACCCGAAGGAGGTGACGGGCTACGCGTTCGGCATGGGCGTGGAGCGCCTGGCGATGTTGCGCTACGGCGTCGACGACCTGCGGATGCTGTTCGAGAACGACGCCCGCTTCCTCGCGCAGTTCTGATTCCGGCCCACCAGGCAAGAGGACAAACCCTGTGAAGATTTCAGTGAAGTGGCTGGGTGATTATGTCGCGCTGCCGCCGTCCGTGGACGAGCTGGCGCGCAAGCTGACCGCGGCGGGGCTGGAGATCGAGGGCGTGGAGCGCCCCGGCGAGGGCCTGCGCGGCGTGGTGGTGGCGCAGATCCGCGAGTCGGTGCAGCACCCCAACGCGGACAAGCTGTCCGTCACGCAGGTGGACATCGGCGGCTCCGCGCTGTTCCAGGTGGTGTGCGGCGCGAAGAACTTCAAGGTCGGCGACAAGGTGCCGCTGGCCACGGTGGGCGCGAAGCTGCCCAACGGCATGGAGATCAAGCAGGCCGCGCTCCGGGGCGTGGACAGCTTCGGCATGCTCTGCTCGGCGAAGGAGCTGGGCATCACCGAGGACTCGGCCGGCCTGCTCATCCTGCCCGCGGACACGAAGCTGGGCATCCCCATCGCGGAGGCGCTGGGGCTGGATGACTCCGTGCTGGAGGTGAACGTCACCCCGAACCGGCCGGACGCGCTCAGCCACCTGGGCATCGCGCGCGAGGTGGGCGTGGTGACGGGGGCGCCGCTGAAGCCGCCGCAGCCCAGGCCCGTCGAGTCCGGCAAGGCCGTGGCGGAGCTGGTGAAGGTGCGCATCGACGCGAAGGAGCGCTGCTCGCGCTACGCGGCGCGGGTGGTGGAGGGCCTCACCGTCCAGCCGTCGCCGCAGTGGATGCAGGACCGGCTGAAGGCGTGCGGCGTGCGCGCCATCAACAACGTGGTGGACGTCACCAACTACGTGCTCCTGGAGTATGGCCAGCCGCTGCACGCGTTCGACCTGGAGAAGGTGGCGGGCCAGGAGATCGTCGTCCGCACCGCGAAGCCGGGCGAGAAGCTGCGCACGCTGGACGACAAGGAGCGGACGCTGGACGCGGACGACCTGGTCATCGCGGACCGCGACCGGGCGCAGGCGCTGGCGGGCGTGATGGGCGGCGGCGACAGCGAGGTGACGCAGGGCACGAAGCGCATCGTCATCGAGTCCGCGCACTTCCACGGCTCCGGCGTGCGCCGGTCCGCGAAGCGCTACGCGCTGCACACGGAGGCGTCGCACCGCTTCGAGCGCGGGGCGGACCTGGACGCGGTGCTGCCGGCGTTGGATCGGGCCGCGCAGCTCATCGCGGAGCTGTCGGGCGGCACGGTGGCGCCGGGCCGGGTGGACGTGCAGCCCGAGCCCCTGGCGCCGCGCCGGGCGACGCTGCGCTACGGCCGGGTGGAGAAGGTGCTGGGCGTGGCGGTGCCGGAGGCGGAGGTCCGGCGCATCCTGACGGCGCTGGGCTTCAGGGCCGTGGACGAGTCCCAGGGCCAGACGACGTTCGAGGTGCCGCGGGCGCGCGTGGACGTGGAGCGCGAGGAGGACCTGCTGGAGGAGGTCGCCCGCGTGTACGGCTACGACAACATCCCGGCGAGGCTGCCGCGAGGGCTGGAGACGCTGGCGCCGGAGCCGCCGTCCATGGAGGCGGAGCGCCGGCTGCGCCACGCGCTGGGCGGGGCGGGGCTGTCCGAGGTGGTGAACTACTCGTTCGTGGCGCCGAAGTCGCTGGAGGTGCTGGGCGGGAAGGAGGCGCCCATCGCGCTCCTGAACCCGCTGAGCGTCGAGCAGTCGGTGATGCGCACGAGCCTGCTGCCGGGCCTCTTGGAGAACCTGTCGCGCAGCGTGCGCCACCAGGTGGAGTCGGTGGGCCTGTACGAGGCGGGCCGGGCGTACTTCCGGGACCCGGAGGGCGGGCAGGGGATGCGCCCCGCGGCGCGCGAGGTGCCGCGCGTGGCGGGCTTGGTGTGGGGCCTGCGCGGCGGGGGCCGGTCCTGGACGCAGAAGGACGCGCGCGTGGACTTCTACGACGCGAAGGGGGCGGTGGAGGCGCTGCTGCACGCGCTGCACGTGGAGGGCGTGGCCTTCACCCCGGCGGAGCCTCCGGCGTACCACCCTCGGAGCACGGCCCGGGTGGCGCTGAAGGACGGGACGGTGCTGGGCCACGTGGGCGAGGTGCACCCGCGCGTGGCGAAGGCGCTGGGCCTGCCGGAGGGCGTGTTCGTGTTCGAGCTGGACACGGAGCCGCTGTACGCGGCGGCGCGGCTGGTGCCGCAGGCGGAGGGGCTGCCCAGGTACCCGGCGGTGTTGCGGGACCTGGCGGTGGTGGTGCCGCTAGAGCTGCGCAACGAGGAGGTGCGCCGGGTCATCCTGGAGGTGGGGGCGCCGCTGGTGGAGGACGCGCTGGTGTTCGACGTCTACACGGGCAAGCCGATCCCCGAGGGGAAGAAGAACCTGGCGTACGCCCTGAGGTACCGCTCGCCCGAGCGGACGCTGACCGACGCGGAGGTCACGGAGGCCCACCAGCGCATCATCGCGGAGGTGAACCAGCGCCTGGGGGCGGCCCTGCGCGCCTGAATTCCTGAATGAAGTCAGGACGTTGACACGGTTCGGGGAAGGCTGACACCATGCCCCGCGTTCACCGGCCATCACGGGTGCCAGAGGACTCGCATGACGAAAGCGGACATCATCGAGGGGGTCTACGAGAAGGTCGGCTTCTCCAAGAAGGAGTCGGCGGAGATCGTAGAGCTCGTCTTCGACACCGTGAAGGAGACGTTGGAGCGCGGGGACAAGATCAAGATCTCCGGGTTCGGAAACTTCCAGGTGCGCCAGAAGAAGGCGCGCGTGGGGCGCAACCCGCAGACGGGCAAGGAGATCGAGATCAGCGCCCGTCGGGTCCTGACCTTCCGGCCGAGCCAGGTGTTGAAGAGCGCCCTGAACGGCGAGGCGCCGCCGGAGAACCACGCGGAGATCGACGCGCAGGAGGAGGCGGCGGCGGACGCGGCGGAGGCGAGGGGCGAGGACTTCGACGAGGGAATGGAAGAGGGCGACGAGTAGGTTTTTCACCGGCGCCCGTCACCTCCTGCTTGACCTGAAACGAGGGCAGGGGCATAAGGGCGCACCGTTTCACGACGGCCGTTTTCGGGGCGTAGCGCAGCCTGGTAGCGCACTTGCTTGGGGTGCAAGTGGTCGCAGGTTCAAATCCTGTCGCCCCGACCATCGAAGGCCCTGGAGTTTCCGGTGCAAGCCGGTGACTCCAGGGCCTTTGTTTTTTGGGCTCGTGGGGGCCGCAGGGAACAGCTACTGCGGCGTGACGCGATTCCGGCACAGTTGCAGGTAGCGCCGGATGAGCTGGAGCCGCGCCCGGTCGAAGGCACCGCCGTCGTCGGGGACCGCCCAGGCGTGCGGGATGAGCTGCCGGGCCACGGCGCGCGCGTACGCCGGGTCGCCCGCGTCACTCACCAGCTTCAGCCATTCGTAGTCCTGCATGCCCTGCCGGATGAGCTTCATGCGCAACGAAGGCAGGGGGATCTCCGTGGTGCCTCCGATGACCGAGGGCAGCCCCGGATAGAAGAGCGTGCCGTCGCCATTGCCATTGAAGCGGAACTGCGTCGTCCACGCGGAGAAGAGCAGGCCCACCGTCTGGTAATACAGCTCGCCGCTGGCTCCGTTGATGAAGGCCAGCCACTGCATGCCGCGCGCCTTGGCCGCCGAGCGGTCCACCATGTACGAGGGCCAGCCCTGGCCGGGGACGTTCTCCGGCGGGGGCGGCTCTCCTGGGGCGCAGCCGTGGCTCGCGCAGCTCTGGTACAGCCACAGCTCGCGGTGCGGCCGGGTGAGGAAGTCGTCGTACTTCGGGCGCTGGTTCCCCTCGTAGGGCGGCTGGGTTCCGTCGATGAAGTTCGCCAGCACGGTGATGATGTCGATGTCCTCCAACAGCCCGTGGGTCTCCAACTCGGTGACGGTGCTGGTCAGCAGCGTGCGCAAGCGCGGGGCCACCGTGCGGGTGAGCCCGGCTCGGGCCGTCACCGCCTCCCAGGTGGTGCCGTAGGGCGGCTCATCCCCCACATAGTCGAACGAGCGCGACAGCCAGCCGCGTGCCGTCGCCTCCGTCTGGAACTCCGCCAGCGACGCGCCGTCGCCTGGCCCCAGGTATTGCAAGGCCGTCATGCGCGCTCCGGGCAGGCGGTTGGGCGCGGATCCGTTGAGGAACGGCCCCCAGCGCTCACTGAACGTGTCGTAGTCCGGCAGGTCCCACGTGGGCAGGTCCACCTGACGGGGAAAGCCGCTCGCCAGGGAGATGCGGTGCTCCAACGCCATCCGGTGGAACCGCTTCAGGAGGCGCACCTGGGTGTCCACGGGGCACACCGGATCTCCGGTGAAGGCACGGCACACGTGGGGAGGCCAGAGCAGGAACGCGCTGCGCAGGGAAGAGGTGCTCGGCAGGAGGGCGTCCACCACCTGGAGGTCCACCTCCACGCGCGAGGTGAAGCCAGCACCCTTCACCGACACGGCGCCCCGGTAGGTGCCGGGCCGCGCGGTGGAGGGCACGTGCACGTCCACCCAGACCGCGCGGGACTCGCCCGCGGGCACATCGAAGGGAAAGGCCAGACGCTTCTCTCCCACCACCTCGTCCACGTCCGGCACCAGGCCATCCGGCCACCGCCCGGGCGTCGTCCCCGGAGGCGTGGGCGTCGTGATGTCCAGGAGCGCTTCCCGGTAGAGCAGCAGGTCCCCGCCTTGGATGCGCGACCGATCACCGCGCAGCTCCGGCAGGACGGCGCTCACGCCTCGCAGGCCCGACGGTCCTCCGTGAAGGACCACCTGAAAGGACACGAACTCGTTGCGCGCGGCGGTCAGGGAAACCGACCCCTGGACGCGGGGCGGCGTCTCCGGGCGCACCTTCACCATCGCGCTTTCACCCCAGATGGCTGGACGCGACGGATGCGCCCAGACGACCTGGCTTCCCAACAACAACAAACAGACCAGTCCCCGTTCAATGGCTCGCATGACTTCGCAGCCTGGACTTCGAGAGGGATTGTGGCAATCCGTTGGCACCGGTGCCCGTGAGGCATTCGCCACCGGCGGATGGTTGGCCTGCCCTCCGGGGCAGCTTGATCCTTGCTGGCGCAATTGCATGGGGAGCATGCGCAGGCTGGCGAGTCGGCCGTCCGTTGGATCCACCGACGCCAGGTACATCACCGCCGAGTCCGGCCGGAAGTCCTCGTGGCCCAAGAAGCCCTCGTAGTCATTCAGGAAGTCGCCGCAGCCATGGAGGATGAGGTGGCCGTGGTGGATCTCGATGCCGCGAGGGTGGGACGTAGGCCCGGGCATCCCGCCGGTACGCCTCGTGGAGGCCGGGCGGGGCGGGGTGGGGCAGCACCTGATCAATGCCCCTGCCGGTCATCACGTCGCCGCAGAGGAAGAGGGAGATCCGCCTCGTGTCCTGGTGAACCGGAGTCATCGCCGCCGTGCGGGCCCTTGCCCGTTCAAGGGGACAAGGGCGCCAGGACTGCTTCAGTAGGTGAGCGACTTCCGGGTGGTCACGGCGTGGGCGGAAGAGATGCGCTTCTCCACCTCCTTCGCGTCGTGGCCGCGCGGGCACTGTGGTGCTCGCTCGTCGTGCTCCTTGATGGTCATGAACGCGGTGAAGGGCTCCTGACACTTGCGGCAGAAGAACTCGTAGATGGGCATGTCGTGCTCCCCTTGAAGGTGCTCCGGTGCTGGGCGAGGCCCGCGGCCTCCGAAGGAGGATGGGGTCCGCCACCGGCGGGAGGCAGGTCACGAGGCGTCATCCCCATGCCGGGATGCCGTCTCCTTTCGTCCGACTGGCGGTCCGGGCCTGGCCGCACGGCGCCCGCACTCCCGGTGGAGAGCCCCTACGCCGGGGAGAGTGCCGGTCGCTCCCATGCCCCCCACGCAGCTTCACGGGGAGTGGTGCGCAAGTGGACAGCGCCTTTCCGCACAGGGCAACTCCGAGCGGTCGAGCGCCGACAATACCCAGGGCCCGCGAAAGGTAGGATGCAGGCCCTCGAGTACCCGCAGCCGGAGACAGGCCCTTGATCAGCTCCCTCATCCGTCAAGTCGTCACCGCAGTCCAGACGGCGGTGACGAAGCCCCCGGTGGCCCAGCCTCCGCCTGCGCCCCCTCCTGCCGCCGCTCCCTACTTCCAGGACGGTCTGGACGCGTCAAAGGCCGGGCCCGTGAACCTCAGCGGCTACGGGAACACGCCTTCGGCCACGGCTCCCGCGAGCGTGGACTCGCCTCTGACGAAGGCGAGCAGCGGGGAGAAGGTCGGCCCGGAGCTCATCCACCTGGACGCCGGCTGGACGCCCCAGGGGCAGGGCTACGACGCCGGGCGCGGCGAAGTGCTCACGACCTATTACAACGACGACCACCGGGTGCTCCTGTCGGTGCAGGACAAGGACTCGGGCAAGGAGACACATCAGGCCGTGCTGGGTGGACCTCCGCCCGCGGGCCCTCCCAGCCATGGCGGCGGCGTCTCGACGGACGGCGATCACGTCTACGTCTCCGACACGAAGCACATCTACGTCTACACGCGCGAGGAGATCGAAGCGGCCCAGAGCGAGTGCCGCGAGGCCATGCCCTCCCAGGTCATGGATGTCCCCAAGCCTGATGGACTGACCGATCCCGCCACCGGCATCGGGCTCGTGTCCTCCGGCAGCTTCATGACCATCAAGGACGGCTACGCGTACGTCGGTGGCTACAGCCCGGACGGCGATGGCAAGGCGGGCGCCGTCTGGCGTTACGAGATCGACGAGAAGACCGGCGCGCTCGTCGAGGACTCGCGCGAAGGCCCCATCCGCGCTCCGGACCGCGCGCAGGGGATGACCGTCGTCGACGGGGCCATCCTCTTCACCACGGGCGACCACAAGCTCATCTACCAGCCGTTCACGTCCACCGAGGACACCTTCTCGGCGGACATCGACAAGCGGGCGGACATCAGCAATGGGCTCATCGACCCCTACGCCCAGGGCATCAACATCATCGATGGCGAGCTGTGGGTCACCTACGAGAGCGGCTCGCACAAGTACCGCGACAACGTCGACAAGCCCCGCGATCACATCCAGCGCATCCCTCTGGAGGATCTGGACCTCGCGGCGGCCTGCCTGACGGCGGATCAGCTCGACAGCTGAGCGGCCGGGGCCGGACACCTGGCCCCGGCGCCACCTCCGCTACTCGAGCTTCGACGTGGCGTCGATGCTCAGCTCCAGCGTCGTGAGCTCCGGATCCGCGAGGAGGTCGGCCTGCTCGAAGCGCACGGGACGGAGGTGCTTGCCGGAGAAGAGGTCCGTCTGGTCCGCGAAGTGCGGCGACGCGGGATCCGTGGACTCCGCGTAGGAGAGGACCGCGTTCGCCTTGGGGCCCTCGGGCGTGAACTCCATCACCATCAGGAAGCTGGTTCCGAAGTCGACCAGATAACCTTGAGGCGTGAGCCCCGTGCCAGGGGAGAGCAGCGGGCCCTGCGGCTGGGACTGCGGCAGCAGCGTCGCGTTCGCTCCAGAGAATCCCACGACGTTGGTGACCCCCTCGAAGGCCGCGCCGCCGTGCAGCGGCACCTTGCGGTCTTCCTTCCACGCGAACTGCACGTCCCCCAGCTTCGCTCCCACCGCGATGCCTGCCTTGCCCAGGAGCGCCACGGCTTCGCCCAGCTTCTGGTTCACCGGGTCCACTCCGGTCTCCGGTGCGGGCACCAGCCCGGCCGGCGTCACCGTCGCTCGCGCGGGATCGAAGGGCTGCGCGAAGAGGGCTCCCTGATCCACGAGGTCGGAGCGGCTGAAGCCATTCAGGAACTCGCGCCAGACGATGGCTCCCTGGGCGTCCAGGTCCAGCCTGCCGTCCCAGGCGCTGAGCAGCTGGCACGCCTCCGTGATGTCCACCGGCGCGCCCTCGACGATGACCGGGTCCGCGCCCTGGCAGCGCTGCACCACCGCCGTGCGCAGCTGCTCCGCCACCCAGGTCCGGTTGCTCAGGATGGCCTGCTCGGCCTCCTCCCGCGTGAAGCGCCCGTCGCTGCCGGCCGCGGCGGTGGCTCCTTCCTCCGTGATGAGGGTGAGGTTCATGTGCGAACGCGTGCTCAGTCGCCCTCGCGTCCCGAAGATCTCGTAGAGGAAGGGCAGATCTCGCAGGGGCTCGGCGGGGTTCGTGAACGTCGCTGGATCATTCGCGTTCATCACGAAGTCCGTCCGGCGCAGCTGTGGCATGACCGTCGTCGGCACCAGGCCGTGCGTCTCGCTGTCCAGGCCCACCCATTCGTCTCGCGACGTGCTGCCGTCCAGCAGGACGAGCCCCAACGACGCGAACACCGGCGCGTCCGGCGTGGACTCGAGCGAGTCGCGATACGCCGCGACCGTCGCCGCGCTCAAATACGGGACCCGGGACGCGTCCACGTAGCGCGTGTTGCCGTCGGCGCTCACCAGGAGCGTGTTCACCCAGGGCGCTCCTCGCACCGTGCGCTCCACGTCCGCGGCCTCGTCGAGGGTGCGCGCCGTGTTCATCCGCAGCCAGTGCTCCGTGAACCCCGGGTTGTCCTCCGTGGCGTCGCGCGTCGTGTAGGCGACCTCGCTCGTCCAGTCCGCTCCCGGGCCCGCCAGGATGGGGCCGTAGTGGCTGCGCCAGAACGTGCGCGACTCCCTCGTCATGCTGCCGTCGTCCCCTCGCACGTCGACGGTGACGGTCTGCGACGTCATGCGGCGGGTCGCTCCGTCATACACGTAGGCGGTGGGGTCTCCCGGCGTGAGCTTGAGTCGGTACAGCGTCAGGTGGCTCGACGCCGTTACCGTGTGCGTCCACGCGATGTCCCGGTTGAAGCCGATGTTGATGGCCGGCACGCCCAGCAGCGACACGCCGTACACGTCGAGCTTGCCGGGGATGGTCTGGTGGCTCTCGTGGAAGCGGAGGCTGCCCTCCCAGGGGAAGTGCGGGTTCGCGACGAGCATGCCCCGGCCGCTCGCGGTCTTCTCGCGGCCCAGCGCCCAGCCGTTGCTGCCCAGCTCGTCCTTGCGTGGTGACAGCGCGAGCGGGCGCGACTGGGGCCCGCGTCCTTCCGCCTGCGCGGTCGGAGGCTGCGCGTTCCCCACGTAGCCCAGGAGCGGGATCAGCGTGTCGAACAGCGACAGGTCCAGGTGGTACGCCGTCAGATCGTAGGCGCTGATGGGCTTCACCCACTCGGCGCCCCGGCACGGCGCGGGGCGCTGATCCGCCGGCACGTCCGCGAGGTACTGGTTGTAGCCAGCGGCATAGCCCTGCACCAGGTCCCGCAGCGCCTGCGACTGCTCCGCGAAGGTGGCCTCGGCGCGGGTCCTCAGCGCGAGCCCCCGGTAGGTGAAGTCGCTTTCGAGGTAGGCATCCTGGGGGCCCCGGCCCAGGTAGCGCGCGCGCTCGCCGCGGACCTTGAGGAACTGGTCCGCGAGGATGCAGACCGCGTCCTGCGCCTGCGCGTAGCCGATGCCGGCGCCCAGGCCGCGGTAGCCGTCCGCCTGGATGTGGGGGACGCCGTAGGAGGTCCGGTGGACGGTGGCCCTGAGCCGGGTGGGAGCGGGCGGGTCGTCGTTCTTGCATCCGCTGAACGCCGTCAGGGTCAGCAGCAGGGACAGGGAGAAGGGCGCGGTACGCATGGGTCAGCCTCGCATTCAGGGCTGACAAGGCTATTCGTCCAAAGTCCGTTATCCATGGTCCGGCGGGGAGTGGTGGCCTCGTCAGACCCATGGCGTAGGCTGCGCCCCAAAAAGGAGCAGGCCATGTCGTACATGCTGGTGGTGATGCAGACCGGTGGCGGGAAGCCCCAGACGGCGGAGGAGAAGCGCGTCGCGGCGGACCGGATGGCGAGGATGCAGCGCTTCGGGGCGGCGCTCCAGGCGCGCGGGATCCTCCAGGCCGCGGACTCCCTGCGGTCGGACGCGGAGGGCGTCCGGGTGGAGCGGCGGGACGGGAAGGTCAGCTTCAGCGACGGGCCGTTCACCGAGTCCAAGGAGATCATCGGCGGCTTCTTCCTCATCGACGTGAAGACGCGCGAAGAGGCGCTGGAGCTGGCCACCCAGTGCCCCGCGGCGGAGTGGTCCACCGTCGAGGTCCGCCAGAGCGGGCCCTGCTTCGAAGAGTGAGGGCGTGAAGCCCAGAGGCAGTGGGCTGGCGGCATGCTGATGCCTGTCCTGGCCTTCTCCCCCTGGAGCTGCGCAGCTCCTTCGATGAACGCGGTCAGCGCCTCTGGGAGGACCGCAGGTTCGTCAAGGGCGAGGGCCACACGTTCATCAACCCCTGGCCCGACGACCTCGTCGTTCGCGAGCCGGAGAAAGCCTTCCAGGGGCCGCCCCGGGAGGGCTGTGCCTCCGCCGTCCCCCTGACACCGTGAGGTCCGCGGCTTCCACCTTGCGACATCCCGCCTGACTCCAGGGCGATTCGCACGGCGGTGTCCCCCGGCCATCCTCCCGGGGCCATGCCCACGACACCGAACGCCGCCCCGGAGGCGGGCTCGCCGTATCTGCCCATCCCCATTCCGGAGGCCCAGGCCTTCGCGTGGGCCGACCTGCTGACCCCCACCCGCCGGGGCCTCCAGGAGCTCTTCTCCTGGCTGGAGGCGGCGTGTGAGCCCTGTTCCCTGGACGCGGGCACCAGCACCGAACACCTCTCCACCAGCCTGCTCATCTCCGGGGCTCGTGGCTCCGGGAAGACGACTCTCCTGCTCAGCGCCGTGCAGGCGCTGCGCGACGGGAAGACCTTCGTGGGCGGAGCGGATGGCCCGGAGGCGGCCGCCCTGTCGCGGACGCTCGGCCGGATCGAACGACGCATCCTGTGGCTGGAGCCGCTCGACCTGGAGCCCGTTCCCGCCCAGGCCAACCTGCTGGCCACGCTGCTCGTCCGCGTGCGCGCCGCGCTGGACCGCCCCCGTCACGCGAAGGGGACCCACTCCGAGTCCGCCCGGTGGGCGTCCTCCATCCTGGAGGAGGGCGCGGAGGAGACGTGGGGGAAGCTGGATCACCTCATCCGCGACGCGTCGTTCATGTGGGAGGACATCCCCTCCACCACCGACGCCCGCGTGCGCGCGGAGCAGCAGATCCGCGCGTCGGAGATCTACGCCAACTTCCAGCCGCGCTTCGCCGACGCCATGGAGGACGTGTCTCGCACGCTGTCCATGCCTCGCTTCGGCGCGTCCGGGGGCGACCAGGTGGTGCTCGTGCTGCCCATCGACAACGTGGACCGCAGCATCGAGCACCTCTACAACATCGTGAAGCTCACGCGCATGGTGGCCAGCCGCCACCTGTGGTTCGTCCTGGCCGCCGGCCACCAGGAGTTCCAGCGCTTCATGGAGCGCTCCTTCCAGAAGGAGCTCATCATCTCCGGTCAGGCCGGCATCGGCTCGCGCGGCCAGGAGGAGACGCTCGCCATCGCCCGGCGCCAGGCGGCCACCACGCTGCGCCGCGCGCTGCCCCCCAGCTATCGCATCGCGCTGGAGCCGGTGGCGCCCCACGAGGCCTGGCGCTTCCCCGTGGACGGGCGGGGCGAGACGCTCGGTGCGCTCCTGGCACGCCTGCCGCTCCCCACCGGCAAGCGGACGGAGTCGCGCGTGCTCGCCACCTTCGCCGACCTCTTCGACCTGGGAGGCCGGCTCACGCCCGACGTGTCGCGCAGCTACCGCGAGGCGCTCCGCACCGACGGCGCGGAGTCCCCCGAAGCCGAGCCGCGCCCGGATGAGCCGCTCCTCAACTACATGGGGAGGCTCGCGCTCACGTTGCCCGCGCGGACCCTTCAGGACCTCTGGCACTCCGTCCGGCGCGAGGTCCTGTGCTCCTCGGTGGGCACGGGCCCGAGCGCCGCTCCGGAGCAGGGCGAGGCGGTGGTCCGCATCGCCACGGAGATGCTCCGCAACGCCATCGACGAGAGCGACCTGCCGGCCTGGGCCAGCGAGCAGCTCCACCACCGCATCCTCCGGCTGGATGACCAGGGCCGCGTCTGCCTGGATCTGACCGGCAAGCCCATCCGCCGCTCCAAGCGCACCAGCCTCCATGGCGTGTTGCAGGGGCCTCCGCGCGATCCCGGTGGGAACGGGACGGGCGCGCAGGCGCGGGTGCTGGGCTCGGAGGTGCACCTGCGCCGCTTCCACGAGGTGGTGCTGGTGCTGGAGGAGCTGGAAGCGCCGGGCCGCGAAGCCTCGCTGCCCTCGAACGTCGCCGGCTGGTTCATGATCCTCCATGACGTGCTCATGCTCTTCGAGCGGCCCCGCGTGCTGAGCGCGGACGTGACGGCGCTCGAGATGAGCCCGGAGATGCTCGCCACCGTGCACGAGCTCTGGGCTGGCCGTGCTCGCGGAGAGCCCTTCGTCCAGGCCGGGTTCTGGTGGACGCCTCCCGCGTGGAACACCTTCATCGAGTTCGCCGTCCTCATCGCGCAGTGGCGCGCGTTCCTCGTGCGCCTCTCCAAGGGGGGCCTCACCGTCGGTGACGGACAGGAGGCCGCGGCGCGCGCCCGCTTCATCCAGGCCGCGTGGGTGGAGAACATCTGCTCCGTCTCCGGAATGGCGCTGGGGCGGTGGGACTGGGGCGGTGAGCACCATGGCGTCGCGTCCGTGCTGCGGGCCCGCCGGCTGGACGCCGCGCTGGAGGCCTATGATCAGCAGGTGCGCGACACCGTGGCGGAGCTCGTCGCGCGGATCCGTGAGCACAGCGCCGGATATGATCGGCTCTGGACGGCGCAGGTCTGGCTTCGCGACGTGCTGCCCCTCCAGGTCCTGCCGGAGCTCGCGCTCACCTCCGATGCGCGGAGCCTGCTGCGCCAGCCGACCGGAGTCGGCAGCCCGTCTGGCGGTTGGGACACCCTGGTGAAGGCGTGGCGCGTCCAGGCGCCACGGCTGGCGGCGTCCCGGCAGCAGCGGGTGCGCGACGCGGTGAACCGCTCCTGCGCGGCGGAGGCGTTGCGCCAGGCGCTCGGCTCGGGCGGCGGGCGCGCGTCGGAGGCGTACTATGGCTGGCTCGACGCCATGGTGGACGCCTGGTTCGCCGTGGTGGACCACGACGGTGATCCGCTGGCGGGAGTGGTGCTGGGCATGGCGCCCCGCCTGGCTCCGCCGCCCCCGGACGAGCACCCGTGAGCCGCGGAGGCGCGAGCCCGCCGCAGGGCAACCTGGCCCCACGCCGCGTCCCGGAGGCCTATGTGCGCGCGGAGGTGGCCAGCTTTCCGCTGACGAGCATCGGGGCGTTCCGCTCGGCGGTGACGGAGCTGGTGCCGTCGCTGGCTGGTGCGGCCGGCGAGCCCACGCGGGCGCTCTGGCGCGAGTGCGAGAAGAGCCTGTCCGAGCACGCCAGCGGCTGGTCGTTGGATCGGCTCATCGCCGTGCGCGACGCGTTCTGGTTCCCCTCGCGAGGACACGCAAGCCTCCGACGGGCGCCGCGCCAGGGCGTGTCGATGTTCCACTACCTCCGGCACCTCGCGGACACCCACCTGGAGCGCCGGCCCGGTGTCACCGTCATCTTCCAGGGGACGGGCGCGGAGGCGGTGGAGGCGCTGACGCACTATCGCTGGCTCACCTTCGCGATGCCGGAGGACCTGCTGCTGGCGGCCGTGCCGGTGGAGCCGCCTCCCACGCGCGTGGACATCGAACCGCCGCTGCTGGTGCGCCACCTGCTGGACCGCGGCGTGGCGGAGGTCCATCACCACGTCGGCGCGGGCATGGACTTCCCGCTGCTGTGGGCCTCGCTCCTGTCGGCCGTGGGGGATCCGGGCCTGGAGCCCCGCGCGTTGATGGGGCCAGGGCTCCCCTTCGAGGATGCGGAGGTGATGCTGCGCTGGCTGCTGGCGACGGCCGTGACCCGCTGTGTCCTCGCGGAGGTCCTGCTGCGCGCACAGCCGCCTCCGCTGCTGGAGTTCGTGCGGGGCCTCTCGGAGTCCCAGGCGTGGCTGCCGCAGCGGCGCCGCGTGCTCGCGCGGACGCTGGGGGCGCTCTCGCGGGGACGGCGGGAGGTCCTTCCCGCGCTGGATGAGCTGCGCGGCCTCTACGAGGACCTCCATCCGCTGGCGGCCCGCAACGTGTCCGATCCACCCGAGACGCTCGACGAGGTGTGGCGGCGGTGTGACCCCATCGCGATGCGGCTGCGCCTGAGCGCTCCCAACGCGGGCGAGCGCTGGCTGGTGCGATCGGGCCTGAAGCACCTGGGAGCCCTGGAGCATGCGGGCACCCATGACGTGCACTTCGACCGCCTCTTCTGGCAGGTCCAGCGCGTGCGGTGCCTCACCTACCGCGCCTATGTGCAGCGACCGCTGACTGCGGGCCTCCAGTGGTTCATCCGCTTCTATGGCCGCCCCGGAGCGATGAAGCGCCCCCTGCGCGCCGTGCGCGCGGAGGTGTCCTACGCGGTGGCGGGCGGGAATCAGCCCATCGCCGCGCTAGAGGTCCGCACGAGCCTCGCGAACGATCCCATCCGCATCGCCGAGGAGCTGGCCTCCCTCACGCGCTCGTGGCGGGGCGTGCTGGGCCGCACGGGGGCGCGCGCCGTCGGCGGACGTCCACCGGAGTTCGGCGTGGTCCTGCACCTGGTCAAGGCCCGGGACCCGGGCCGTCACTGGACGCAGGGCCTGCCCCCCGCGCATGGCATGGGCACGTACGCGGAGCCGGTGCCCGAAGGACGCGTGCGGCTGGGCGGACGGTTCTCGGACTACTTCGCCGCGCAGTCGGTGCAGGTGGAGGCGCTGGTGGATCTGCTGCGGGCGGTGCCGCTGTCGCTCTGGCTGGTGCGCGGCCTGGACGTGGCGTCGGACGAGCTGAGCGTGCCTACGTGGGTGCTGGCGCCGCTCTACCGATACGTGCGGTGGGGGGCCGCGCGCGCCGCGACCAGGCGCGAGGCACGAGGGCCTCCGCCGCTCCGCCTGACGTCGCACGTGGGCGAGGACTACCGGCACCTCATGGAGGGGCTGCGCCGCATCTACGAGAGCGTGCACTACCTGCTGGACCGCACGGGAGGGCGGCTGGGCCACGCCACCGCGCTCGGCGTGGAGCCCGGCACGTGGGCCGAGTCCGTGGGCGCGGTGATGATGCCGGCCGAGGATCGGCTGTGGGACCTGGTCTTCGAGTGGCGGTTGTATAGCGACTACCGGCTGCCACCGGCGCTGGCCGCGGACGCGCCACCCGGGCGCCCGCAGCGCGTGGAGAACCAGCTGCGCGAGCTGTCCGAGGCTGTCTTCGGCGACTGTGTCGCGCCGCACGTGCTGGCCGAAGCGCACCACGTGCTGCACAACCTCTGGTGCCCGCCGCTGGCGCGCGAGGAGGGCGGCGTGGGGCTGGACGCCTTCAGCCGCACCTTCCACCGGCTGGACTGGAGCCGGGTGCTCAACGCCGAGCAGGTCCGGAGCCTGCTCATCGCGTACCGGGAGGACGAGCGCGTGTTCCAGCGCGGGCAGCAGTTGGTGGACATCCCGCTGGATGCGTCGGAGGTGGCCGCGCTCCGGTCGGCGCAGGACGCGATGCTCCGGCACGTGGGCGCGCGCGGGACCGTCGTGGAGGTGAACCCGTCCAGCAACCTGCTCATCGGCAACCTGCTGGACCTGCGCAACCATCCCATCCTGCGGCTCTATCCGCCGGTCGCGGAGGAAGGCGCACCGCCGCCCGTGCCCATCGCGGTGGGCGCGGACGACCCTGTCACGTTCTCCACCTTCCTCCTGCGCGAATACTCGCTGCTGCACGAAGCGGCACGCAGCGCGGGCTACTCCGAGCGGGTCGTGTACGAATGGCTGTCCACCATCCGCCAGACGAGCATGGACGCGCGCTTCACCACGCCCTGGCGCCCCGACGCCCTGCGCATGGCGGACGCGCTGCTGGACGCGCTGGCCCGCTTCGCCCGTCGCGCCGTGCCCCGCCACGAAGCCTCCGCGCCTGTCTGAGCGTCACCGCGTCGCCGACGTCGGCGCACGCGGCGGCGTCGCGCCGGAGGGACTGGACGGAGGCAACACCTTCTCCGACTGGCCCAGGAGCCGGCTCAGCACCTTGTCCATGATGGAGCCGAGGAGCTTGTCCGCGGACCAGCCCGCGACGACCGCCAGCGCCACCAGCGTGAAGAACACGGCCTGATCATCGCTCACGACGATGTGGAGGACGGCGGAGCTGGCGTCGACGCGGGTGGCCCCGGCCCGCGTGTCCACCGACAGCAGCATGCGCGACTGCTCCAGGAAGAGGAGCATCAGCGCCGCGAACGCCCCGATGATGGGCTTCACCATCAGGTGGTAGGCGAAGAAGCGGCCCGTCGCCCCCGTGGCGACGACGAAGCGCTCCTTCGACAGCATGTTGGAGAGGATGGCCCCCGAGGCCCCCGCGAAAGCGATCAGCAGCAGGCCCCTGGGCACCAGGTCCCTCGGCCAGGTCTGAAGCAGCTCCCGGGAGAGGAGCAAGAAGGAGGCGACGAAGACCGCCAGCAACAGCAGCGTGCTGAAGACCTGCAACGACACGTTGATGGAGAGCTGCCAGAACGTCTTGTCCACCTGCTGGTTGACGGTGTCGAGCGCCCCGCGAAGCACGCTGCGGCAGTAACGACCCTGCTCCGCGTCGAGGGGAGGGGGCGCGGCGGCGCTTCCGGGCCCGTCCACCCGGGCGAGCCCGCGGACGCACCGGGGCAGGGGACCGCTCGCCTTGTCCGCGCCGAGCCAGAGCTGGGCTCGCGCCCCGTCCGTCACCCGGCGCTCGAACTGCTGTTGGATCTCCAGCGCCCGGGGCGCCAGCAGGTGCGGAGGCATCACGAGCAGCAGCAGCCCGTCCACCTCGTGGATGAGCTCCCAGAAGGAGAAGGACCAGCGCCCCATGGGCTTGTCCAGGCACCACCGGGCGGCCTCCAGCTTCTCCTGGCATTGCTCCAGGATGGCCGTGTCCTCGGCGGTGAGGTCCGTGCGGATCCGGCACAGCGCGAGGAGCGAGGCGTCGCTCTCCACCCTGTTCCAGAGCAGCTGGGTGGCCGAGCCAAACCCCCGCCGCCGCCGCTGGAAGCCCACGCGCTTCAGCAGCTCCGGCAGCGGAGAGTCTGGGTGCGTGTCGGCGGCCGCCATGGGGCACACATGGCCACGGCGCGCGCTCGTGACAAGTCACCAGCCCGGTGCGGCGCGTCAATGTCATGCGTTACCGCGCATACGCGGTGAGATTTGATTAGCTGGAATCGTAGCTGGTACTCCCAGCGCGCCTCCCCCCAACCGGAAAGGTGCACCGCATGTCGCGTCGCTCCCGAAGCGTCTCAAGAGAGCTGTTCACACCCCTGCTCGCGGCCACGTCGCTCGCGCTGGCCTGCGGGCCCGTCACCGAGGAGCCGCCCGCGCCGGTCGAGGCGACGCCCGCGGAGGTGGCCCAGCCGCTCGCGGTGGGCGGCTTCGCGGAGATGCACCACCACATGTTCGCCGAGGAGGCGTTCGGCGGTGGGTGGTTCCACGGCAGCCACACCGGCACGCTGGCGAGCTGTGACGGGGGCATGCCGGAGAGCGACCACGCGCGCGTCCGCATGGACCTGCGCGACATGCTCAACCTCTGTCCCAACTCCGGCAGCGTGAACCTGGGCGGCGTCCCCCTCCTGTCGGACATCTTCGGCGTGGGCGGCGCGGTGGCGTCAGAGATCATTGGCCAGGTCGAAGGCACCGAAGGCGACACGGGCCTGCACCTGGGCCGCATGGAGACGCCCACCCAGTGGCCGCGCTGGGACACCATCGCGCATCAGCAGGCGTGGGAGGGCTGGCTCAACAAGGCCCGCCAGGGCGGCATGTCCCTGGTCATGGTGTCGCTCGTCAGCAACGAGTTCCTCTGCAAGGCGCTGCCGTACCAGAACCTCAAGCGCCCCTGCGACGAGATGATGGACGTGGACGTCCAGCTCCAGATGGCCCGCGACTTCGACGCGCGCACGGACTGGGCGGAGATCGCCCTGTCGCCCGCGGATGCGCGGCGGATCATCTCGCAGGGCAAGCTGGCCATGGTGCTCTCCATCGAGTCCAGCAAGCTCTTCGGCACCAAGGACTGGCGCGCGGAGCTCAACCGCGTCTACTCGCTGGGCGTGCGCTCGTTGCAGCCCGTGCACCAGCTGGACAACCGCTTTGGCGGCGCGGCCCCGCACAACGCCATCTTCCACGTCGCCCAGTTCCTGGAGAACTGCCACATCGACACGGACTGCGGCATCACCGGCAACGGCTTCACGCTCGGCTTCGACGTGGACGCCAACTGCAAGAACACCAAGGGCCTCACCGCGGACGGCAAGGCGCTGGTCCAGGAAATGATGAACAAGGGGATGCTCATCGACATGGCCCACATGTCCGAGAAGAGCATCCAGGACGCGTATGCCCTGTCCCAGGCCCGCACCTACTACCCGCTGTTCATCTCCCACGGCCACTTCCGCGAGGTGATGAACCCGGACCTCGCCGCCAACGAGAAGACGACCCCGTCGTGGGTGGTCCGCTACGTGCGCCAGACGGGCGGCATGTTCGGCCTGCGCACCGCGCACGACGAGACGCGCGACTACACCCGCACGCCGGTGGCCAACACCTGCCAGGGCTCCACGCGCTCGCTGGCGCAGGCATATGAGTTCGGCCGCCAGGGCCTCAAGGTCAACATGGGCTTCGGCGCGGACCTGAACGGCTTCATCCAGCAGACGCGCCCGCGCTTCGGTGACTTTGGCGCGTGCTCCGCGGGCTTCCACGCGGAGGCGGACGCGCAGGAGGAGCAGCAGCGCGTCTCCGGCCCGCCGCCGCTGGGCACCGACTTCGACGTGTACGGCCTGGCCCACGTGGGCCTGTTGCCGGACGTGGTGAGGGACCTGAAGCAGCTGGGCGTCAACACCACGGGCCTGGAGGGCTCCGCGGAGAAGTTCATCCAGATGTGGGAGCGCGCCAACAGCACCCGCGCCGGCATGGCGGACGCGGCCAACGACATCGACACGGGCGGCGTGGCGGCCTACGTCCCCAAGGCCACCCGCGAGGCGGCGTATCCGAAGATCTGCGGCAAGGCCTACGCCCCCAGCACCAAGCTGGTGTCGGAGTCGTGCCGCTTCGACGCGGAGTGCAAGTCCAACGCGTGCAGCGCGCTGGATGACTGCGGCAACGTCCCGGGCGTCTGCACCTGCACCGCGGACACGCACTGCGCCGCGAACCAGTTCTGCGGCTGGGGCACCAACGACGGCAAGTGCGTGAACAAGCGGGCCAAGGGCTCGCTGTGCTCCTCCGGCCGGGAGTGCCAGTCCGGCAAGTGCTCGTGGCTGATGTGCACGTAAGCCGCCCGCGGTGAAGCGGCCCCCGGCGTCCGAAGGACGGTCATCGCCGCCTTGGGACGCCGGGGGCTGGAGGCCTCCGGGGGAGCGCCGCCCTACTGGACGGCGCGGAGCGCGGGCTGCTCGTCGGGGCTCAGCGCCGTCAGGAGCCGCTCCCCCTCGGGCTCGTCGATGGGCACGAAGCGGCCGAGGTCGGACCGGTACGCGTGAACCTGGGCCGCCCCGATGTCGAACCACCAGCCGTGCAGCCGCAGCGTTCCCGCCGCGAGCCGCTCCCGCACGATGGGGTAGGTCTTCAGGTGCTCGAGCTGTTCGAGGACGTTCAGCTGGGAGAGGCGATCCACGTCGGGCAGCCCCACGCCCACCTGGGAGTCCCGCTTGAACGCCTTGAGCGAGGGCGCTCCGTGCGCGAGCCACTGCTCGAGGTTCGGGGCCCCGGTGACGGTGCCGCCGGCCAGGAGCGCCTTCATCGCGCCGCAGCTCGAGTGTCCGCAGACGACGACGTCCGCGATGGGCAGGAAGCCCAGGGAGAACTCGATCGCCGCCGCCTCCGAGCGGTCCGCCGTGCTCTGTCCGTCGCGCGTGGCAGGCGGAACCAGGTTGCCCACGTTGCGCACGGTGAAGAGGTCCCCGGGGTCCGTGGAGACGAGCAGGTTGGGCACCACGCGGCTGTCCGAGCAGCTGATGAAGAGACAGTCCGGGGTTTGCCCCTTCGCGAGCCTCTCGAAGGTCGCCCGGTACGAGGGCAGGGTGTGGCGCTGGAAGTCGAGCAGACCTCGGATGAGCTTCTTCACTGCGCACCTCCGGAAGCGAGAGTCGAGACGTGAACGGGGGATGAAGGGGCTGAAGCCGCGGCGGCCCCCGCGAGGTGGGCCGCGCGCGCGCTCCGCCGGGTCCAGATGTCTTCGAGCGGCTCCATGGTCACGGTGCCGCCCGTCTTGCGATGCGTGTCCGCCCAGCTCTCCAGCGCCTCGAAGCCGGAGTGGTCGAGCGTGTTCACCGCCACGTCCACCTCCACCGTGGAGCCCGAGGGAATCCTCGCGAGCGCCGTGGACAGCTTCGGCACCCCGACGAACGTCAGCGCGCCGCTGATGCAGACCTGGTGAACGCCGTTGGCGGCGCGGGTCTCCACGCGCACCTGGCCGAGCTGCCACAGGAGCCGGAGGATGGCCGCGCCGAGTCCGAGCCCGATGCCCGCGAGCAGGTTGATGCCCACGACGCCGGCCACGGTGATGAGATAGACCGGCAGCTCGCCCCGGTGCCGCAGCTCCCGGATGTGGGCGAGGTTCACGAGCTTCAGGCCCACGTGCACGAGCAGGCCCGCCAGCACCGTCAGCGGCACGTAGGCCGCGAGTCCCCCCAGCAGGGTCACGAAGGCCACGATCCACACCGCGTGAAGCACCGCCGACCAGCGCGTCTTCGCGCCGGCGTTGATGTTCGCCGCGCTGCGCACGATGACGCCGGTGATGGGCAGCCCCCCGAGCAGACCGGAGACGGTGTTCGCCACGCCCTGCGCGAGCAGCTCGCGATCGAGGTTCGCCCGCGGGCCCGTGTGGAGCTTGTCGGTCGCCACCGCGCTCAAGAGCGACTCGGCGCTCGCCACGAGGGCGAGGGACAGCACGGCCATGAAGAAGGCGCCCCACATGGAGCCTTCAGGAAGGGACGGCAGCTTGATGGACGACAGCGCATCCGCGGCCAGCTCCACCCGCGCCACCTTCGCGTTCAACACCGCCGCGACCACGGACCCGACCACGACCGCCACCAGCGGGCCGGGGACCTTCTTCAGCCGCCCGTTCGGCAGGAGGTTCCACGCGATGAGGATCCCCAGCGTGAGGAGCCCCAGCAGCGTGGCCGGGCCATGAAGGTCGAGGATCTGCCCGGGCAGCTCCCGCAGGTTGTTCCAGGCGTTGCTCTGCGGAGAGCCGCCAAGGACGATGTGGACCTGGCCCAGCACGATGAGAATGCCGATGCCCGCGAGCATCCCGTGGATCACGGCCGGGGAGATGGCCAGCGCCGAACGCGCCACCTTCAGCCCGCCGAGCGCCACCTGCACGAGCCCCGCCGCGGCCACCGCCGCGCACGTCACGGCGAAGCCCAGCTCCTGGATGAAGCCAAAGACCATCACCGCGAGGCCCGCCGCGGGGCCGCTCACGAGGAGCGGCACGCCGCCCATGAGGCCCACCACCAGGCCGCCCACGATGCCGGCAATGAGCCCCGCCATGATGGGCGCTCCGGACGCGAGCGCGATGCCCATACAGAGGGGCAGGGCCACCAGGAACACCACCAGCGAAGCTGGCAAATCGGAGGCGAGGACCTCCTTCAACGAGGGCCTCGCCTCCGCCGCTTTTCCAACCGAAGTCATTGCTTGCGCTCCCCTTGTTGGCTGCCGAGCCGCACCTGGGCTCGACGTGACAAGAGGGGCTCTACGCAAGCGTTGTGCCGGCCCGTTCCGGGCCCGCTCCGGCGGGCGCGTGGCGCATCAGGGCCGGGCGATGAAAGAAACTTGAATCCGGCGGCTCAGGCGATGAACGAAACTTGAATCCGTTCACTCCGAGGAGGCGTTCTCCCCCAGGCGGCGGAGGAAGGTCGGATAGGACAGGCCCAGGGCGCGGGCCGCCTCCACGCGCCTGCCTCCAAGCTGCTCGAGCACGTGCCGGACATAGAGCCGCTCCACTTCATCGAGCGGCCGGGGAGGCCCTGGCACGGAGAAGGCGCTGGGGTCGCTCCAGGCCGGCGTGCCGCCCCCCCTGGCGAGGGACTGGAGCTCGAGCGCGGGCCCGCCTTCGAGCACGAGCGCCCGCTCGAGCACGTTGCGCAGCTCCCGCACGTTGCCGGGGAACGGATAGCTCAGCAGGCGCTCCTCCGCGCCGGGAGAGAAGGGGACGGGGCGTCGGCCGAGCTCCGAGCAGAGCTCCAGCACGAGCGTCCGTGCGAGCGGCAGCACGTCCTCGCGGCGCTCGCGCAAGGGCGGCACGTCCACGCGGAACACGCTGAGCCGGAAGAGGAGGTCCTCGCGAAAGCGCCCGGCGGTGACCTCCGCTTCGAGGTCCTTGTTGGTGGCCGCGACGATCCGGGCGGTGCTCGTGAGCTCCGTCGTTCCACCGAGCCGCCGGAAGGCCCCTCTGTCGAGGAACGTGAGCAGCTTGGCCTGGAGCGCGAGCGGCAGCTCCCCCACCTCGTCGAGGAAGAGCAGCCCATCGCTCGCGAGCTCCACGAGCCCGCGCCTCGCCGTCTTCGCATCCGTGAAGGCGCCGCGCTCGTGTCCGAAGAGCTCGCTCTCCACCATCGTGTCCGGGAGCGCGGCGCAGTTGATCTGCACGAAGGCCCCCTGCTTCTGGCGCAGGGCGTGGAGGTGGCGGGCGAGCACCGCCTTCCCGGTGCCGGTCTCCCCGAGCAGCAGGACGGGGCTTCGCGGCGTGGTGGCGATCCGCTCCAGCATCTGGAGGGTTCGCTGCATCGCCGGCGAGCGGGACTCCGCCAGCCGATGCCTTCCTTCGAGGACGCTCTCGGCCTGGCGCAGCCGCTCCTGGAGCTGGAGGTCGCTCGCCGCGCGGCGTGCGCGGATCACCAGGTCGTCGATCTCGACCGGCTTGCTCAGGTAGTCGCGAGCCCCCGCCCGGATGGCCTCGACGGCGCTCTCGATGTCGCCGTGCGCGGTCACCATCAGCACGATGGTCGCCGGAAGCTGGGCGCGCAGCTCGGGCAGGAAGACGAGCCCATCTCCATCCGGCAGCCTCCGGTCCAGCACCACGAGGTCCGGCGCCTCGGCGGCGAGCGCGGCGCGGGTCTCATGCAGCGAGCGCGCGACCCGGACGCGAAAGCCCTCCTGGCTCAGCATGGAGGCCGCGAGCGAGGAGAAGGTCCTGTCGTCATCGACGAGCAGCAGGGAGGTGCTCATGAAGCCATTTTCTCGAGCGGAAGCCGGACCGTGAAGCGGCTGCCTCCGGGGACGCGGGTGTAGGAGACGCTCCCTCCATCATGCGCACGGATGGCCGTGCGCACCATCGGGAGCCCGAGCCCGATCCCCTTCGACCGGCCCACCGCGAAGGGCTCCCAGAGCCGCGGCTCGAAGGCCAGGGGCACTCCTCCCGCGTTGTCCTCCACGACGAAGACCACCTCCGCGCCCTCGCGGAGGAGCCGGACCTCGACGCGAGGCGTGGGCTGCTGGCCCGTATCCCGGGCCACGGCGCCGGCCTCGACGGCGTTGCGCACGAGGTTGTCGATCGCGGAGACCAGCAGCGTCGGGTCGCCCATCACGAAGAGCCCCTCCTGCAGCGAGGTCTCGATGGCGACATCCGCGGCCTCCGGCAGGAGCTTCACGGCTTGAAGCGCGTCCTGGACCAGCAGGTGCATCTCGCAGCTGCGCCGCAGCGTGGACTGGGGGGACGCGAAGGTCAGCAAGGAGCGGGCGAGGTGGCCGAGCCGGTCCGCCTGGGAGCGCAGCGCCTGGACGGGCAGGGTCGTCTCGCCTCCCTTCGCGCGGATCATGCTGAGCGCGGCCTGCATGCTGTTGAGCGCGTTCTTCACCTCGTGGGCGATGAGCGAGGACGCCGTGCCGAGCGCCGCCATCGTCTCCTGGTGCCGCAAGCGCTCTTCGGCCGCCATCAGCGAACGGTAGGAGCGACGCAGGAGCACCGTGAAGAGGAGGAGCACGCCGCCGAGCAGCGCGGTGTGGAGGCCGAACTGGCCGAGGTAGCGGCGCTTGAGCAGCTCGCGGTCTCGCGCCTCGTCCTCGAGCACGGCGAGCAGCATGCCGGTGCCGGGGACGAGCGCCGCCGCGCCGAGGAACCGCGTGCCTCCGAGCGTGACGGCCCCGGGAGCGTCCACCAGCGGGCGAAGGTGGGCGGCGAGGTCCGGCTGGCGCAGGAGGGGCGGGGGCTTCGCCGGGAGGAGGAGCCGGCCGCGCTCGCCGAGCAGGGCGACCATGGACTCGTTCGTCCCGCGGGGGATGGGGAGCAGCTCGTTCGCCGTCGCCAGCTCGCCCAAGAGGAGGCCCACGACCCGCTCGCCGCGCACGATGGGGACCGCGACCGCGACGAGCCCTCCGCCTTCGTCGTCCAGCAGTCCGACCGAGGCGACCCGCTGGTCCACCATCCGCCGGAACCACGCGCGCGAGGCGAGCGGCGTGCGCCCGAGCGGCATGTTCGCCGGGTCGCTCCAGATGCGCTCGCCGTCCGCCGACACCAGCGCGACGCCCCCCGAGAAGAGAGACGTGTGGCTGAAGGCGTTCTCGAGGAGCGCGACCTCGGGTCCCGCGGCGCCATTCTCGGGCCTGAGCGAAGGGTGCTCCGCGAGCCGTTGCAGCTCCGAGCGCAGCAGCCCGAGGTGCGCGCCGATGGCCTGGGCCTGGACGCCCACGCGGTCCGACAGGTGCGCGAGGAGCTGGCCCTCCGCCATCTTCACGTCCTCCTGGTAGACCAGGAAGGGGCTGACGAAGGCGGCGCCCCAGAGGAGCATCAGCCCGACCACGGCGGACCGGCCCGCCTTCCGCTGCGTGCGGAGCAGGTCGCCCGCTGGGGGCACCAGGGAGGTCAGGGGGGGCTGGGCCGGGGGAGACGACATGCGCCCATCATCAACGCATTTCGGCCCGCGCGGCAGCCGCTCGTGACGGCCGCGCGAAAAATCGCGCCCGGGAGGGGCGGGGTGTCGCTCCCCGCCCCTCGGACGCTCACGGCACGTGCTAGCGCAGCTGGAGGAACGAGAACGACAGGCCCTGGTGCGTCGCCACCAGGTTGCCGGACAGGTCCGTCAGCTCGCGGTAGTTCGTGGTGCCGCTGTTGTTGGTGAACTCGCTGAACACCACGCGGCCGTTCATCTCATACAGGAAGGAGCTGCCCGTGCTGGCCGGCAGCGTGTCCACCAGCGTCGCGTTGGTGCCGGCGGCCGGGTCGATCTTCCACCACTTCCAGGCCACCGCGCTCGCCAGGACGCGCGCGTTGGTGTCCACCTGGACCGGGAACACGGTCTCGTCCAGCACGCGCAGGTAGCCGGTGCCGTTGGGGCCCGCGAGCAGCGAGCCCGTGGCGCCGCCGTTCGTCAGCGCGCTCAGCTCCTTGAAGAAGGCCGGGTCGTAGGTGTTCGTCGCCGGGTCGAACTTCAGGAGGCAGGGGGTGGGCACGGTGGGGTTGGTGCCGGACACGCGCTTCTCCGCGGCGCCGTACGCCTCCGTCGCCAGGTACACCTGGCCGTCGCTGCCCACGATGCCGTCGCGCACGTAGCCGCAGCGGTCATCCGTCACCACCACCGCGCTGTCGTTCGTGGTGTCCACCACGACGATGCCCGCCTGCTTGGTGACGGCGGTGCCCGCGCGCCAGCCCACCGGCATCAGCACCTTGGTGCCCACGCGGATCGGGTTGGAGGCGAAGGTCGTCGAGCTCCCTTCGAGGGTCAGGGCCGGCAGCGAGATGCTGTTGATCAGCGTCATGTCCTTCGGGTTCCAGATGATGACCTGCGAGTTGCGGCCGTCGAAGTAGTAGGCCTTGGTCTCGGAGACGAACTGGAACTGGTTCTGGTACTCGCCGATGGTGGTGACGCCCTTGCCCGCGAAGCTGACCTCGCCGGCCTTCTCCAGCGTGTTGCTGGTCGTCAGGTTGTAGCGGGTGACGGTGGCGCCGGCGCTGCTGGAGACGAAGATGGCGCCCGACTTCGGGATGCCGGAGCCCAGCGCGCGGCCGTTGATCTGCGTGGCGTTGTCCGTGGACAGCGGCGTGCTCGGATCCAGGGTCTCCGTCAGGATGACGTAGCTCTGGGAGTTGCCCTCGACGCTGACCTGCGCGACGAACGCGTACATCGGCGGCGTCGTCGTGCCACCGTCGGTGTCGGTGCCCGCGTCGGTGTCGGTGCCCGCGTCGGTGCCCGCGTCGACGGACGTGCCCGAGTCCGGGGTGTTGTTGTTGTCGTCATCGTCGTCGCCGCAGGCCGCTGTGAAGGCCAGGGAGAGCGCCAGCAGCAGACGCGCGGAGGTGCGGAAGAAGGGTGAAGGCTTCAAGGACTTCCCTTTCAGTGGGGGTTGGCTGTGCTGCGAAAACGGAAGCGCGTTGCTCAGCGCTCCAGCGTGAACTTGGCGGCGATGATCCGCCCGGGGCGCTGGACCCCGTAGAAGTCGTACGTCTGGGCGTTGGTGACGTTCTGGAAGTCCAGCGTCCAGCTCAGCCGCGTCGCCATGTCGCGCACCACGTAGGTGAAGGCGAGCGCATGCGTGAGCTGTGACTCGACGCGCAGCTTCGACTCGTCGCTGCCCAGCGCCTCCCAGGACAGGAGGAAGTCGTCCACGAAGCGCGTGCGCCAGGTGACGAGCAGCTCGTCCTGGAACCGGAGCAGGCCGGAGACCCGGACCTGCGCGCTGCCGTTGGCCGTCAGGTAGGGACGGTTGGGGATGCGCTGGTCCTTGAAGTCGGCGTAGTTGCCCTCGCTGGAGGTGTTGCGCAGGTCCTGGTACGTGGCGTTGCCGTCCAGGCTCAGGTAGCGGCCCGGCGACGTCCAGCCCACCGAGCCCATGGCGCCCAGCGAGCGGGACCCGTAGACGTTCTGGTAGGTGAAGTAGCTCCCCTGCCCGATGAGGACGATGAGCTGATCCGTCAACCGGGCGAAGCCGCCCACGTTGGCGCGGAAGCTGCCGGCGCGCGTGGGCTCGGACGCATAGCCCAGCCCCAGGTTGAAGTTGTGGCTGGTCTCCGGCTGGAGCTCCAGGTTGTCCTCGATGAGGTTGCCGTCGCCGAAGATCTCATCCGGGCGCGGCAGCCGCGTGGCCCACTCGTAGGAGGCCTTGGCGCTGAGCTCGGAGGTGATGCGGAAGCGCAGGCCGTCGCCCACGCCCACCTCGTGCGCGGTGCGGCCCAGGTCCAGGAACTCCGCGCTGGCCAGCAGCTTCTGCGCCCGCACGTCCTGGAGGTAGTCCTTCACGAAGGCGATGTTCTGCAGCCGCCCGTCGAGCGCATCGACCTGGTACTCCAGGCCCGTCACCAGCGACGTCACGCCCCGGGGCGCGGAGAGCGGATCCGGCCGGTTGTTCGCCTGGAGCCGGCGGTCCTCGCCCGTCCGCGCCACATAGGTGGGCGACACCGCGAGCCGCAGCGTGTGCGCGCCGCCGGGCACGGGCGTCCAGGCGGCGTTGAGCCGCGCGAACGCGGTGTGCTGGTTGACGTAGCGCTCCGTGCCGCCTTCGGAGATCTCCCCCGGCTGGGGCAGGGTGATGAAGCAGCGGCCATACCAGTCGTAGCCGCACGTGCCGATGTCCAGGAACCGGTTGCGGCGGAACGTGTACCCGCCGACCGCGTCCAGGCTCACGCCCGGGTCGTAGTTCCGAGAGTAGCGCAGGGTGCCGCCCGCGGAGCCCTCGGCGGTGGTCACCTCGCCGTAGGGGGCCTCCATGTTGACGTCGTTCTGGATGTCGCGGCCGGCCGCGTTGATGAAGCCGCGCAGGAGCAGGCGCCGGGCCCAGGGCTTGTCCACGAAGCCCGCCTCGACGCTGGCCCCACCCGCGCGGTAGCCGTCGTGGAAGCGCCGGAGCTCCACGGGCGCGAGCTTGCCCAGTTCGTTGGGCACCTCCACGTTGACGGGGTAGTTGTTGCGCGCGTCGTCGTAGAAGCCGTGCGCGCGCACCACCAGGCCGCTGGGCTCGTGGTAGTGGCGGGCGCTCGCGGTGAAGCGGTGCGTGTCGAAGGAGGCCAGCTCATAGGAGCCCGCCACGGCCGAGCCGCGCACGTCCTGGTCGGTGACGAGCTCCACCGCGCCGCCCAGCACGTCCGCGCCGAAGCGGATGGGCACCACGCCCGTGTAGACCTCCATCTGCTGCACCAGGTTCACCGGCACGTTCGCCAGGCCCGGCCCGTAGCCCGCGAACTCCAGCGGGATGCCGTCGATGAAGAAGCGCACCTGATCATCCGACAGGCCCGCGATGGAGATGCGCGCGGTGCTGCCCAGGCCGCCCGTGCGGCGCACGTCCACGCCCTCCGTGCGAGCCAGCGCGGTGCCCAGGTCGGCGGACTCCATGCTGGCCTGCTCCAGCTCGATGACCTGGACGGCCTCCGCGGACTTGCGGCGGCGCTCGGCGCGCGTCTCTCCCACGCCGGTGACCTCGACGTCCTCCTGGTACTCGGTCGGGGCCTCGTCCTGCGACGCCGTGCCCCTTGGCGCGCTGGACAGGGCGGGAGGCGGCGTGGAGGCCACGGCCCTGGAGCGGCCGGGGAGCTGGAAGACGTAGGTGTACGTGACGCGCGCGGGGGCCACGACGCCGTTGCGCTTCGCGGGCGTGAAGCGGAACTGGAGCGCGGCGGTGCGCGCGGCCTCGTCGAAGCCGTGGCCCACCGGCTCCAGCACCTCCGCCTCGGTGACCTGGCCCTGCGTGTCCACGCGCAATCGCAGACGGACGTTCGCCTCCAGCTGCGCGCGCTCCGCTTCCTCCGGGTAGGGCGCCTCCACGGTGTGGAGCAGCTTCGGCAGCTCAATGACAGGCTCCACCGGCGCGGGAGCCTGCGCCGGTGCTTCCTCGGGAGCGGGGGGCGGGGCCACCGGTTCCTCCGGCTGCGCCGCTCCCGCGTGCGCGAGACCACTGAAACAGAGAGCGGACAGCAGGGCCGCGCCCGCCCGGGACCGCCACCTGCGTCGCGCCGTACTCACGATTATGAAAATGGTTCTCATTTTCAACGGCGCGACGTTTAGCCGCACGTAGTCTGAGCTGTCAAGGCTCCATGACAAATCAGGCAGCTCGGTCCTGGGGAGCCTTTACCGTGGTGTGCAACCCATCCGCGACGCGGAACGCGAGCTGGAGGGATTGATCCGCGTTGAGGCGCGGATCGCAGTGCGTGTGGTAGCGGTCGGAGAGGTCGTCCTCGGACACGTCCAGCGGGCCGCCCAGGCACTCGGTGACGTCCTGGCCGGTCATCTCCAGGTGGAGGCCACCGGGGTGGACGCCCTCGGCGGCGGCGACCTGGAGGAAGCCCATGACCTCCGCGAGGATCCGCTCCAGCGAGCGCGTCTTGTAGCCGTTGCTGGCCTTGTGCGTGTTGCCGTGCATCGGGTCGATGGACCAGACGACGGGGCTGCCGTGGCGCCGGGTGGCGGCCATCAGCCGGGGCAGGCGCGCGGCGACCTGATCCGAGCCGAAGCGCCCGATGAGCGTGAGCCTGCCCGGGATGCCCTGGGGGTTGAGCGTGTCGATGAGGCGCACCAGCTCATCCGGCTCCAGCGTGGGACCGCACTTGAGCCCGATGGGGTTCTGGATGCCGCGCATGAACTCCACGTGGCCGCCTTCCAGCTGGCGGGTGCGCTCGCCAATCCAGAGCATGTGCGCGGACGTGTCGTACCAGCCGCCCGTGGCCTCATCGAGCCGCGTCGCCGCCTGCTCGACGTTGAGGAGCAGGGCTTCGTGGCTGGTGAAGAAGTCCACGGGGCGCACGGCGCCCTCGGACTCCGGCCGGTGGCCCAGGAGCCGGGTCAGGTCCGTGTAGCCCTCGCGCGCGAAGGCCCGCACCAGCTGCATCGTCTCCGCGGACTGGTGATAGGCGCGCAGGAGGCGCCGCGGATCCGGCGTGCGGTCGCTGGCGCTGAACTCCATGCCGTTGATGATGTCGCCGCGGTAGCTGGGCAGGGTGACGCCGTTGACGGTCTCGGTGGCGTTGGAGCGCGGCTTGGCGAACTGGCCCGCGATGCGGCCCACCTTCACCACCGGGCAGCCGCCCGCGAACGTGAGCACGCCCGCCATCTGGAGCAGCAGCTGGAAGGTGCTGCGCACGTTCTCCGCGGAGAACTCCTTGAAGCTCTCCGCGCAGTCGCCGCCCTGGAGCAGGAAGGCCTTGCCCTCGGCCACCTGGCCCAGGGCTTCGCGCAGGCGGCGGGTCTCTTCGGCGTGCACCAGCGGCGGCAGGCGCGCCAGCTCCGCCTCCACGCGCGCGAGCGCGGCGAGGTCGGGGTAGTCGTCGGGGATGTAGCGGACCGGCTTCGCCCGCCAGGAGGAGGGGGACCAGGAAGAATTCGTCACGGGAGCGCCGTCACTTTCGCGGGCAGGATTCCCTGCGCGACGCAGGAGTCGAGGTAGCGGTAGAGGAGATGCCGGTCGGTGGGAGGACAGCGGACGTCGGTGCCCTCCAGCGCGGCCAGCAGCCGTTCACAGCGGATGGGGCCCAGGCCGAAGGCCGGGGTGGAGTCCCCGCTGCGCAAATCAAAGAACGCGAGCGTGGCGTCGTGGCCGCCGGAGCCCTTCGCCACGCGGTCGCGCCACTCAGGGACGGGACACAGGTCCAGCGGATAGCCGTAGTCGCGCACCCAGCCGAACAGCTCGGACAGGCGCACCTCCGCGGCCGGCGTCACGTTGAACACCGCCCCCGGATGCGAGTCGCGCGCGAGCTGGACGATGGCGCGGGCCACGAAGTCCACCGGCGTCCACACCTCGCCCACGTCCAGGAGGGGCAGGGCGCGGACCGGCAGTCCGGCGAGCACGATGCGCCACACCAGGTCCTGGGTGTTGACGAGCGCGGTGTCCGGCGCGCCCACCACGCGGCCCAGCCGGTACACCGTCGCGGGAAGGCCGCGCTCGGAGGCCTGTTGCACCAGCCGCTCCGCGATCCACTTGCTCTGCTGGTAGCCGTCGCGCAGGCCGGGGTGCGCGGGGACGAAGGCCTCGGGCACGTCCGGGGACAGGTTCGCCTGCGGCGCCACCGCCAGCGTGGACACGTAGTGGAAGGGCTTGGGGCGGACGGCGGCGGCCAGCTTCAACAGCTCGCGCGTGCCGCGCACGTTGACGCCCTGGAGGCTGCCGTACTCGCGCACCACGCTGACCACGGCGGCGTTGTGGATGACGGCGTCGCACTCCGCGGCGAGCCCCCGGAAGCGCGCGGCGTCCAGGCCCAGCAGGGGCTGGGACAGGTCCGCCGGGAGCGCGAGCACCCGCGCCTCCAGCCCCGCCGTGGGGAGCCGCTGGCCGTCCAGCGCCGAGCGCAGCCGCTCCATCGCCTGCGCCTCGTCCCTGGCGCGCACGGGGCAGATGACGCGCGCGTCCGTCCGGGTCAGCAGCTGGTGCAGCAGGTGCGCGCCGACGAAGCCGGTGGCGCCCGTGAGGAGGACCTGGCGGAAGCCCTGGCCCCGGCGCGGCAGCTCGCGCGCCCAGGCCTCGCCCGTGGTGGAGGGGACGATGTCCTCGCCCAGCTCGGCGTCCGCGAGCATCGCGGGCGTGAGGCCGCCGGCCTCCGCGCCGCCCGCGCCTCCGCCCTCGAGCGCCTGCGCGAGACCGGACACGGTGGGGTGCTTGAAGACGGTGGCCACGGGGACGTCGCGGCCCACGGCGATGCCCAGGCGGTTGGCCACCTGGATGCTCTGGAGGGACTGGCCGCCCAGCTCGAAGAAGTCGTCCTGGAGCGACGTGGCGGCGCGGCCCAGCACCTGCTCCCAGACCTCCAGCACGGTGCGCTCCATGGGCGTCGCGGAGGCGAGCAGCGCGGCGCTCTCGTCCGGAGGCAGCGCGCCCTGGAGGGCCTTGCGGTCGATCTTCCCGGTGCTGGTGCGGGGCAGCCGCTCGGCGAACGCGAAGGCGCCGGGCACCATGGGCGCGGGGAGCGCCGTGAGCAGGTGCTTGCGCAGCTCCGCGGGCGTGGGCGCGGGCGACGCCACCAGGTGCGCGCACAGCCGGCGCGACCCGCCCGGCAGCACCTGGCCGACGACCGCGGCCTCGCGGATGCCGGGGTACTTCAGCAACACGGTTTCGACTTCGCCCGGATCGATGCGGTGACCGCTGATCTTGAACTCGTCGTCCACGCGGCCGACGAACACCAGCTGGCCGTCGTCGCGCACGCGCACCTTGTCTCCGGTGCGATACGCGCGGGGCGCGCCCTCCACCGCGTCCAGGCGGGTGAAGCGGGCGGCGTCCAGCTCCGGACGGCCCAGGTACCCGCGAGCGAGCGCGCCGCCCATCAGGCACAGCTCGCCCTCCTTGCCGGGGGCGGCCAGCCGGCCCTGCGGCGTGACGACCGCCGCGACGACGCCAGGGAGCGGACGGCCGATGGGGACCTCGTCACCGGAGGGCAGGGCCTCCGGACCGGCGAGCTCGGCGACGGTGGCGACGACGGTGGCCTCGGTGGGGCCGTAGGTGTTGAGCAGGTGCACGCGGTCGCCCGCGACGTCCCTCCAGCGGGCGATGCGCTCCGGCAGCGCCGCCTCGCCGCCGATGATGACGGTGCGGAGCGCGTCCGGCAGCCGCGCGGCGCCGGTGGACAGGCTGTAGGCCAGCTCGTGCCAGAAGGCCGTCGGCAGGTCGAGCAGGGTGATGCCGGCCTCCGCGCACGCCTCCATCAGGCGCGGCACCGACTGGAGCATCTCGTCCGTGCGCAGCACCAGGCGCCCGCCCGCGCACAGCGTGACGAAGATCTCCTCCACGCTCGCGTCGAAGTGGAGCGGGGCGAACTGGAGCACCCGGTCCTCGGGACCGACGCGGTAGCGCTGCGTCGCGCCCGCGACGAAGTGGGCCAGGGCGCCGTGGGTGATCTGCACGCCGTTGGGCTGGCCGGTGGAGCCGGACGTGTAGATGACGTAGGCGAGCCGGGCCTCGGCGCTCGGCGCCGCATCACGTGCTTCCTGGGCAGAGGACGCGCCGGGGGCTGCGGGCGTCACGCGCGGGTCGGTGTCCTCCGCTGAGTCGCGCGCCGAGGTGTCGCGTGGGCCGAGCGGCTCCACGACGAGCACGCCGGGGGCGGTCGGATCCGCGTCGGGCGAGGGGCGCTCGGACACGACCATCACCGCGGGCCGCGCGTCCTGGAGGATGGACGCGTTGCGCGTGGCCGGGCCGGTCGGGTCGATGGGCAGGTAGCCCGCGCCCGCGAAGAGGATGCCCAGGCTGGACACGATGGCGTCGAGGCCGCGGGGCACCTTCACCGCCACCGCCGTGTCGGGCCGCACGCCCGCTTCGGTCAGGCGCGACGCCAGGGCCTGGGACGCCGTGACCAGCTCGCGGTACGTCATCCGCCAGCGGCCATGCTCCAGCGCGATCGCGTCCGGCCGCACGTCCGCCTGGGCCTTGATCAGGTCCAGCACCGGGCGCACCGGGGGCACCGGACCGCCCTCCAGCAGGGAGCCGGTCGCGCCCGACGCAGAGCGCCGCACCGGCTGCTCGGGCTGCGCGAGCAACGACTCCAGCAGCTGGAGGAATCCGCGCTGATGCTCCTCGAGGGCGGCCTCCGTGTAGCAGGTGGGGTTCGCGTCCAGGTCCACGCGCAGGGCCGTCCCGCCGGAGCGCGCGTGGAACCCGAACGACAGGTCCTCCACCGGACCCGCGGAGATGTTGTGCGCCGTGCCCGGCACGCCCGCGAAGTCCAGGGCGTAGTCGAACGGCATGATGTTGACGACGGGGCCGAACAGCTTGCGCTGGCCGCCGACGAGGCGTAGGTCGCGCCGGAGCTGCTCGTAGCGGTAGCGCAGGTGCGGACGCGCGGCCTTCATCTCCGCCGCCACGTCGCGGGCCAGCGCGTACAGCCCCGCGTCCGGCCGCACGGCGATGCGCAGCGGCACGATGTTCATGGCCATGCACGGCACGCGCAGCGACGCGGAGCCCAGCCGGCCCATCACCGGCAGGCCCAGCACGGCCTCCGGCGCGCCCGTGCGCTGGTGCAGGTAGATGGCCGTGACCGCCAGCACCAGGTCGGACCAGCTCACGCCCGCCTGCTTCGCGCCCGCCTGGAGCGCCGCCATCAGCTCCGGCCGCAGGTGCTCCGAGCGCCGCAGGAAGCGCGACGACATGGGCGCCGCCTCCGCGAGCAGCGGAGGCACCGGCGCGTCCTCGAAGCGGCGCACCCAGAAGTCGCGGTCCTTCTGAAGCTGTGGACCGCTCCGGTACGCGACGTCCTCATCCACCACGGGCCCCAGCCGGCTGAACCCCGCCGACGCGGCCTTGCCCGTGACCTCCGCCGTGTAGAGCTCCGCCACCCGCCGCGCGAGCAGCGAGAAGCCATACCCATCCATGGCGATGTGGTGGATGCGCTGGAACCAGAAGGCCTGCTCCGGCCCCACCGTGAGCAGCGCCTGGCCGAACAGCGGCCCTGTGGCCAGGTCCACCGTGCGGCCCAGGTCCTTCCACATCCACTCCTGCGCGGCGGCCCAGGGGTCGGACTCGCCGCTCAGGTCCACGCGCTGGAGCGTCCAGTCCGTCCCCGCGTCGATGCGCTGGGCCGGGCCGCCTTCTCCCGCGATGAAGCGGGAGTGCAGCGCATCCGCGTCCGCCACCGCCTCGCGGAGCGCCGACTCGAAGCGCGCCGGATCGATGGCGCCCCGAAACTCGATGCACTCCCCTGCGTTGTAGACGGGGCTCAACAGGTCGAGCTGTTGCCCCACCCAGATGCCGTGCTGGGCCGCGGTCAGCGGGCGATTGTCCTGGGATGGGAGCATGACGGGGAACTCCGAGGGGGAAGGGGGGCCGCCCCGAGGGGCGGGTTATGAGGCGCGAGCGCCGGGAGCCATCGCGACAGGCTGCTTCGCGGCGAGCAGCGCGTACCAGTCGGTGAGCGTGGGCTTCTCCGCGAGCTCCACGAAGGACACCTCCGTCCCGCCCTGACGCCAGCGCTCCACCAGGCTCATCAGGCGGATGGAGTCCATGCCGCGCTCCAGCAGGTTCTCATCCTCACCAATGGCCGACGCGGACTCCATCAACAGTTCGGCGACAGCCGCGCGGAGCTGCTCGCGGTCCACCGCGGGCGTGGCCGCCTGCACCGGCATGGCGTCGATGAGCTGTTGCGTGGTGGTGACGAACGCGACGAGCTGCGAGGCGTAGTCCAGCGCCATCCGGTGCTTCTCCAGCGAGAAGTCCGCCACCGCGTCCGCGATGAGGAAGGGACGGATCTCGCTCATGGAGCCGTCGCTGGCCGTCTGAAGGCAGCCGATGTGCGCGTAGATGCCGCAGATGATGAGCTGGTCGCGGCCCAGGTCCCGCATCAGGTCCATCAGGCGCGTGTTGCGGAACGCGCTGTAGCGCCATTTGGTGAGGACGGTGTCGCCCTCGGCCGGGGTGAGCGCTTCGATGATCTGCTGCTTCGGGCCGGCGCGGACGCCAGGGCCCCAGAACTCCAGCTGGAGGCCGCGCTGCTCTGGCGTCTGGTCGCCGGGCTGCGCGGAGTAGACGACGGGGATGCCCAGCTTCACCGCGTGCTCGCGCAGGCGCTGGATGTTGGCCACCAGCTCCGTCACCGGGGACTGCCCCTGCGTGAAGGCCTCCACGAAGTAGCGCTGCATGTCGTGGATGAGCAGGACGCAGCGCTTGGGCTCCGGCGTCCAGGCGAGCTTGTTCCGGGGCAGGTCCGCCGCGCCGGGCATGGAATAGGGGGCAATGGCAGGCAGTGCCATGGGGTGCTCCTGTCTCAGGGAGAAGGGGTGGAGAGGGACTGGCGCAGGCTGTCGCGCAGCGCCTTCTTGCTGACCTTGCCGACGCCCGTCTGGGGGAAGGACGCGACGAACTCGATGCGGTCGGGAATCTTGAAGGACGCGAGTCCCCGCTGGCGCAGGAACGCGTTGAGCGCGGAGGGAGCCGGGGCCTCCCCGCGAGGGATGACGACGGCGCAGGTGCGCTCGCCCAGGAACTTGTCCGGGATGGCCACCACCGCCGCGTCGCTGACGGCGGGGTGCGCGAGCAGGTGGTTCTCCACCTCCTCGGCCGCGACCTTGTCGCCGCCCCGGTTGATCTGATCCTTCGCGCGGCCCTCCACCACGAGGTAGCCCTCGGGTGTCAGGCGCACCAGGTCCCCCGTGCGGTAGAAGCCGTCCGTCGTGAAGGCCCTGGCGTTGTGCGCGTCCGCCTTGTAGTAGCCGCGGATGGTGTACGGCCCGCGCGTGAGCAGGTGCCCCGTCTCACCGGGCGCCACCGGCACGTCGTCGTCGTCCACCACGCGCAGCTCGTCCGCGTCCGACATGGGGCGGCCCTGCGTGGTGACGATGCGCGCCTCTGGATCGTCCAGCCGCGTGTAGTTCACCAGGCCCTCGGCCATGCCGAAGACCTGCTGGAGCCCGCAGCCCAGCGTGGGGCGCACGCGCGCGGCGGCCTCGTCGCTCAGCCGGGCGCCGCCCACCTGGAGGACCTTCAGGCTGGACAGGTCGTGCTTCTTCGCCAGCGACGAGTCCAGCCACACCATGGTCAGCGGCGGCACCAGCGCGGTGACGGTGACGCGCTCGCGCTCGATGAGCGGGAACGCCACGTCCGGGCTGGGGTTGAGCGCCATCACCGCCGTGCCGCCCGCGTAGAACGTGCCCAGCACGCCCGGAGAGGACATCGGGAAGTTGTGCGCCGCCGGCAGCGCGCACAGGTAGACCGTCTCCGGGGTGAACCGGCACACGTCCACGCTCGCGCGCAGGCTGTAGATGTAGTCGTCGTGCGTGCGCGGAATCAGCTTGGGCACGCCGGTGCTGCCGCCGGACAGCTGGAAGAACGCCACGTCCGACGGCGACGGGCCCTCCAGCGTCACGGGCTCCGCGGGCACGGAGGCGAGCGCGGTGTGGTGCCCCGCGTCGCCCAGCACCAGCACTTGCTTCAGCGTGGGCGTGGCGGCCTTCACCTGGTCCGCGAGCCCCCGGTAGTCGAACCCGCCGAAGCGGTCCGGGATGACGTACGCGACGGCTTCGGTGAACTCGCAGAAGTAGCCGATCTCCGACGCGCGGTGCGCCGGCAGCGCGAACACCGGCAGCGCGCCCAGGCGGAACAGCGCGAAGATGACCTCGTAGAACTCCGGCACGTTGGGCAGCTGCACCACCACGCGGTCGCGCGAGCGGATGCCCAGGCCGTGGAAGCCGGCGGCCATGCGGTCCACGCGCGTGTCCAGCTCCGCGTACGTCCAGCGGTGCGCGCCGCCCACCAGCGCCACGCGCGCCCCGAACTCCCGGGCGCGGTCGCGCAGCAGCTGGCCGAAGGTCTCCCCGCGCCAGTAGCCGGCCTCGCGGTAGCGCCGGGCGAAGTCCTCCGGCCAGGTGGGGCAGCCGGGCAGGTGTTCCCGCGCGGTGCTCACGGCTGCACCTCCAGGCCCAGGCCCATGGCCTGGAGCATGGTGCGGAGCTTGGCCTCGGTCTCCGCGAGCTCCGCCTCCGGCGTGGAGCCCACCACGATGCCCGCGCCCGCGAACAGGCGCAGGGTGCGCGCGTCCGCCTCCGCGCAGCGGATGGTCACGGCCCACTGGCCGTCGCCGTTCGCGTCGCACCAGCCCACGGTGCCCGTGTAGTAGCCGCGGTGGAACGGCTCGATGTTCCCGATGGCCTCGTGAGCCAGCGCCGTCGGGTGGCCGCACACCGCCGGGGTGGGGTGCATGGCCAGCGCCAGCGTCAGGGACGTGATGGACGGGTCCTTCAGCTCGCCGGTGATGCGGCTGGACAGGTGCCACATCGTCTGGGTGCTCACGAGCGACGGCAGCTTGGGCACGTCCAGCGTCTTGCAGAAGGGCCGCAGCGCCTCCGCCACCGCGTCGATGACGACCGCGTGCTCGTGCAGGTCCTTGGGGGACGCCATCAGCCGCGTGGCCCGGGCGTTGTCCTCCACCGGATCCTGGCTGCGCGCGGCGGAGCCCGCCAGCGGATTGGCCAGGACCTGCAAGCCCGAGCGCGCCACCAGCAGCTCCGGGCTCGCGCCGATGAGCGTGCGCCGCCCCGCGCCGGGGGCCGCGTCCGCGCGCTGCGGCAGGTCCACCGCGAAGGTGTACCCATGCGGGTTGCGCCGGGCCAGGTTGTGCAGGAGCTGCCGCAGGTCCACGGGCGCCGCCGTGTCCACGTGCAGCGAGCGCGACAGCACCACCTTGCGCAGCGGGCCCTCCTGCATGAGCTTCAGCGCCGCCGCGACGCCGTCCCTGTACGCGGAGGGCTCCGGCACGGGCCGCAGCGTGTACTGGCCGGACAGGGGCGAGCGGGCGGCGGGGGCGCCGTCGAACACCACCGGCCCCGCGCGCTGGAGGGTCATGGGCACCACGAGGTGCGCGGCCACCTTGCCGTCGAAGGGCACCGCGCCCACCGCCACCGGGATGTCGTGCGCCGCGTCCCGCGAGGCGTTGAGCACCGAGGCCACGCGCTCCGGCAGCCCGTCCAGCGAGCTCGCCCCGCCCGCGTCAGGCACCGTGGCGAACACGCCGCGCGCCAGCATCGTGCGCCGGGGGGACGCGAAGAAGAACGAGCCCGCGTCGTAGTCGCGCAGCAGCCGCGCCGCCAGCGCCTCCTGCTCCGGCTCCCGCGCCTCGGCCGGCGCGCCCATCACGCCGTCCACCGTCCGCGCGTCCGGTTGCCGTTCAACGATCTTGGTATCAGGAATCATTCTCAACTCGGGGCGATGGGGGGACGGAGAGAAAGCCGTCCCGGGAGGGAGGGTGAGGAGGGGAGGACGGACGCCGCGGGCGCGCTAGACGCCCAGCGTGGCGCCGCCGTCGATACACAAGTCGTGCATCGTGATGTGCCGGGCCTGGTCGGACGCGAGGAACACCACCGCGTCCGCGACGTCCTCCGGCGTGGCGATGCGGCGCAGCGGGATGCCGGTGCGGTAGCCGTCCAGCGAGCCCATGATGACGCGCTCGCGGCCGGACTCGTCCGTCCACATGCCCCGCTGCATGGCGGTGTCGGTGGAGCCGGGAGACACGATGTTGCAGCGGATGCCGTGCTGGGCCAGCTCCAATCCCAGACACTTGGTGAACATGGTGGAGGCGGCCTTGGAGGCCGCGTAGGCCGCCATCTCCATGCGCGGCACGCCGGCCGCGTTGGAGCCCACCGTCACGATGGCGCCGGAGCGGCGGGGCACCATGTGCTTCGCCACCGCGCGCGAGACATGGAACACGCCGTGGGTGTTGACCGCGAAGGTGGACATCCAGTCCGCGTCGCTCTGCGTGAGCACGGAGCCCATGCGCAGGATGCCCGCCACGTTGGCCAGCACCTGGATGGGGCCCAGCTTCGCCTCGATGTACGCGATGGCGTCCTCGATGCCGTCCTTGTCACGCACGTCCACCGGGAACGCCGTGGCCTTCGAGCCCTGCTGGCGCAGCTCCGCCACCAGCAGCTCCAAGCCCGCGGCGTTCTGGTCGAACACCGCGACGGGCATGGTGCGCGCCAGCTTGCGCGCCACCGCCGCGCCAATGCCTTGCGCCGCGCCCGTCACCACCGCGTGTCCTGTCGTCGATGACATCAGCCGCCTACCTGGATTGTATGAATGAAAATGAGAAACATTCTCATTTCGAGGCCGGGAAGTGCCATGGCCGCGAATTCCTGTCAAGGTGGCTGATGTATGAGCCGCCCGGTGTATGGTTTCACGGGCGGTGGTTGAGCGATTGTTTCAGCTCAGGCGGCGCTGGCCTTGGCGCGCGCGGCTGTTTCACGGAGCACCTCGCCCGCGGCGGCGATGGTGTGGTCGATCTGCTCCACGGTGTGCACCGCGCTGATGAAGTTCAGGTCCCGGCGGAGGATGACGCCCCGGCGGGCCATGCCGGCCTGGAAGGGGATCATCTTCTCGATGTGCTCGGGGATGACCTTGCTGAAGCGGAAGAAGGGCACGGCGTCGTAGCCCACCACCTCCAGGGTGGAGCCCGTCTCGCGCGCGTGGGCGTTGACGCCGTCGCGCAGGCGGCGGCCCAGGCTGGCGATGTGCTCGATGTAGTTGGAGCGGCGGTACTCGTTGATGACGGCCTCGCACACGGCCAGCGAGAGCATCTCGCCGCCGAAGGTGGTGGAGACCTGCAGCTCGCTCAGGCGGGAGAGGTACTTCTCCGGTCCCGCGATGGCGGACAGGGGCATGCCCGCGGCGATGCCCTTGGACAGGGTGACGAAGTCCGCCCGCACGTCGAAGAACTGCTGCGCGCCGCCCAGGGCCAGGCGGAAGCCGGTGACGACCTCGTCCAGGACGAACATCACGCCGTGCTTCGCGCAGGTCTCCTTCACCTGGAGGAGGAACTCGCGGGTGATGGTGCGGTTGTACGGGATGGCCAGGAGCACGCAGGCCAGCTGGGCGCCGTGCTTCTCGATGTGCTCGATGAGGGCGGGCTCGTCCGGGGGGGTGAAGAGCGGCAGGCGGGTGGTGAGCTTCGCCACCGTCGGGGGCACGCCCGGGGTGTCATACATGAAGTGGTCGTGCCAGCCGTTGTAGCCCACGGTGACGATGTGCTCGCGGCCGGTGAGGTGGCGCGACAGGCGCACGGCGGCGGAGGTGGCGTCCGCGCCCGTCTTGAAGAAGCGGGCCATCTCCGCGCCCGGGATCACCTCCACCAGCGCCTTCACGGAGGAGACCTCCACCGGCGTGGGCAGCGAGTGGATGATGCCCTCCGCCAGGTGCTTGCGGATGGTCTCCGCCACGGCCGGGTGGTTGTGGCCCAGCATGTTGGCGCCCAGCGCCTGGATGTAGTCGATGTACTCCTGGCCGTCCGCGTCCTCCACCAGGGCGCCGTTGCCCTTGGTGAGGAACACCGGGAAGGCGCCGGGGGCGAAGTGGTCCGGCTTCTTCATCATCGTCTGGGTGACGCCGGGGACCCACTTGCGGGCCTCGGCGAGCAGCTCGTTGGAGCGCTCCAGCTTGATTTCACCCACGATGGGGCGGGGCAGGGACGGGTGACGCGGTGAGGTCTGGGACATGGAAGGGTCCTGGTGAGGGTGAGGCGGGTTCAGGGGGTGGGTGTCGCGTCCAGCCGCACGGCGCGGCCCACGAAGGTCCACAACAGTCCGAGCGCGAGCGCGGAGATGGCCACGGCGAGCCAGCCCAGCTGCGCGAAGCCGATGAGCGAGCCCTCCGGCGCGGTGGTGAGCAGGAGCCCCCCCATCCAGGCGGCGAGCCCGGAGGCGCCGTCGCTGGCGGCCATGTTGACCGCGAGGTAGCGGCCCCGGAGGGACGGCGGCACCTGCGACGCGACCAGCGCCATGGTGGGGATGGCGCGGCCGGAGGTGAGCGTCATGAAGAACACGAAGACGACGGCCACCACCGGCAGCGGGGACGGCGGCAGGTGGGTGAAGAGGAGGTGCGGCACCATGGTGGCGACGAGCAGCAACGCCAGCGCGCGCGCGGGGCCCACGCGGTCCGCCATGCGGCCAATCCAGCGCGAGCTCACGAAGGTGGCCGCGCCGCCCGCCAGGTACACCCACGGCAGGTCCGTGAGGGAGAGGCCCACGTTGCCCACCATGAAGGCGCTCAGGTAGGGGATGAGCAGGAAGCTGGCGAACACCACCGTGAAGGTGAGGCCCCAGCCCAGCGCCAGCCGGGGCGTGAAGCCGGCGGTGGGGGACGAGGCGCCGGCGGCCTGGGCCAGGTGTCCGTCCACGCGAGGCAGGAAGCGCAGGAGCAGCAACCACACGAGGCCCGCGAGGCCCGCGAGGACGATGAACGGCGAGCGCCAACCTCCAAGGTTCGCGAGCCCCAGGCCCAGCGGCACGCCCGCCACCGCGGACAGCGCATAGGCGGTCATCACGGTGCCGATGGCCTGGCCCCGGCGCTCCGCGGGCACGGTGTCGCTGACGATGGCCATGACGACGGCGCCCATGAGCCCCGCGCAGCCTCCGGCGACGGTGCGGGCGATGAGCAGGCCGGTGGCCCCGGTGGCCGCACCGCACAGGAGCGTGGCGGCGATGAAGCCCGCGTAGAGCATGAGCAGCGTGCGCTTGCGCTCCAGGCGATCCAGCCAGAAGACCCCCAGGACCCCCATGGCCGCGGACGCGAGCGTGTACGCGGACACCAGCGCTCCGAACCGCGTCGCCGACAGCGCCAGCCGCTGCATCAGCAGGGGCCCCAGCGGCATCAGCATCATGAAGTCCACGACGTGGGTGAACTGCACCGCCGCGAGGAGCCACAGCAGCGTGCGCTCGTGCGGGGCAGGGGATGGAGCACTCAAGACAGTCACCTGAATCCAGATACACGACGGCTCAGGCCCGGTCCGGCAATGCCAGACAGGGCTTCGCCAGGGCCCGGCGTGCTTCACGCAGAGCCACCGTCGTTTGTTACAACTCGGCGAATGATAATGAGAATCAACATCATAAATCTTCCGGAGTCAATGGGAAAGCGGGTTCTGTGACGCAAACGTCTCCCGGCGGGCTTGCGGGGTTCGTCGCGCTTGACGGGTTGCAGGTGGGGCGGAAGGGTGGTCGCCGAGCGCAGTCCGTCCCCGTTGGGTTCCGTCAAGGAGTCGCTGGTGAAGAAGCTCGTCAATGCGCCGCGCGCGGTGGTCCAGGAGATGTTGGAGGGGCTGGTGGCGCTGGCGCCGGGCCAGGCGTTGCTGGAGGGGGAGACGGTGGTGGTGCGCTCGGACGTGCCGGCGGAGCTGGGGGCGCGGAAGGTGGCGGTGCTGTCGGGTGGCGGCAGCGGGCACGAGCCGGCGCATGCGGGCTACGTGGGGGCGGGGATGTTGCACGCGGCGGTGGCGGGGGATGTGTTCACGTCACCCAGCACGGACGCGGTGCTGGCGGCGATCCGCGCGGTGGCGGGGACGGCCGGGGCGCTGCTCATCGTGAAGAACTACACGGGGGATCGGCTCAACTTCGGGCTCGCGGCGGAGCTGGCTCGGGCGGAGGGGATCCCCACGGAAGTGGTGGTGGTGGCGGACGACGTGGCGCTGCGGGACACGGTGGAGCCCGAGCGGCGCCGGGGCATCGCGGGCGTGGTGCTGGTGCACAAGATCGCGGGGGCCGCCGCGGAGGCGGGCGCGTCGCTGGCGGAGGTGGCGCGCGAGGCCTCGGACGCGGCGGCGGCGCTGGGCAGCATGGGCGTGGCGCTGGGGCCGTGCACGGTGCCGGCGGCGGGCCGGCCGGGCTTCACGCTGGGGAAGGGGGAGATCGAGCTGGGGCTGGGCATCCACGGCGAGCAGGGCGTGTGCCGGGTGGAGCTTCAGCCCGCGGATGCGCTGGTGGACACGTTGTTGTCGGCCATCGTGGAGGACCGGAAGGTGGCCCGGGGCGACCGGGTGGCGCTGATGGTGAATGGGCTGGGAGGCACGCCGCCCATGGAGCTGGCCATCGTGACGCGCCGGGCGCTGGTGTTCCTGGCGGACCGGGGCGTGAAGGTGGAGCGCGCGTGGCAGGGCACGTTCCTGTCGGCGCTCGAGATGCCGGGGTGTTCGTTGACGGTGTTGAAGGTGGATGGCGCGCGGCTCGCGCGGTTGGACGCGTCCACGCAGGCGCCGGCGTGGCCGGGGCGCGGGCAGGTGGTGCCGCAGCGCCGGGTGGTGCCCGCGCGCGGCGCGCTGCCGACGGTGGAGGGGCATCCGAAGCCGCAGCCGGTGATGGCGCAGGTGCGCGCGGCGGCGATGGCGGTGGCGGACGCCTGGGATGCGGCGGAGGCTCGGCTGACGGAGCTGGACAGCAAGGCGGGGGATGGCGATCTGGGCTTGAGCCTGGCGCGTGGCGCTGCGGCGATCCGCGCGTTGCCAGAGCGGGCGTGGGCCACGCCGTCGGCTGCGTTGACGGAGATGGGGCAGGCGTTGCGCCGCAACATCGGTGGGAGCTCCGGGCCCTTCTATGCGACGGCGTTGTTGCGGGCCGCGCGCTCCCTGGCGAACAAGCCGGCGGACGCGCTGGCCTGGGCGAAGGCGTTCGAAGCGGGCGTGGAGGCGGTGTCGGAGCTGGGGGGCGCGAAGCCCGGAGACCGGACGATGGTGGATGCGCTGCACCCGGCGGCGACGGTGCTCGTGCGTGCCGTTCGTGACGGGAAGGCGCTGCGGGAGGCGTGGCGGGAGGCGACGCGCGCGGCGGAGCTGGGGGCGGAGGCGACTGCGAGCATGTCGCCGCGGCTGGGCCGGGCCAGCTACCTGGGCGAGCGCGCGAAGGGGGTTCCGGATGCGGGCGCGGTGGCTGTCGTCATCTGGATGAAGGCGCTGGATGGAGTCGGCGGCTGAGGCGGCTCAGGCTGAGTCGTCCAGCGCTACCGGCCCAGACGACATCGTCGGCGTCGCGCCGCACCAACCGCTCGCGCAGGGCCTCCGCGGTCTCGCGCGTCAGGCCGGGAATCTCTCCGTCCGCGCCGCTGCCCGCGGCCGTGTAGATCTGCAAGCGCGCCATGCGGAACAGCGTGAGCGCTCCGCGAGGAAGGCGTTCCAGCGTCGGCAGAGGGGCGTTCATGGGGCCTCCAGGGAAAGCCCGAATCTACCCCGTCCAATCCATTTCGCTGGATTTGGGTCGCGAAAATGAACCTCGCTTCATGTTGCTTCGGACGCGGGCGATGCGGCCCGTATCAGCAGACGCCGTTCGTCATGGGGCCTGTCGTCCAGGGGACGGCAGCTCCACGTCGATCCCATCCCGGCGCAGCTCGTCCTCCCGGGCGAGCTGTGCCAGCGTTCCCTGCGGTGGCGCGTACCAACCCGGATCGCCGTCTCCGTCCAGGTGCTCGCGCACCTTGAGGATCGTGAACATGCCCCCCATCGTGATCTCATCGTAGGGGCCCTTGCCGCCCACCATGGGGATGGAGTTCGCGGGCATGGGCATGTGGTGCATGCCCGCCATGTCCCCCATGCCCGTCTGCCCCATGGTCATGTAGCCGGGCAGGAGGGGGCGCACCTTCGCGTCCAGGCCCCCGGGCTTCACGCCGACCATGTTCGGCAGGTCGTGGCCCATCTGGTTCATCACGTGATGGGTCATGTGGCAGTGCATGGCCCAGTCACCGGGCTCGTCCGCCACGAACTCGATGGTGCGCGTGCTGCCCGTGGGCACCAGCACCGTCGTCTCCGGCCACTGCGCGCTCTCCGGGATGCGGCCTCCGTCCGTCTCCGTGATGCGGAACTGGAAGCCGTGCAGGTGGATGGGGTGGTGGTCCATCGCGCTCAGGTTGCCGAAGCGGATCCGCACCCGCTCGCCCTTGCGCACCACCAGCGGATCCGTGCCGGGGAACGCCTTCGCGTTCATCGTCAGGATGTTGAAGTCCGTCATCTCGTTGGGGTCCGGACGCCGCGTGCCCGGGTCGATGCGCCACTCGTGCAGCATGATGGCGAAGTCCCGGTCCACGCGCGGCCCCACCGGCTTGCGCGGATGGATGATGAACAGCCCCACCATGCCCAACGCCATCTGCGTCATCTCATCGTGGTGCGAGTGATACATGCACGTCCCCGACTGATGCACCGTGAACTCGTACCGGTACGTCTCCCCCGGCGCGATGGCCTTCTGGTTCAGCCCGCCCACGCCATCCATGCCGCTGGGAGTGAGGACGCCGTGCCAGTGCACCGTGGTGCCCGCGGGCAGCCGGTTCGTGACGTAGAAGCGCACGCGGTCGCCCTCCACCACCTCGATGGTGGGCCCGTGCACGTGGCCGTTGTAGCCCCAGCACAGGGCCTTGAGGCCCGGCGCGAACTCGTGCTCCACCTCCTCGGCCACCAGGTGGAAGACCTTCACGCCGCCCACGCTCCTCCACGGCAGCTTCGCGCCGTTGGGCACGACGACAGGGCGGTAGTTTCCAGCCGGTGGGTTCGACTGCCGGGCGACCTTGCCACCCGTGTTCGCGGTGGCTCCGGCCCCGGTGGATTGCGCCTGGGCGGCGCGGCTTTGCAGCAGGAGGGCGCCCGTCGCCAACGTGGCGCCCGTGCGGGTGAGGAGGCTTCGGCGCGTGAGCGCGGGGGAGGAACCCTGGTTGTCGTCAGTGGGCATCGTGGTGCTCGTGGGTGGGCTCGGGAGTGGGTTCAGACGCGGGCGCCGTGGCGGCGGTGGAGGGCAGTCGTCCTCCCACGAGGCGCTCCAGGTCGGCCCGCGCCATCCAGTAGTCGCGGACCGTCTCCAGGTAGGCCCTCCAGGCCTCCACCTGCTCGCGTCGCGCGAGGAGGAGCGCGGGAAGGCCGATCTGCATGGCGTTGTACTGGCGTTGGGACTCCTCGACGATGGTGGTGCGCAGCGGCAGCACGGCCTTCTGGTAGCGCTCCGCCATGCTCCGCAGCGTCACCAGCTTCGCCCTCGCGGCGCGCACCTCCGAGCGGGCGTTGACGGCCAGCTCCGTCAGCCGGTCCTCGCCCTGGCGATGCTGCGCCTCCAGCTTCGCGATGAGCGCCTGTCGCTGATCGAAGACGGGCAGCTCCAGCGACAGCGTGGGGCCCAGCAGGCGCGGCCCGTTCGCGTCGCGGTGCGTGTGCACCCCTACCTCCACGCGGCCGAAGAAGCGCGTGCTGCGCGCCAGCTCCAGCGCGTTCCACAGCAGCGAGACCTGCTTGCGGGCCGCGTCGAGGTCCAGCCGCTGCGAGATGGCGAGCGTCTCCAGCTTCTCCAGCGACACCTCGGACGCGGGCACCTCCGGCAGCTTCTGCGTCAGCGTCCACTGGACCCTCGCGCCGTACAGGCCCATCAGCCGGTTGAGGTGTTCTCGCGCCTCGACCAGCGCCAGCTCGTCCTGCGCCAGCTCCAGCCGCGCCTGCTCCAGCGAGGCCTGCTCGGTGGCCAGGGCCAGCACCGTGATGTTGCCCGCGGCCCGCTGCCGGTGGGACAGGTCCGCCGCCGCGTCCGCGGCCTGGAGCACCTCGCGGCGCAGCGCGACCAGCTGCTGCCGGGCCTGCACCTCCGTGAACGTCTGGCGGACCTCCGCCGCAGTGGCCAGCGCCTCGTGCGCGACGCGCAGCGTGTCCGCCAGGAACTGCTCCTTCGCCACGCGCTTGCGCAGGGGCAGCGTGAAGAGGTCCACGAAGCTCTGGACGATGGAGAACTCGTGCTCGGTGACGCCGTCCGACGCGAGCGGGAAGCCGATGCTCCCGTCGAAGGATGGGTTGGTGAGCAGCCCGGCCTGCACCATGTCCGCCTGGGACACGCCCAGCTCCTCGTAGGTCCCCTGGAGCGCGGGGTTGTTCAGCAGCGCCACCTCCACCGCGCGGTCCGACGTGAGGTCGCCGGCCAGCAGGGCATCCAGGTGCTGTTGCACCTGCGCGTCCTCAGGCGTCCCCTGGTTCCAGCGCGTCTTCAGGCCCGTCCGCTCCTCCACGAGCGCCGCGACTTCCAGGTGGCCGCGCTCCTTCTGGATGGAGGCGCAGCCTCCGAGCAGCAGAACGGCGAGGAGCCAGGGAGATTTCCAGTCCACACGAGACCTCGAAGAGGGGGCGCGCCCGCACGGCAGCCAGGACGCTCGCGCTTGTCGAGCAAGGCCCGGGCCATGGCGTCCGGTATCGCAACCTCATGAAATGACGGCGTCCGGCGGAGCACGCTCGCATGGGCACTTCAGGCGAGGTGTGACCGCCGACGTCACACTGTGATGCGCGGAGCGGCGTCCAGGCCCGGAGACGCGAGCCGCACACCGCCGCCTCCAGGCCGGCGGTGTCCTCGGTGGACAGCGGCTGCTCGGGCGCCAGCGCGTCCGGCGCCATGGCCTCACGCTGGCCGCGGCGGTAGCGGTCCACCAGGGCGTTGCGCAGGAGCCGATAGAGCCAGGCCACCGCGCGCTGCTCGTCGCGCAGGGAGTCGCCCTGCTCCATGCCCTTCACGAACGCGGCCTGTAGCACCTCGCGCGCCGCCTCCCGGCTCCCCACGCGCGGCGTGAGGAACGCGAGGAACGCGTGGCGGTGGCGCAGCAGTGAATCCAGCGCCCCCGGCGACAGGCTCATGCGGTGGGCCTCCGCGCGATCCTGCGCGCCTTGAGCCGCTCCTGGAATCCGTGGACCAGCGCGTAGAACGTGGGCAGGGCCAGCAGCGTGAAGAGGGTGGACGTGACCAGCCCCCCTACCATCACCACCGCCAGCGGGCGCTCGATCTCCGTTCCGTGCAGGGGCAGCACCAGCAGCGGCAGCAGCCCGAGGATCGCCGTGCCCGCGGTCATCAGCTTGGGCCTCACGCGGCCGAGGCTCGCCTCGCGCACGGCGTCCGGGAAGGGCTTGCCCCGGCCCATCAGGTCCTTCGTCTGCGCCACCAGCACCAGGCCGTTCTGCACCGCGATGCCGAACAGGCCGATGAGGCCCACCAGGCTGGACACGTTCCACGTCTCTCCCGCGAGGAGCAGCGCGAGGATGCCGCCCACGAACGCGTCCGGCAACGTGGCCAGGATGACCAGCGCCTCCGCCACGGAGTCCAGCGCGAGATACAGCAGGACGAACACCGCGAGCAGCGCCAGCGCGATGGCCACCGTCAACGCCTGCGCCGCGCGCTCCTGGCTCTCCACCTTGCCGCCCACGTCCACGAAGTAGCCCGTGGGCAGCTTCAGCTGCGTGGCCAGCACCTCCCGCACCTCCGCCGCCGTGCTGCCCAGGTCTCGGCCGGACACGCCGGCCTCCACCGCGATGCGTCGGCTGCCCGCCTCGCGGCGCACGCTGCCCGCGCCGGAGGTCTCCTCGATGGTGGCCAGCTGGCTCAGCGGGATGCGCGTGCCGTCGTGCCCATCCACCAGCAGGTTGCGGAGGGCGTTCACGTCGCCCCGGCGATGGTCCGCCAGCCGGAGCACCAGGTCGTAGCGGCGCTGGCCCCTCCAGATCTGCGCGAACTCCTCGCCCACGAGCCCCACGCGGATGGCCCGGATGACATCCCCGGGCGTCAGTCCCACGCGCGCCACCGCCGCGCGGTTCACCGCGATGCGCAGCTGTGGCAGGCCGCTGAGCTGCTCGACCCGCAGGTCCTCCACGCCGTCCACCTTTGCCATCAACGCGCGCGTGCGCTCCGCGAGCTCCGCCAGCGTGCTCAGGTCCGGCCCGAAGATGCGCACGGAGAGGTCCGCGGGGCTGCCGCCCAGCCCCTCGTCGATGCGCATCCCCAGCGGCGTGGTGAAGAGCACCGACACGCCGGGCACCTTCTCCACCGCCTCGCGCATCCGCGACTCCAGCGCCTCGCGGCTGCCCGTCGCGTCCTTCTTGAGGACCACCAGCACGTCGGACAGGGTGTGGGGCATCGGGTCCTCGGTGCGCTCGGCGCGGCCGGTGCGGCGCACCACGTCCTCCACCTCCGGAAACTCGCGCAGCACGTCCTCCACGCGGTGGTTGAGGCGGTCCACCTCGTCCAGCGACGCCTCCGGCGGCAGCACCGTCTGGAGCAGGAACGCGCCTTCGTCCAGCTTGGGCATGAAGTCGCTGCCCACCATGAAGGCCAGCCCCAGCGCGGGCACGGTGATGGCCAGCGCCACCACGCGCACGAGCCCCGCATGGCGCATGCACTTCTCCAGCAGCGGCGCGTACGCGGCCTTCACCTTGCGGATGAGCCACACGTCCTCCGGCGCGTCTTCACGGGGCGCGCGCAACAGGAGCCCCGACACCACCGGCACCAGCGTGAGCGCCAGCGCGAGCGACGCGGCCAGGCACGCCACCACCGCCGCCGCGAGCGGCTGGTACATGCGGCCCTCGATGCCCTTCATCGCGAACAGCGGGATGAACACCGCGACCACGATGAGCGTGGCGAAGGCGATGGGGCGGCCCACCTCCAGGGCCGCGGCCAGCGCCTCGTCGCGCACCGAGCGGCGGCCCTTGCCCTCGCGCAGGTCGTGGATGACGTTCTCCACGACGATGATGGCCGCGTCCACCAGCAGCCCCACCGCGATGGCCAGGCCTCCCAGCGTCATCGTGTTGAGCCCGATGCCCGCCGCCTTGAGCAGCAGCCCCGCCAGCGCCAGCGACAGGGGCAGGGTGAGCGTGACGATGAGCGCCGCGCGCCAGTCCCCGAGCAGCAGGAAGAGCACGCCCACCACCAGGATCGCGCCCAGCAGGATGGCCCGGCCCACGCCTCCCAGCGCGGAGCCCACCAGCTCCGACTGATCGTAGACGACGCGCAGCTGCACGCCCGGCGGCAGCGAGCGGCGCAGCTCGTCGATGGCCGCGCGCACCCCCGCGGCCACCCGCACGGTGTCCGCGCCGAACTGCTTGCTCACGCGGCAGCTCACCACCTCGCCCTGGAGCCGGTGCGCCAGGCCCCGGCGCAGCGCGGGGGCCTCGCGCACGTCCGCCACGTCTCCCAGCAGCACCGGCGTCCCGTCCCGCAGCGCGACCACGGTGTTGCTCAGGTCCTCGACCGTCTCCGCGCGGCCCACCGCGCGCACGGTCCACTCCATGGGGCCCTGCGTGACGAAGCCTCCGGACGTGTTGGTGCTGGCGCCCTCCAGGCCGTGTTGCACCTCGTCCAGGGTGATGCCGCGCGCCACCAGCTGATCCGGATCCAGCAGCACCTGGAACTGGCGCAGGTAGCCGCCCAGCCGCTCCACGCCCGAGACGCCGGGCACCGCGAGCAGCCGGTTCTTGATGTCGAAGTCCGCCAGGTCTCGCAGCGCCATCAGGTCCGCGCTGCCGGGCTCGGCTTCCAGCGTGAACTCGAAGACCTCGTTGAGCCGGCCGGTGAGGCTGGACACGAGCGGCGCGTCGGTGCCGGGCGGCAGCTCGCCCTCGGCCTGCGCCACGCGCTCCGCCACGTACTGCCGGCTGCGGAAGTAGTCCGCGTCCGGTTCGAACTCCACCGTCACCTGCGTGACGCCCAGCTGCGAGGTGGAGCGGATGCGGCGCACCTCCGGCAGGCCCGCCAGCGCCACCTCCATGGGGATGGCCACCGCCGTCTCCAACTCCTCGGCGCCCATGGCCGGGTTCTGCACGATGACGTTGAAGATGGGGGCGGACAGGTCCGGGAACACGTCCTGCCGCAGGTTTCGCAGCGCCATCGCGCCGAAGGCCGCCAGCGCCAGGACGACGAGCACCGTCAGCCCGGGCCGGGTGAAGGACGCGCGGAGGATGCGCCCCGGCAGCGTCTCGCGGGGATCAGTGCCCATGTTCGTCGCCTCCACCCCGGGACTTCTCCACCTCGGCCTTGAGCAGGAACGCGCCCTCCACCACCACCTCGTCGCCCACCTTCAGCCCCGACAGGACCTCCACCTGCGTGCCCAGGCTGCGGCCCCGGCCCACCTCGCGCTGTTCGAAGACGCCCGCCTCGGGCGTGGGTAGGAACACCACCCAGCCGTTCTCCAGCCGCTGGAGCGCCGACGCGGGCACCGCAGTGAGCGTGGCGCCCGGCTCCCCCAGCGGGATGGACGCGGACGCGGACATGCCCGGCCGCAGGAGCCCCTTGCCGTTGTCCAGCTCCAGCCGCACGGGGATGGTGCGGCTGCGCGCGTCCACCTGCTGCCCCACGTGGCCCACCTTCGCGGCGAACTCCTGGCCCGGGAACGCGGCGAGCGTGACGCGCGCCTCCGCCCCGGGATTCAGGCGCACGGCATCCCGCTCGAACGCGTGCACGACGAGCCAGAGCGACGACAGGTCGCCGATGCGGAAGAGCGGCTGGGACGGATCCGCCATCTGCCCCAGCCGGGCGGTGCGCTCCACGACGGTGCCGTCGATGGGCGCCTTGAGCACGAAGCCGGAGGTGCCGTCGCCTCCGGCCCCGCCCGCGCCCAGCGCCGTGAGCGCGGCCTTGGCGGCGGCGACGTCTGCCTCGGAGGCGGCGGCGTCCGCTTCAGCCGCCTGCGCGTCCTTGCGCGCGACGATGCGCTCATCCGCCAGCGTGCGCTTGCGATCCGCGGCCTGCCGCGCGGCGGCGGCGCGGGCCTGGGCGGCCTGGAGGTCCGCGCGGGCGCGGCCCAGCTCCGGACTCTGGAGCTCCGCCAGCCGCTGGCCCTGCTTCACCGCCTGGCCCGTCGTCACGGCGACGGAGGCCACGCGCGCGGAGACGGGCGTGGAGACCTCCGCGTATGCGTCCTCGCTGAAGGTCAGCTCCCCCAGCGCGGTGACGCTCTCTCCGCCCGGGCGGGCCTCCACCTTCGCGGTGGTGACGCGCAGATCCCGGAGCATCTCCTTCGGGACATGCACGTGGATGACGTCCCCGGACTCGACGTGGAGCTTCTCCTCGGTCGCCTCGTCGTGGCCGTGTTCGCGCGCGTCGTCGTGCTCCGCCTTCGAGGACTTGCAGGCGGTGAGGCCCACGAGGGCAACCATCAGCAGCAGGGTGGGCTTCATGGCAGGACTCCTGTCTCCACTTCGAGCTGTACGCGGGCGAGGGCCAGGCGCAGCAGGCCTTCGAGCCACGCGGCCCGCGCCTCCAGCGTGTCGCGGCGTACGAGGAGGAAGGCCGCGAGGTCCATCTCCCCGGCGTCGTACGAGCGCTGCGCGAGCGCTTCGTTGTCGTCCAGCAGCGGCAGCACCTGCTCCAGGGCCCCGAGCGCGTCCCGGCTCGCGCGGTAGCGATACTCCGCGGCCTGGACCTGGGCGGGCACGACGGTGCGCGCGGCGCGCAGCTCCGCCTCGGCGCGGCTTGCGTCCGCTTCTCCGACGAGGCGCGCTTCCTGGCCTCGGGCGAAGAGGGGCAGGGGCACGCTGAGCGTCCCCAGGAACACCGTCTCGTCCGCCTCCTTCTGGTAGCGCACGCCCACCGCCACGTCCGGCAGCACCTGGCGTCGGCCCAGCGTCGCGGCGGCCTTCGCCTGGACCTGCTCCTGCTCCAGCGCCACCAGGTCCGCGCGCGTCTCCGCGCCGTCCGGCGCCGCGCGAACGGGCGCCAGCGCGAGGGTGCGCAGATCATCCTCGTAGGGGACCTGGGGCCGCGCGCGGTAGCCCACGCGCGCCTCCAGCTCCTCCCGCAGCGCGAGGACCTCTCCTGTCGCGACCTGGACCTCCGCGCGGGCCCGGGCCTGCGCGACCTTCGCCACGTTGAGGTCCACCGCGGGCACGTCCCCGGCCGCGTAGCGTTTCTCCGTGGCTTGGACGGTGCGCGCCGCCGCTTCCTCCGCGGCGTTCACCAGCTTCTGCCGCTCCCGGGCCAGCAGCAGGCGCAGGTAGGCGGCGGCCACGTCGCCCAGCACCAGGCGCTCCGCGTCGCGCAGCCGGGCCTCCTCCATGGAAAGGCCGGCGCGCGCCGCCTCCCGCCGCAGGCCCTGCTTGCCGCCCAGCTCGAAGGGCTGCGCCAGCCCCACGGCGAGGTCGAGGCCATGGTCGCCCGTGGCGAGCCGGCGCGAGCCGACCTGGAAGTCCAACTGGGGGTTCTCGCGCAGGAGCGGCGCGGCGCTCGCCACGGGGCCCCGGGCGGCGCGCACGCGGGCCCGGGCCTCCACCAGCGCTGGGGCGTGCTCGCGCGCCAGGGCGAAGGCGTCCTGGAGGGTGAGGCGGGAAGGGTCCGCGCCACCAGGGCGCGGCCAGAGCAAGGCGGCGGCCAGCCCGAGGGCGGCCGTCGCGGAACGGATGGACACGTGGAATGACCTCTTCGGAAAGGCGGGCCACGCGCGCCAGCGCACCCGGGCATGGAGCCGGGCACACCGGTGGCGGGGCGCGTGCGGACGACGGGGGACGCGGCCTTACGCGAGAGGGACTATGGGGACGTGCAGGATGTCATCCGCGTCGGCGGACGACGGCTCGGTGGTTTCGAGCGTGATGCGGGGCTCCCGGAACGGGGAGTCCACGAGCCCCGGCAGCGGCGTGGCGACGGCCAGCGGCCGCACATGGCCACAGCACGCGCAGTCCACGCAGGTGGGAGCGCACTGGCCCTGCGCGTCGTCATCCGCGCAGCCCGTGAGGCACGTCTCCGCCTGCGCCGGCACGAACGCGTGCGCGAGCCCGCCCCCGACGGGAGCGAGCAGCACCAGGCAGAGGATGAGCCAGAGTCGAAGCACCGGGACGGCCTTCTAGCACGTCCCGGCTGAAGCTTGCACGTCGTGAGGCAGGGCGGGCGGCGCGAGGAGCGCTGCTCAGCCGCCAATGCCCTTGCGCAGCCGGGCCCAGTCGAAGTTGGACGCCGGGTCGTCCTTGCGGCCCTTGGGCACGGCCACGTCCTTGTGCCCGACGATGTTCTTCATGGGCACGTTGTACTCCTGCTTCAGGTAGCCCACGAGCTGCGTCAGCGCCTTGTACTGCGCCTCCGTGAAGGCCGTCTTGCCGCTGCCGTCGTTGACGATCTCGATGCCGATGGAGCGCGCGTTCACGTCCGTGGGCACGCCGTGCAGCTCCGACTTGCCCGCGTGCCACGCGCGCTTGGTGTCACCCACGAGCTGGTAGATCTTCCCGTCGCGGTCCAGCATGTAGTGCGCGGACACCTTGCTGGCCGGGTTGCGCATCCACGCCAGGTCTCCGGAGCCGTTGTTGGTGCCGGTGTGGTGCAGCACGATGGTGTCGATGTCCGCGCCGTTGCGCGAGTCGCTGTTGGGCGAGGGCGCGCTGATGACCGCGGGCTTGGTGAACTTCCCCGGCTGCGTGGGCGTCGTCGGCGTGGAGACCTTCGCCAGCGCCTTCTTCAGCGCCGCCGCCGTCTGCTCTCCGTAGTAGCCGGTGGTGGAGATCTTGTTGTCCGCCTGGAACTTCTTCACCGCCGTCTCGGTCTTCGGCCCGAAGGAGCCCGGCCCCGAGTTCATCTGCGCCTGCGTCATGTAGCCCAGCTTCACCAGCCCCTGCTGCAGCTGCTTCACCTTCGCCCCCGAGTCCCCCTTGCCCAGGCCCGCCGGCGGCGCCGTGAGGGCGGTGGACGCGGCCGCCACGCGCGTGGAGGCAGCGGTGGCGCGGGGGGCCGTGGCGGCGGTGCTCGCGGGCGCGGTGGCGGTGGCGCGGGTGGACGGGGCGCGGACGGTCATGATGTACAATTCCAGGAATAGTGGACAGTTGTTGCTCTCGCGATTGTCGAACCCCGGTTTGGAAAGTTGTGTGCCGGGAGCGAAACGAAATCGCCCCGAGGTCCGGCATGGGCGCCGGGCACAGGGGCGGGCCGCACCGCGTTTGTCGTCGGGCGGGCGTCAGGTGCCCGCGGCGCGGCGCGGCGCTTCCGTGCGTCCGACCGCTTCACCGCGCACCTGGGAGTACGGATCCAGCGGGTCGCCCCCCAGCGCCTCCAGCGCCACCAGGGTGCCCAGGCCCAGGCGCCACGCGTGGTCCAGGAGCAGGCGCGTCACCACGTGATCCTCCAGCGCGTGGCCGGTGGAGTCGAACACCGTGTTGCGCTCGCGCCAGCCCTGGAACTCCTCCGGCTGCTGCACCACGGTGGCCAGGTCCGGGCCGATCTGATCCGGGTGGAGCTGCTGGCACTCCCCCTCCAGGCGCGCCTGTGCGGGGAAGTCCGGCACGACGAGGCTGCGCCGCAGGAGCGCCAGGGGCAGCTCCGCCTTGCCCGGCTGATCCGCGCCCACCGCGTTGACGTGCGCGTGCGGCTGGAGCGCGTGGCCGGAGATGACGGGCCCGGCACCCGGGGACACGGTGGTCGCGGTGCAGAGGATGTCCGCGCGCATCTCCAGGTCCGGCAGCAGGGTGGGCCGCACATCAAGCCCCAGGAACGCCACGCGCCGCACGAACGAGCGCGCCGCGTCCGGATCGACGTCGTGCACCAGCACCTGCTCCAGCCGGAACACGCGGCTGAGCGCGTGCAGCTGCGAGACGGCCTGCGCCCCGCAGCCCACCAGCCCCAGCACCCGGCTGTCCGGGGACGCCAGGTAGCGGCTGGCCACCGCGGAGGCCGCGCCCGTGCGCAGCGCCGTGGCGAACACGCCGTCCATCACCGCCACCAGGTGCCCCGTCCTCACGTCATAGACGCTGTGCGACGCGACCAGCGTGGGCAGCCCCGCCTCCGCACGGTTGGTGGGCAGGGAGGCGGACACCCTCACGGTCAGGCTGTCTCCGCGCCGCAGCGAGGGCATCCAGCCGATGGTCCCGGAAGGCCGGGGCTCGCTGACCACCTGGAAGCCCTCCCGCTTGGGGACCTGCATGACGGACTCGTCGAACTCCCTCAGCGCCACGGTGAGGGCGTGGATGAGCTCGTCCATCAGCACGTGCAGGCCCACGCCCTCCACCAGTGCGAGCAGGTCGGAGGGGCCAAGCAGGAGGGTGCGAGGGTGCGAGAGCGTCATGCACGCGGAGTCTACGCCCCTGACAGGAATTGCAACGGGTCAGTTTTGATTACGGATTCCTGTCTCGCTGTGGCTTTTGAATGCAGGTGCAGGGAACAAGGTGGCGAGGAGACCGTGTTGCAACCGGGCGCCCGACATCCGGTGGATTCGTGCGGCCCCGGCCGCACGACCGCCCCACGAACCGCTCCACCTCAACGCCCGAGTGAACGCCGCCTTGAAGCCCTCCGTTCCCAGGACGCCCGGACTCACCACCGTCTCTGACCTGTCCCTCCGCCGCCTCGCCGAGGCGTCACCCGGTATTCCCCAGGCGCGCATCCTCCTAGTGGACGACACGCCGACGAACCTGCTCGCGCTGGAGGCCATCCTGGAGCCGCTCGGTCAGCAGGTGGTGTCGGTGCGCTCGGGCGACGAGGCGCTCAAGGCGCTGCTGCTGGACGAGTACGCCTGCGTGCTGATGGACGTGCAGATGCCGGGGCTGGACGGGCTGGAGACGGCGCGCCTGGTGCGCACCCGCGAGCGCACGAAACACCTGCCCATCCTCTTCATCACCGCGCTCAGCCGCGAGGCGGCCTACGTCACCCGGGGCTACGAATACGGCGCGGTGGACTACCTGCTCAAGCCGGTGGATCCGGACATCCTGCGCGCCAAGGTGTCCGTGTTCGTGGAGCTGTACCTGCGCGGAGAGAAGCTGCGGCAGCAGGCGCTGGAGCTGGCGGAGCGCCGGCGCGTGGAGGAGGAGCTCCAGCGCGCGACGGAGCTCGAGCAGCAGCTGGTGGGAATCGTGGGGCACGACATCCGCACGCCGCTCGCGGCCATCCTCACCACCGCCAACGCCCAGCTGTCGCGCGAGCCGCTTCCCGACGCCCAGCGCAAGGCCTTCGAGCGCGTGGTCCGGGGCGGCGAGCGCATCCAGCGCATCGTGGATCAGCTGCTGGACTTCACCCGCGCGCGCGTGGGCGGAGGCATCCCGGTGGTGCCCGGCGCGGGCGACCTCAACGAGCTGTGCCGCAAGCTGGTGGACGAGCTGCGCGCGGCGCGGCCGGAGCGCTCCATCGTGTGCGACTTCGCCCGGGACACCCTGCCGGGCGTGTGGGACCTGGACCGGCTGGCGCAGGTGGTGGCCAACCTCCTGGACAACGCGCTCAAGTACAGCCCGCGAGACACCCCCGTGCGCCTGCGCACCTTCGAGCAGGGCGCGGACGCCGTCCACCTGGAGGTCCAGAACGCCGGGCCGCCCATCCCCGCGCACGTCCTGCCCACGCTCTTCCAGCCCTTCCGCCGCGGCGAAGGCCCGGGCAAGCGCGAGAGCCTGGGCCTGGGGCTCTACATCGCGCGCAGCATCGTGGAGGCGCACGGCGGGACCCTCCGGGTGGAATCGACCCCGGACGTAGGTACGATCTTCTCGCTTTGCCTTCCGCGTCAGGCTTTGGTTGAAGCGCGCACGCACTCCCCGTGCGCGGATGTCGCCGCGCCCCTGACGGGCTGAAACAGCGTGACGGTCGCGTCACGGGCGAGGCATTGCAGTGCTGGCTGATAAGTCCATGGAAAAGCCATACAACAATCCATCCACATCAAAACCTCTCAATACATGAGGCGGAGTTGTGGAGGGTTTGCTACAATGCCAGACGTCCGGGAGGCAATCTGTCCGGACGCAAAGAGTGTCCGCTTTGGGGAGGGTGCGCGACAAATGAACGACAACTCGACGTGGATTCCCGTGGATGGAAGCGACCCGCTGCGTGCGTGGGTGCGACGCCCCGCCTCCGGGACGGGTCCGGGCCTGCTGCTGCTGATGGTGGAGGCGTTCGAGGGAAACGCCCACCTGAAGCTGATGGCGGAGCGCTTCAGTGAAGAGGGCTACGTGGTCGTGGTGCCGGACCTCGCTTCGAGGGGAGATCCGGAGGAGGTGGACCTGAAACCGGTGGTCGCGTGGATGCGCGCGCTCCCTGAGGTGGTGGGGCTCAGGGACAAGAAGCAGGTGGGCGCGCTGGGCTACGGGCTGGGCGGCACGCTGGCCGCGCAGCTGGCGGCGCACGCGCACGTGGACTGCGCGGTGACCTACTGCGCGCCGGGCATGGAGGACGTGCTCGCGCAGGCCGGGGAGAGCGCGGCCCCCATGGTGCTCCACTACGCGGAGTGGGACGGCTTCGTGCCCCCGTCCGCGGTGGCGCGCGTGAAGCAGCACGTCAACGCGGACGTGGAGCTGTACGTGTACCAGGGCGTGCGCCACGGCTTCTTCCGCGAGGGCTCGCCGGCCTGGCACCGGCCCTCGCAGATGACGGCGCACACGCGCACCATCGCGCTGCTCAAGCGGGTGATGGGGCCGCGCTACGACCTGGCCATGCTGTGGGACAAGCACACGGAGCTGGAGTTCGCCGTGCGCGACGCGGACGCGACCATGAAGACCATGGTGTCGCATCCGTATGTCAACAGCGTGCCGGTGATGACCGGGGGCGTGGGCGCGGAGTACCTGCACCGCTTCTACGCGAACCACTTCGTCCACGCGAACCCCAAGGACACGAAGATGACCCTGCTGTCGCGCACCGTGGGCGCCGACCGCGTGGTGGACGAGTTCATCTTCAGCTTCACCCACGACATCGAGATGGACTGGATGCTCCCGGGCATCCCGCCCACCGGGAAGTACGTGGAGGCGGCCTTCGTGGCGGTGGTGAACTTCCGCGGCGACAAGCTCTACCACGAGCACATCTACTGGGATCAGGCGTCCGTGCTCGTGCAGCTGGGCCTCCTCGACCGCAAGGGCCTGCCCGTCACCGGCGCCGAGGCCGCGCGCAAGCTGCTGGACGAGACGCTCCCGTCCAACACCCTGATGGAGAAGTGGGACGAGAGCGCGCCCTCCAACCGCAAGGCCGGCTGACGCCGGGATGACGGCCGCGCCCCGGGGTCGTGCCTACCCAGGGCGCGGTGTCTGACTTTCAATCGCTGGGACGCGCTGAGCCATTGCGCTGGCTCCTCTGGAATGTCCACAATGCGGCACCTCGCTGGATGGTCCAGGGGGGCTTCGTTTCCCAGACTTCCTCTGGATTTGGCGCCGCTCCCGGATGCGACTCTCTCTTTCCCAGAAGCTCACGCTCGCGCCGCTCTTGGTGGCGCTGTTCTTCGTCGTCCTCTTCTTCGGCTACCTCATCCCCCGGGTCAGCTCCGCCTTCGAGGCGCAGGGCCGGGACGTGGGGGGCGCGCTGCCCGCGGCGCTGGCGGCCACGCTGCCCGCGGCGATGCCGGGCGGCCAGACGGAGGCGCTCCAGGCGGTGCTGGAGCAGGCGGTGCGCCACCACCAGGTGGCCTACGTGGCCGTCTTCGACGGGACCGGGCAGCTGCGCGCGGTGGCGGGCGAGTACGCCGCCGCGATGCGGGAGCTGAGGGATCGGCTGAGCCGCGCGCAGGGTGAGGCGACGTTCTACGTGCGGGACGCGGACCTGCTGGACGTGAGCGCGCGCCTCGCGAACGGGGCGGGCACCGTGCACGTGGGCTTCAACCGCACGGCGGCGCGCGCGCAGGTCGAGGCCATCACCACCGGGGTGAGCGTGGTGATGCTGCTGGCGCTCGCGGTGTTCGTGGTGGTGGGCGTGGTGCTGGCGCGCCGGGTGGCGGCGCCGCTGGTGCAGCTGACGGAGGTGGCCCAGCGGATCGCGGAGCACGGCGACCTGCGCGAGTCGGTGCGCGTGGAGGGCACGGACGAGGTGGGGCAGCTGGCGAAGGCCTTCTCCATGATGGTGTCCAAGGTGAAGGACCTGCTCCAGCAACTGCAGGAGTCGTCGGACCTGCTGCGCGGGTCCGTGGACCACCTGAACGACTCCGCGGGCCGCCAGAACGAGATGGTCTCGCGCCACGCGGCCGCGCTCCAGGAGACGCAGGTGACGGCGCAGGAGATCCGCCAGACGTCGGTGGTGGCGTCGCGCGCGGCGGAGACGGTCATCGACGTGGCGGAGCGCGCGGAGGTGCTGGGCAAGACGGGCGAGGTCGCCATCACCGAGAGCATCGAGGGCATGGTGGCGCTGCGCGCGCAGGTGGAGCAGATCGCCGAGCGCATCATGGCCCTGGGCGAGCGCACCGAGCAGATCTCCGGCATCACGGAGACGGTGAAGGACCTGGCGGACCAGTCCCACCTGCTGGCGGTGAACGCGGCCATCGAGGCGGCGCGCTCCGGGGAGCACGGCAAGGGCTTCGCGGTGGTGGCGCGGGAGATCCGCGGCCTGGCGGACCAGTCCATCCGCGCGACGAACCAGGTGCGCAGCATCCTGGCGGACATCAGCACCGCCATCTTCGCCACGGTGGAGATCACGGCCGCGGGCACGCAGCGCATGGAGGCGGGCCTGGCCCAGGTGCGCACGTCCGGGGACACGCTGCGCCAGCTGTCCGCCATCGTGCGGGACAGCGTGGTGTCCGCCCGTCAGATCTCCCAGACGGTGAACCAGCAGGCCACCGGCATCGAGCAGATCTTCACCGCCGTGAACGAGCTCAACACGGTGATGGGCGACACGGTGAAGCGCATCTCCACCACCAGCGAGTCCGCCGTGTCGCTCAAGCTCCTGTCGGAGCGCGTGGCGGCGATGGTGCGCGACTACCGGCTGTAGCCGGGCGGGGGCGGGGCAGGAACCGCTCCACCACCTGGGCCACGGTGCGCGTGGTGGCGGCGCCGGGTTCGTTGACCCGGGCCGCGAGGAAGGCGGCCCCCAGCCGGGCCACCGACGACACGACGAAGAGGACGTGCAGGTTCACCCAGAGGTGGCCGCCCAGCATGAACTGCTGGGGCACTCGCGCCGCCAGCGCGCCGCCCAGGGCCGCCGCCGCGGCGTAGGCCAGCCCGCCCGCGGTGGCGAACGCCGCCAGGTAGAAGGGCCGCCCCTGGCGCGGCGCCACCGTGAGCGGCAGCGCGAAGATGGCCAGGCCGTGGCCGCTCCACAGCGCGCCCGCCAGCAGCACGTCGAACAGGAGCGGCCAGAGCGTCCCCGCCGTGGGCCACAGCCACAGCATGGGGATGGTGCTGATGCCCAGCGAGCAGAGCATCAGCACGGGCTGCGCGCCCAGCCGGTCGATGGCGCGGCCCCACAGGGGCGCCGTCAGGACGCGCACGCCCGCCACCGCCGCCGCGTGCAGGGCCATGATGACGAAGGTCATCTTGAGGTTCTGGAGGCTGTGCAGCGCGAAGAAGGGCGCGGACACGCCCACCGCCGCGTTCCACGCCACCTGGTACAGGAGCACCCGCCGGGCGCCGTCGTCCCGCCAGGGCAGGAGCGCCGCCTTGAGCTCCAGCCTGGGCGCGGCGCCCGGGGGCATGGGGTCATGCTGCGCGGCCATCATCAGCGTGGTGACGACGCCCATGACGCACGCGGCGAGCGCCAGCATGGGCAGCGCCAGTCCCACCCCGTCCAGCCCCTTCAGCCGGTCCATCAGCAGGCCCGCCGCGAGCGACGCGGCGGTGCCCATCAGCGTGGTGAGCGCGGTGCGCTTGCCGAAGAAGCGCCCGCGCACGGCGCCGGGGACGAGCTCCCCCATCCACGCCACCCACGCGTTGTTGCCCACCACGGCCAGCGCCGCGGACGCCCCCGCCACGGCGAGCAGCATGCGCTGCTGACCCTCCAGGGACAGGCCCAGCCACGGCAGCAGCGCCATGGGCAGCAGGGCGAGCCGGGACAGGCAGACCGCCGTCAGCGCCACCCGCCGGTGGCCGAAGCAGAGCGTGAGCCACGCCGCGGGGAACTGCACGAACTGCGCGCAGAACGGCAGCGCCGTCATCACGCCCACCAGGAAGGGCCCCAGCTTCAGCGCGATGGCCCAGGCGGTGAGCACCGTGGGGCCCGCGCACGCGGTGAACACCTCCGCGAACATCCCCTCCACCACGGACACCCGCAGGGACGCGCGGAGGCGCCGGTGCGGCGGCGGGCCCCGGGAGCCGTCCGGAGGCGGCGGGGCGCCCAACAGCGGCGCGGACGCGCCGGGCAGCGAGGCGCCAGGGCGGAAGAGAGGGATGCCCGTGGCGAGGGACGCGAAGCTCTGGACGAGGCGACGGCGGAGGGCGGCGGACACCGGCCTTCGTTTCCCATGGCCGCGCATTCCCTCTCAATCGGACCCCCAAGCACCTCCCGGCGCACGGCCGGGCACCAACCGGCCTGATTCGTCTCATTCCGCGTACTGTCCGTTCGTGCCCGCTGTCCGCCTGGAGGGCAGGAGGGAATCTTGTGCAGTTCACGCGGTCTTGAACTATATGAACGCGCCGAGGGAGACCGTGCACATGGATGTTGCTCACGAGCTGACGGAGTTTCTGGGGCAGGTGGAGCAGCGTCTGACCGACTTGCTCGCGGATGGCGACGTCGGGCCGGACGTGAAGGGCGATACGTTGATGGACGCGGCGCGCCACCTGTGCCTGGGCGCCGGGGGCAAGCGGGCCCGCCCCATGCTCGTCCGCCTGTTCGGCGCCGTGGTGGGCGTGCCGGCCGAGCGGCTGGTGGATGTGGGCGTGGCGTCGGAGATGATCCACTCGGCCAGCCTGCTGCACGACGACGTGGTGGACGCGGGCATGTTCCGCCGGGGCCGCCCGACGGTGAACGCGCGCTGGGGCAACATCGTGGCCGTGATGAGCGGTGACCTCATCCTGTCCACGGCGCTGTCGCGGCTGTCCCTGCTGGACGCCCGCCTGGTGCAGAGCGGCCTGGCCATCGTCACGGAGATGACGCGCGCGGCCATCGCGGAGGTGGAGGCGCGAGGCGACCTGAACCTGCCGCTCACCCGGCTGCGCTACATCGCCGAGGGCAAGACGGGCTCGCTGTTCGGCTGGTGCGGCAAGGCGGCGGCGACGCTGGCGGACCAGCCGGAGGCCGTGGCGCGCTTCGACGCGTTCGGCCGGCACCTGGGCGTGGCGTTCCAGATCGCCGACGACATCCGCGACATCCTGGGCACGGACGTGGGCAAGCCGCGGTACGCGGACGTGCACTCGCGCACGCCGTCCATGCCCATCCTGCTGGCGGTGTCCCGGGACGAGTCCCTGCGCCGCAAGCTCAAGGACGCGTGGGCGTTCTCCGTCGTCACCCCGGAGCGCACCCGGGAGATTGGCGCCGCCATCGAGGCCACCGGCGCGGTGGAGGCGTCCATGGAGCGGATGAACGCCGAGATCGAGGCGGCGCTCGACAAGCTGGGGCCCTTCGCCAGCGACGCCGCGGGCGCGGAGCTGATGAGCTGGGCGCACCGGCTGTCGGAGGGCATCGCGGAGCAGGTGAAGGGACGCGCTGCGTGAAGGGCTACCTGTGGACGGGGGGGGATCCCGGGAGCCAGAAGACACTCGCGCCGCCGGAGCATGGACGGCTGGCGCCGTGGGAAGCCATCGCCGTGGAGGCGGTGGGCAACGTCATCGAGTTCTGGGGCTTCAAGCGCAACCAGGGCCGCGTGTGGGGGCTGCTCTACCTGCGCGGCGAGCCGCTGACCGCCGGTGAGATCGAGCGCGAGCTGGACCTGTCCAAGGGCGGCGTGTCCATGCTGCTGCGCGACCTGGAGCACTGGGGCGTCATCCAGCGGGTGCGCGTGCCGCAGGACACGGTGTGGCGCTACGCGGCGGAGACGGACCTGGTGCGGATGGTGACGCACGTGGTGGAGGAGCGCGAGGCGGCCTTCGTCACCCGCATCCGCGCGGACCTGTCCGAGGCGCGCCGGCTGGCGGAGGGCGCCGGTGGCGTGCAGTCGGAGAAGCTGCGGCGGCTGGAGCGCATGGCCGTCCTGGCCGACCACGTGGAGCGCGCGCTGCGGCTGTTCATCAAGACGTCCCGCCTGGACGTGGGAGGGGTGCTGGGCGCGTTCCGCGACGGCGCCCTCTCACGCAAGGGCGAGCGGTAGGCACGACGAGGACCCACGCAAATGGATTCGCACTACGACCAGGTGATGAAGGCGCGCGAGCAGGCGGACGCGAGCACGCCCCGGCGCTACTTCGCGTACTCGACCATCCTGGACCGGGCCGCCTTCGACGAGTGGAAGCAGCAGCACAGCTACGGCTTCTTCGAGCTGCCGGAGGGCCAGCTCGCCGAGGCGCTGGACGTGGACCTCGTCTACGACTTCCCCTCGCGTTGGTGGGGCGGCCGGGTGGCGGGCCTGACGGACGCGCCGGGCGCGCGGGTGTACGGCCGGCTCTTCGAGATCCCCGGCAGGGACTGGCCCATCGTCCAGCACAAGGAGGGCTTCGTCACCCATATGTGCGTGGAGCGCACGGTGCGCGTGCGCGTGGCCGGCCAGGAGGTGGAGGCCACCGCGTTCGTGACCAACCCGCGCCGCGCGTCGTCGGACGGGCCGGTGAGCCCTCGCTTCGTGGAGGCGCTGGTGCGCGGCGCGAGGAGCGCCGGGCTGCCCGCGGAGTACGTGGAGAAGCTGGCGCGCGGCGAGGCGCGCTGACGCGCTCGCTGCTCAGGGCTGCGCGGCGGGCGCGATGCGGTAGAGCGCTCCCGCGTGGTCGTCGCTGACGATGAAGCCGCCGCCCGGGGCCAGGGCCACGTCCACCGGCCGGCCCCACACGCTCTGGTCCGGGTTGATGAAGCCGGTGACGGCGTCCACCTCGCCCGTGGGCTGGTGCGTGGCCAGGTCCCACGGGAAGACGGCGACCTTGTAGCCGGTCCGCTCCGTGCGGTTCCATGATCCGTGGTAGGCGACGAGCGCGCCGCGCTTCCAGGCCGGGTTCAGCTCCCCGTTGTCGAAGAACGTCAGGCCCAGGGGCGCCGAGTGCGCCTGGATGCCCTGGTCCGTCTTGTCCAACGCCGCGCAGTCCGCTCGTGAGCCGTCGCGGTTCATGTCGTAGTCGCGGTCCAGGGGCATGTGCTTCAGGCCGCTGGGGGAGTCCGGGTTGGAGTTGCAGAACGGCCAGCCATAGTGGCCACCCTCGCGCACGGAGGTGAGGGCCTCGGGCGGGTGGTTGTCCACGTACTCGGGAATCACCTTGCCGTACTTCCCGGTGCCGTCGTCGAACGGGTAGGGCGTGTTGTCGCGGTTGTTGACGGCCACCCACAGCGTGTCCGTGCCCGGCTCCCACGCGAGCCCCTCGGCGTTGCGCAGGCCCCGGGCGAACAGCTCGCGCGAGCCGCCGCTCCAGTCCCACCGGTAGATGGCGCCGCGCAGCGGGTCGCTGGTGGTGTCGCTCAGGCACACGTTGCACGTGGACGCGATGGCCACGTACACGCGGTGCTGTGAGTCCACGGCCAGGTTCTTGAGCTCGTGGCCGTAGGCGCCGTGCAGCTCCGGCAGGGACGCGTCCGGCAGCCCGGAGACGACCGTCTCCACCTCGCCGCGCGTCGTCTCGCCGGGCGTCCAGCGCGAGCGCGTGACGCGGTCCTTCTCCGACAGGAAGACCCACAGCTGCCCGTCGCGCTCGTGGAAGACGATGTCGTGGGGACGGCCCAGGCCGCCCGCCCACTGCGTCACCTCCGGCTCCTGGCCAGCGCGCGGGCGGACCTGCATCACCTTGTTCTGCCCGGGCACGGAGACGAGCAGGGTGCCCTCGGGCGAGAAGGCGATGAACCGCGCGCCCGGCACCCGCGCCCAGACCGACGCGGACATGCCTGCTGGGATGTTCAGGGAGCGCGGGACGTCGAACGGCTCGCTCCTCATGCCCTCGGGAACCTGGACCTGGGCTGCTTGGAGGCGCCAGGCCGTCGGCTGCTGGCTGCCCGCGTCGGCGATGCCCGCGTCGTGGATCGTGGGGGAGGGGGTGTTGGACTTGCAGCCGGGCTGCAGGCTCGCCAGCCCCAGGAACGTCGTCAGCACGAGGTGTCGCCGCATGGTCCGTTTTTCCTAACCGGAGTCCGCGACGGAAGGCGACCGGATTTCACCCTGCCTTTCGGGGATGTCCGGACCGGAACCCACCGAGCGCAACTGAACAGACCTTCAGCCAGTTTTTCAGTGCCCGGGCCGCGCCTGAATGCAGCCTGAACAAACCTTCAGCCAGTTTTCGCGGGAGGTGAACTGTCGTGCCTACATGAACAAAAGCGCAGGCCCGCGCCAACATATGAAACATGAAATCAATGAAACACATATTCATGAAATTAATTGAGTTGTCTGTCTTTTTTCTGGTGTTTGTGTCTGTCTTTGGAGTGTTGGCCAGCGGCTTCCGGATCAGAACCGCATGGACCGGGCTTGACGGCAGAAGGGCGTTGTGGCCTCATGAATTTGATTTCGATAATCAAAATCAACTGGAGGACGCGATGCTCGGTCAGGGATGCTGCAGGGCGGTGCTGGCGCGAGGCCCGTGCGCGGAGGTCACGCGGTGCAGCTGTGGGCACATCCACCTGGCCGTGGGGCCGGTGACGCTCCGCCTGGAGGAGGACGTGCTGCGCGCGCTGGGCCACACCCTGGTGGAGGCCATCCACCAGTTGGAGATGCCGCACGCGCCCACGCACGAGGCCGAGGTGCAGGAGCCGGCCCCCACCGTCGCCCACGCGGCGCCTGCCGGCGGGTGGAAGCAGTGAGCATCCGGGGGACGATCCGCTGGGGTGGCTTCGAGCGCTCCGCGAGGGACCGGCGCCTGCCCACCGCGCCCACGGCCCCCGCGAGTCTTCCGTCCACGCAGCGGCTGTCACTGCGGCTGGAGGAGGGGACGGGGATGGCGCGGCGCCAGGCGGAGCAGTCCACCTTCCTGGCGGCGCTCTTCCACGGCTCGTGGAACGGCGGCGTCTACGGCCAGTTCGTGCGGGCGCGCTACTACGTGAACCACCTGCGCCAGCTGCACACCGTCTACGAGGCGCTGGAGTCCGTGCTGCCGACGCTGAAGGACGGCCCCGTCACGCGCGTGCTGCGGCTGCCGGAGCTGCGGCGGGCCGCCGCGCTGCTCGCGGACCTGGACTGGTTCTGCGGCGACACGCGCACCAGGCCCTTCGCCTGCGCGGAGACGCGGCTGCACGCCGAGCGCATCCGCGAGGTGGCGGTGGAGGCCCCCCACCTGCTCATCGCCCATGCCTACGCGCGCTGTGTGCAGGACCTCTACACCGCGCCCCAGCGCTCGGAGCTCGTCGCGCGCGCGTTCGAGCTGGAGAACGGCCGCGGCACGGCCTTCTACAACGCGGTGTCCGCCGCGGAGCTGCGCTCCTTCCAGGCGCGCCTGGCCGCCCGCCTGGACGAGGTGTCGCTGACGGAAGGCGAGGCCCAGGAGCTGGTCCAGGAGGCGCGGCTGGCCTTCCGCATCCAGGCGCTCATCTGCGACGAGCTGGCTCGGGACGCGCCGGAGCTCCACGGCCTGGGCGACACCGCGGGGTAGGTGTCCCAGACCCCACGAGGAGGAGGTGAGCCGACCCCATGGGTCACCTCCTCGGCCGGGAGGGCGATATGTCGTTTCGTGACAGTCACGCTAGGATGACGGAACGTGACGCTCCAGATGACCTCTCCCATTGATCGCCGCGCCTTCCCGCGCATCCACGCGCCCCTCTACTCGCGCCCCGCGCGAATGAAGGTGGGCGACAAGAAGCAGGTGCTCGATGTCAGCCTCGGCGGCGCGCGCATCTACTCCGACGAGCCCCAGGACGTGGGCTCGCGCCTGGACCTGGAGCTGTTCCTCCCGGACGGCGGCTCGCTGGAATGTACCGCGCGCATCGTCTGGGTCATCAAGTTACCCAAGGACGCCGTGGCCCGCTTCGAGGTCGGCCTGTCCTTCATCGACGTGCCAGCGCCCGTGCTGGCACGGCTGAAGACCGTGCTCGTCGCGGATGAGGCCTGAGCCAGGCGGGCGCGGGCTACGCGGCGGACGCGCGGTCCAGCTCGCGCAGGTCGTCCGCGTCCAGCTCCAGGGAGAAGGCCCCGAGCAGCTCCTTCACCTGCGCCACGGACGTGGCGCTGGCGATGGGCGCCACCACCGTGGGCCGCGTGGCGAGCCACGCGAGCGCCACCTGAGAGGGCGTGGCCCCCCGGCGCTCCGCCACCTTCTTCAGCGCGGCGACGACGCCCCAGCCCTTCGCGTTGCCGTACTTCTTGAGCACGTTGCCCGCGCGCGGTGACGCCGGGGCGGGCAGGCCCTCCTGGTACTTGCCGGTGAGGAAGCCCGCGGCCAGCCCGAAGTAGGGCGCGACCGCCAGGTGCTCCTGCTCCGCTACCTGCTGGAGCGGGCCCTCGAACTTCGGGCGCTCCACCAGGTTGTACTCCGGCTGGAGCACCTGGTAGCGCGCGAGCCCGAGCTGCTTCTGCGTGTCCAGCGCCTGCTGCGCGCGCTCCGCGGTGTGGTTGCTCAGGCCCAGCGCCTTCACCTTGCCCGCCTTCACCAGCGCGTCGAAGGCGCGCAGCGTCTCCTCGAAGGGCGTGTTCGGGTCGTCGTAGTGCGCGTAGTACAGGTCGATGCGCTCCACGCCCAGGCGGCGCAGGGACGCGTCCACGCTCTTCTCGATGTGCGCTTTCGTCAGGCCCTTGCCCAGCGCCGTCTCCGCGCCGACCTTCGTGGCCACCACCAGGTGGTCCTTCGCCTTTCGCGAGGCGATCCACCTGCCCAGCACCGCCTCCGACTCACCGCCCACGTGGCCGGGGATCCACCGCGAATACACGTCCGCGGTGTCCACGAAGTCGCCGCCGCCCTCCACGAAGGCGTCGAGCACCGCGAACGAGGTGGCCTCGTCCGCCGTCCATCCAAAGACGTTCCCGCCCAGGCACAGGGGGAACACCTCCAGGCCCGTCGTTCCCAGCTTCCGCTTCGTCACGGCTCCTGCCGCCATTGCGTCCGTCCTTCCGGTGGGGCCGGGGGCTACCCCGGCGTGAACCACACCACCGACAGCGGGGGCAGGGTGAGCGTCGCGGAGGCGGGCTGTCCGTCCCAGCCCGTGGGCTCCGTCTGCACCTGGCCCCGGTTGCCCAGGCCGCTGCCTCCGTATTCCCCGGCGTCGGTGTTGAGCAGCTCCACATAACGGCCGTGGAGCGGGAAGCCCACGCGATAATCCTCGCGCGGCACCGGTGACAGGTTGGCCACGCACACCACGTGACGGCCGGGCATGTGCGAGCGGCGCACGAAGGCCAGCACGTTCGCCGCAGAGGCGTCCGGCTGGAGCCACTGGAAGCCCCGGGGCTCGCTGTCGCAGTCGTAGAGCGCGGGCAGGTCCCGGTAGATGCGGTTCAGGTCGCCCACCAGCCGCTGGATGCCCTTGTGGCCTGGATCCTGGAGCAGGTGCCAGTCCAGGCTCTTGTCGTGGTTCCACTCGGCCGGCTGGCCGAACTCGCCGCCCATGAAGAGCAGCTTCTTGCCCGGGTGGGCCCACATCCAGCCGAACAGCGCGCGCAGGTTGGCGCGCTTCTGCCACGCGTCTCCCGGCATGCGGCCGAAGAGGCTGCCCTTGCCGTGCACCACCTCGTCGTGGCTCAGCGGCAGCATGAAGTTCTCGCTGAACGCGTACAGCAGGCCGAAGGTGAGCTGGTTGTGGTGGTACTGCCGGTAGACGGCGTCCTTGGAGAAGTACGACAGCGTGTCGTGCATCCAGCCCATGTTCCACTTGAAGTGGAAGCCCAGGCCGCCCTCGCTGACGGGCTGGGACACCTTGGGCCACGCGGTGGACTCCTCCGCGATGACCACCACGCCCGGGTGCTTGCGGCGGATGGTGTCGTTGAGCTCGCGCAGGAACTGGATGGCCTCCTCGTTCTCGCGGCCGCCCCAGCGGTTGGGGATCCACTCGCCCTGCTTGCGGCTGTAGTCCAGGTAGAGCATGGAGGCCACGGCGTCCACGCGCAGCCCGTCGATGTGGTACTCCTCCAGCCAGAACAGCGCGTTGGCGATGAGGAAGTTGCGCACCTCGTTGCGGCCGAAGTTGAAGACGAGCGTGCCCCAGTCCGGCTGCGAGCCCTGGCGCGGGTCCGCGTGCTCGTAGAGGGCGGTGCCGTCGAACTGGCCCAGCGCGTGGCTGTCGCGCGGGAAGTGTCCCGGCACCCAGTCCACGATGACGCCCACGCCCTCCTGGTGCAGGTAGTCCACCAGGTAGCGGAAGTCGTCCGGGTGGCCGAAGCGCGACGTGGGCGCGTAGTAGCCGCCCACCTGGTAGCCCCAGGAGCCGCCGTAGGGGTGCTCCGCCACGGGCAGCAGCTCCACGTGCGTGAAGCCCAGGTCCTTCACGTAGCGGGACAGCTCCGGCGCCAGCTCGCGGTACGTCATGGGCCGGTCGCCGTCCTCCACCACGCGGCGCCAGCTGCCCAGGTGCACCTCGTAGACGCTCCACGGCTGCTGGGCCGCCTCCCCGCGCTGGTGGCGCGCCTCCAGCCACGCGTCGTCGCCCCAGTTGTAGCGGCGCAGGTCGTGCACCACCGACGCGGTGGCGGGCGGCGTCTCCGTGCGGAAGGCGAACGGGTCCGCCTTGAGCAGCGGGCCTCCGCCGTGGCCGGGGCGGATCTCGAACTTGTAGCGGGTGCCCTCGCCGACCTCCGGGACGAACAGCTCCCAGATGCCGGAGGACCCCATGCGCCGCATGGCGTGCAGGCGTCCGTCCCAGCCGTTGAAGTCCCCCACCACGGACACGCCCCGGGCGGTGGGCGCCCACACGGCGAAGGACGTGCCGTTCACGCCGTTGTGGTGGATGAGGTGCGCGCCCATGCGCTCCCAGAGCTTCTCGTGGCGGCCCTCGCCGGCGAAGTACAGGTCCAGCTCCCCGAGGGTGGGCAGGAAGCTGTACGGGTCGCGCAGCGTGAAGACCTTCTTGCCCGGGTACTCCACCTCCAGCAGGTAGCTGAAGGGCTCCGTGCGGCCGTTGATGCGCGCCTCGAAGACGCCGCCGAGGCGGTGCTGCATGGGCACCCTGCCTCCGAACTCCGGCAGCACGTGGATGGCCACGGCCTCCGGGCGGTAGGCGCGCACCACCACCGCGTCGCCGTCCGGGTGGACGCCCAGCACCGAGTGGGGCTCCGGATGGCGAAGCTCCACCACGCGTTGCAGCTCCGCGTCCACCTGTGCTCTGTCCACCGGCTTCCTCACTGGGCATCCTCCATCCGCAACAGGGCCTCGACGGGGATGCGCACCCAGTCCGGCCGGTTGGCGAGTTCGTAGCGCACTTCGTACAACAGCTTCTCCAGCTCGAAGGCGCGCAACATCACGTCGAAGGATTCATCGCTGTCGGGCAGGAAGGGCGCGCCGCGCGTCGCCTGGCGGTAGCCCTCCAGGAACGCGTCGCGGGTGGGGCCCACGCGCCCGCGCGGCTGGCCGCCCTCCAGCGCCACGGTGGCCTCCGCGTAGTCGAAGGAGCGGAGCATCCCCGCCACGTCGCGCAGCGCGCTGTACTTCTCCCGGCGCGCGGTGAACGAGCGGGACGGCTCGCCCTCGAAGTCGAAGAACAGCCACTGGCCCTCCGAGCGCAGCACCTGGCCCAGGTGCAGGTCGCCGTGGATGCGGATCTTCTGGCCGGACGGCGCCACCTGCGACAGGCGCTTCGCGTACGTGATGAGGCTGTCCCGCCGGACCTCCAGGTCCGCGTGCAGCCGCCCGGCGTCCGCCAGCGTCACGCCCAGCTCGCCCACGATGGACGCGCTCCAGCGCTGGAGGTCCTCCTGGAGCAGCGGCTCCGGGGAGAACGCCAGGTCGTCCGGCCCCGCGGAGGCGAAGGCCTTGTGCAAATCCCCCAGGCGCGCGCCCAGCTCGCGCATGTCCGCGAGGAAGCCGTCGCTCAGCGCCTTCTCCTGGCGCAGCCGCTCCAGCGCGTACTTCCAGCCGTCGACGGCGTTCGGCACGAAGCGGTGCGCCAGCGCGAGCGTCGCGCCCGCGGGGCCCTCCAGGTTCAGCGCGCCCAGCAGCTGCGGCGTCGCGCGGAAGTCCGTCTTCGTGGCGAGGAAGCGGCCCACCTCGTACTCGGGGTTCACGCCGGCCTCCAGCTTGCGGATGACCTTGACGATGACCCGCTCGCCCAGCACCAGCGAGGTGTTGCTCTGCTCCACGTTGAGCCGGCGCACGGAGAGCGGATCCGGCAGCGCCACGCCGCTGTCCGTGGAGGCGATCCATTCCCCCACCACGCGGCCAGAGCCCGAGGCCACCTGCTGTCCCTCGCGCGCGAGGTTGAAGACGGCGCGGACGCAGTCATCGTCCTCCAGCGCGCTGACGACGCCGTCCGGCGTCTGCCGCACCTGGAGCTGGTAGCGCTCCGGGTTTCCCAGCTCGTAGACGACCTCGATGATGGCCAGGGTGAACGAGCACGCGCCCAGCTTCATGGGCACGTGGTCCAGCACGCTGATGCTCTTGATGGGCCAGGCCTTGCCGGCGAACCAGCGCTGGGTCTTGAGGAAGTCGGGCAGCTTGGTCAGGTCCAGGGGGGTCACGCGGGGTCACTCCTTCGCCTGCAGCGGCTTGTCCAACCGGAACCACAGGAACATGTAGGGCCCCATCGACAGCTGATAGGGCAGGTCGCTGATGCGGGGGAACGGCGTCTCTCCAATCAACTCCACGGGGGTGCTGCCGCTGAACTCGCGCAGGTCCAGCACGCCCGGCTGCGCGAAGCGCGACAGGTTGCATACGACGAGCACCGTCTGGCCCTCCCACTCGCGCACGAAGGCCATCACCTTGCGGTTCTCCGTGGTGAGGAAGCGCAGGGTGCCCATGGCGAAGACGGGGTAGCGCTGGCGGATGCCGATCATCCGCTTCACCCACTGCAGCAGGCTGGACTTCTGCCGCTCCTGGGCCTCCACGTTGATGGACTGGTAGCCGTAGACGGGGTCCGCGATGACGGGCGCGAAGAGGCGCGCGTAGTCCGCGCGGCTGAAGCCCGCGTTGCGGTCGCCGGTCCACTGCATGGGCGTGCGCACGCCGTTGCGGTCGCCCAGGTAGATGTTGTCGCCCATGCCGATCTCGTCCCCGTAGTAGAGGACCGGCGTGCCGGGCAGGGTGAACAGCAGGCTGTGCATCAGCTCGATGCGGCGCCGGCCGTTGTCCATCAGCGGCGCCAGCCGGCGGCGGATGCCCAGGTTGATGCGCATGCGCGGGTCGGTGGCGTACTCCCGGTACATGTAGTCCCGGTCCTCGTCCGTCACCATCTCCAGCGTCAGCTCATCGTGGTTGCGCAGGAAGATGGCCCACTGGCAGTTGGCCGGGATGTCCGGCGTCTGCTGCATGATCTCCACGATGGGCGTGCGGTCCTCGCGGCGCACCGCCATGAAGAGGCGGGGCATCACCGGGAAGTGGAAGCCCATGTGGAACTCGTCGCCCTCGCCGAAGTACACGCGCACGTCGGCGGGCCACTGGTTGGCCTCCGCGAGCAGCACCTTGCCCTGGTACTCGGAGTCGATGGTCTTGCGCAGGCGCTTCAGGAACGCGTGCGTCTCCGGGAGGTTCTCGCAGTTGGTGCCCTCGCGCTCGAAGAGGTAGGGCACGGCGTCGCAGCGGAACCCGTCCACGCCCATGTTGAGCCAGAAGCGCATGACGTCCAGCATGGCCTCCTGCACCTCGGGGTTGTCGTAGTTCAGGTCCGGCTGGTGGCTGAAGAAGCGGTGCCAGAAGTACTGCTTGGCCACCGGGTCCCACGTCCAGTTGGAGCGCTCCGTGTCGGTGAAGATGATGCGCGCGCCCTTGTAGGAGTCGTCCGTGTCGCTCCAGACGTACCAGTTGCGCTTGGGGCTCTTGGGGTCGCGCCGGGCCTCCTGGAACCAGGGGTGCTGGTCGCTGGTGTGGTTGACCACCAGCTCGATGAGGATGCGCAGCCCGCGCTTGTGCGCCTCTTCCACCAGGCGCTGGAAGTCCGCGAGCGTGCCGTAGTCCGGGTGGATGCCGTAGTAGTCCGCGATGTCGTAGCCGTCGTCGCGCAGCGGGGAGGGGTAGTGCGGCAGCAGCCACAGGCAGTCCACGCCCAGGCCCTGGAGGTACGGCAGCTTCTCGATCAGGCCGGGGATGTCCCCGTGGCCGTCCCCGTTGGAGTCATGGAATGCGCGGATGTGCAGCTCGTAGATGAGCGCTTTTTTGTACCAAAGCGGATCCAGGTCCATACGCCTCTCGGAGGGAGTCACTCGAAGTAGTCGAAAGCGTGTTCGGTGCGACGGTAGCGGTACACGGCCCAGAGCGCCGCGGGCTGTTCGGGCGTCAGGCGCACCTGCACGTCCGGGCCCTGCCACAGCGAGCGCTGGTCGGCCAGCAGCTCATGCACCTGGTAGGTCTCCTCCGCGTTGACGCCCAGCCACGCCATGGGCACGCGGAGCAGCGCCTCCTGCGGCGCGTACGGATCCAGGCTCACCGCCACCAGCACCGTGCTGAGGCCGTCCGGCGAGCGCTTGCCGTAGAAGAGGACGCGGTCGTTGTCGGACTCGAAGAAGCGCAGGCCCTGGTACTGCTGGAGCGCGGGGTGCGCCTTGCGGACGGCGTTGAGCTTCGAGATCCACTCGGAGATGTTGCCCGGCCGGTCCCAGTCCCAGGCCACCAGCTGGTACTTCTCCGAGTCCAGGTACTCCTCCTTGCCCGGGATGGGCCGGCCCTCGCACAGCTCGAAGCCCGAGTACATGCCCCACACGGAGGACAGGGTGGCGGCCAGCGCCGCGCGCAGGCGGAAGGCGCCGGGGCCCGCGTTCTGGAGGTTCTCCGGGAGGATGTCCGGCGTGTTGGGCCACAGGTTGCCGCGGAAGTAGTCCGCCACGGGCGGGGTGGTGAGCTCCTCCAGGTACTCCCGCAGCTCCTGCTTGAAGAGGCGCCACGTGAAGTACGTGTACGACTGGGTGAAGCCCACCTTGCCCAGGGCCTTCATCACCTTCGGGCGCGTGAAGGCCTCCGACAGGAAGAGGACGTCCGGGTGCTGGTCCTGCACCTCGCGGATGAGCCAGTGCCAGAACTGGATGGGCTTGGTGTGCGGGTTGTCCACGCGGAAGGTCCGCACGCCCTGGTCCACCCAGTGCAGGACGACGGACTTGAGCTCCTTCCAGAGCGAGTCCCGCGCGGGGCCCATCCAGTCGAAGTTGACGATGTCCTCGTAGCGCTTGGGCGGGTTCTCCGCCGTCTTGATGGTGCCGTCCGGGCGGTGCTGGAACCACTCCGGATGCTCCTTCACGTAGGGGTGATCCGGCGAGCACTGGAAGGCCAGATCCAGCGCCACCTCGATGCCGTGCGCCTTCGCCGCGTCCACGAACGCGCGGAAGTCCTGCAACGTGCCCAGCTCCGGGTGCACGGCCTTGTGGCCGCCCTCGGCGGCGCCGATGGCCCACGGGCTGCCCACGTCGCCGGGCTCCGCGCGCAGGCTGTTGTTCCTGCCCTTGCGCGCGGTGCGGCCGATGGGGTGGATGGGCGGGAGGTAGACCGTGTCGAAGCCGAGCTTCTGGATGTACGGCAGCCAGGCCTGCGCGTCCTTGAAGGTGCCGTGCGTCTTGCCGTCGCGTCTGGCGGAGCGCGGGAAGAACTCGTACCAGGCGGCGTTGCGCGCCTTCTCCCGGTCCACGAACACCTCCAGCACCTGGTCGTACGCGCGAGCCAGCGTGCGGTCCGGATGCCGTGACGCGGCGTCCGCCAGCTCGGGGGACAGCGCGACCAGGAGGTGGTCCGGCGTGGGCGGCGTGCGCAGGCGGGCCCCGGCCTCGGCGAGCAGCCGGTGGTCCTCCGCGGACCTGCCCCGCGCGCGCGCGGCGGCGCCCTCCAGCAGCGCGGCGCCCTCCAGCAGCTCGCTCTTCACGTCGCGGCCGGCGTCCACCTTGCGCTTCAGCTCGTGGGCCCAGGTGCGGAAGAGATCTGGCCAGGCTTCAATCGTGTATTCGTAGCGGCCGTTGCGGGCGAGCGGGAAGGCGCCCTCCCACGCGTCGTTGTTCTTGAAGGCAAGGGGGGCCTCCGCCCACTCCGTCTTCTGGGCGGCGGGGGTGACCTGCCGCCAGCGGACGACGGCCACGAGGACGTCGTGACCTTCCTTGAAGATATCCGCCCGGACGGTGAGGCTCTCCCCGGCGACGCGCTTGATGGCGTAGCGGCCCGCGTCCAGCTCCGGCTGGACGTTCTCGATGAACACGCTTCCGAGTCGTTCGGTCATATCGGCTGGCGGCCCTTATAGGATTCCGAGTCAGTGGCTCCAGGCGGCAATGTGCCGGTGGTGTTGATTGAAGGTGACGACCGCCTGGGCGCGTTGGCCTGTCAACGTTAGGAACGGAGGGAGCGGCCGCCCACCCTGCGGGGCTGGGTGGACGGGCTCCGGTAGTTGAAGCTGGGATCCGCCCCTCCGGTTGCGGTATCCGGGACGAACATGGCGCCCAACGACTCCGCTGCTCAGCAAGCGAGTGACCTGTCGGCCGACCGCGACCTGCTGAGGCAGGTGGCGCTGGGCCGCGCGGCGGCCATGCGCGACGTCTACGCGCGCTGTTCCGCGCGGGCGTTCGCCATCGCGGCGCGGCTGTTGCCCGCGCGGGCGGATGCGGAGGAGGTGCTGCAGGAGGCCTTCCTGGAGGTCTGGCGCCGCGCGCGCGAGTTCGACCCGGAGCGGGGCGGGCTGGAGGCGTGGGTGGCGACCATCGCGCGGACGCGGGCCCTTGACCGACGGCGGTCGCTGGGCACGGTGTCGCGGATGGTGGAGGGGGTGGCCCAGCAGCCGCCGCCCGTGAGCGCGACGCCGCCGGCCCCGGACGCCTCGGCGACCGCGGCGCAGGACGAGGCGCGGGTGCGCGCGGCGATGGAGGCGCTGCCGCCGGAGCAGCGCGAGGTGGTGCTGCTCGCGTACTTCGACGGGCTGTCCCAGAGCGAGATTGCCCGGGAGACGGGCCAGCCGCTGGGCACGGTGAAGACGCGCGCGCGGCTGGCGTTGGAGAAGCTGGCGGCGCGGCTGGAGGCGCGCAGGGAGAGCGCCTCAGGCTGAGTGCTGGACAGCGGTCCTGTTCCGCGGGGACGGGCGGTGGGGCAGGCCGCGCCCGCGTCCTCCTTGCCGCCGCAGGGAGCGGCCCCACACCTTGCGACTGTTTGGCGAACCCGAGGGAGGGGGCGGACATGCGCAAGAGGCGGGAGACGGGGACGGCGTTGATGAACGCGCGGGAGATGCGGCTGGTGCTGGCCAGTGCGCCGCGCAACCTGATGGAGCTGTCCCGGCGCGAGCTGATGGGGATGGTGCGGCGCGCGCGCGGTCTGGTGGTCCAGTACGAGAAGCTGACGCACCGGCTGCGCCGTGAAGCCATGCGCGTCCCCATGGGGAGCCGCGTGGTGGGCGGGCGCATGGACACGCGGCGCAAGGCCGCGCTGTTCCGCGCGGCGCTGTCGCGCTTCGAGTCGCAGCTGCGCAGGATGGAGCGGACCCCGGCGCGCAAGGCGAGGCCCGTGATGCGCAAGCGCCCCGCGGCGAAGAAGGCCCTGCGGCCGATGGCCCGCGCGACGGCTCCCCGAAAGAAGGCGGTGACGGCGAAGAAGGCGATGCGGCCCGCGGGCTATGCGCGCCGGGGCCCGGTGAAGGCGCGAGCGCACAAGGCGCGGCGCATGCCGGCGATGAAGGCGCGGGCGCACCGGTCCCCCAAGGCGAGGACGCCGGCGCGTCGGGCCGCGACGCGGTAGGGGCCTGTTCAGGGGAGGGGAGCCGGGTCGCGTCCAGCTCGTGGCTCGGCGAGAGGAGGGGAGCTGGACTGTGTCCGCCCCGACGTGGGGCGGACACGGTGGGGCTCAAGGCGGAGTCCGCCGCGTGTCACCCCGGCGGAGACATCAGGGGGCCGCTGAAGGCGACCTCCAGGCCCCCGTACTCCGAGGGGGCCAGGGTCATCTCCCAGCCGTGCAGCTCCACCACGTTGTGCACGATGTGCAGGCCCAGGCCCTGGCCTTGCGGCTCCCGTGTCCTCGCCGCGTTGCCTCGGAAGCGGCGCTCCAGGATCCTCGAGCGCTCCTCCTCGGAGATGCCGGGGCCGTCGTCGATGACCCTCAGCTGGAAGGTCTGCTGGCGCGTCGTCTCCAGCACCACCGCCACGTGGCCGTCCTCGCGCCCGTAGCGGATGCCGTTGAGCACCACGTTGCTCACCGCCTGCTCCAGCAGCGTCTCGTCGCCCATCACCCAGGTCTGCGTCGCCGGCACGCCGCTCTCCAGGGAGATGCGCTGGGGCCTCGCGATGGGCTGGTGCCGGCCCAGCACCCGCGACACCAACGCGTTCAGGTCCACCGGCGCGTGCTGCACCTGTGGCGCTCCGGCCTCCAACCTCGCCGCCGCTCCCAGGTTGTGCACCAGCGAGGCCATGTAGTGCGCCTCGCTCATCGCGGACAGCATCAGGCCTGACTCCAGCGGCTCGCCCGCGCGCATCCGCTGCTGCATCGCGGCCAGGTGCCCCTGCAACACCGTGAGCGGCGTCATCACGTCGTGCGTCGTGTTCGCCAGGAAGTCCCGCAGCGTCTGCTCGCGCGCCTGCTGGTGCGCCATCTGCGCCTGGATCTCCGCTCGCGCCTGCTGGAAGGCCCTGGCCAGCTCCGCGATCTCGTCGCTGCCGCTCACGGTCACCGGCTGCTCGTAGCCGCTGCCCGACGAGGCGCGCACCTCCTCTGTCAGCCGGCGCAGGCGCTGCACCACGGGCCCCAGGGCCACCACCATCGCGGACAGGAGGATCAGCGTGGGCACGCCCCAGACGTACAGCGGCGGCAGCCCCACCTCCGGCGACTCCGCGGGCTCCACCCGGCGCACGAGCACGTACTCGCACGGCCCTCCATCCCAGGGCATGCGCAGCAGCAGGTCCTGCACCAGCGCGCCGTCCGCCTTCGAGTAGCGGCGCACGCCCACGCCGTCGTCCTGCGCGCCCTTGCGCAGCGCCTCGTCCACCTCGGGGGCCTGCGGGTTCCTCGAAACGAACCGCCCGTCGAAGGGATAGAGGCTGACGGGCGGCAGGCGCCGGCCCGAGGGGCCCCGGGCTCCCGGCCGGGGAGGAGGGCCCTCGTCCCCAGGCCTCGGGCCTCCAGCGCCAGGGCCGTTGCCCGGTGGCTCGTTCGGGCCGACCGTGCCCGAGGGCGGACCGCCGTGGCCGTCAGGCAGGCCCTCGCGCTCCCAGGGCGGACGCTGCGAGCGGGGGCGGACCATCCAGGTGTCGGGCGCGGCCTCGCACCGCTCGCGGCCGCCGGACTGCATCTGCGACAGCGTGGACTCGATGATGACCTCGTCCGTCGTCCGGCGGCGCACCGAGTGCTCCACCTGCACCAGCGCGAACACCGCGGGCACCGTCACCGCCACCGCCGTGAGCGCCAGCCGCAGCCGCAGCTTCACGCATCCTCCCCGGGCACCAGCCGGTAGCCCACGCCCCACACCGTCTCCACGCACTTCACCGGGCCCAGCTTGCGCCGCAGCCGCGACACGTGGACGTCCAGCGTGCGCTCCGTGCCCTCACGCTCCGGATCCAACACGTGCTCCACCAGCCACTGCCGCGTCACGGCCTCCTGCGGCCTGCGCGCCAGCGCCGCGAGCAACTCGAACTCCACCCGCGTGAGCTCCACCGGCCGCCCCTGCACCTGCACCGTGTGCGCCTGGAGGTCGATGCGCAGCGGCCCCACCTCCACCACCACCTGCTCCTTCTGGAGGGTGGGGCGGCGCAGGCGCGCGCGGACGCGCTCCACCAGCTCCTCCGGCCAGAAGGGCTTGGTCATGTAGTCGTCCGCGCCCAGCTTCAGCGCGCGGACCTTGTCCAGCGTGTCGTTGCGCGCGCTCAGGATGAGCACCGGGACCTCCGAGAAGGTCCTCAGCGCCTTGAGCATGTCCAGGCCATAGGTGCCCGGCAGCATCAGGTCCAGCACCACGAGGCTCACGTCCGGCAGCTCGCCGGACACGAGCAGGCGGCCCTCGCGCCACCACACGGGCTCGAAGCCCGCGCCGCGCAGGTGCCCGACGATCTGGGATCCGAGCTGGTCGTCATCCTCCACCAGCAGGATGCGGTCGCCCATGCGCCATGCCTCCCTTCGGGCACTCCACCCCGGACGCTGCCCGGGGTGGCCCGGCTCACCCTAGTTCAGGGCATGCCGCCGTCGAAGCCCGGCGGCGGCCCCATGCCGCCATCCCAACCCGGCGGGGGCCCCATGCCACCGTCGCCGCCCGGCGGGGGACCGCCCGGGCCACCGCCACCGCCGCTGCCGCCCGGCATGGCGCAGTTCGCGGTGCTCAGCGAGGAGCGGACGACCAGCGTCTTGGACGCCAGCATCGCGCCGTCCGCCATCCGCTGCGTGGCGAAGAGGTACTCACCCACCGCGTCCCCGGAGACCACCGTGTCGTTCTGGTTGGTCGTGTCGCGCGCGCCGCGCGTGTTGTAGAGCGGCTGGTTGTTGACGATGTCGTCGTTCGTCGCGTCGTCGAAGAACAGCTGCGACGTGACGAACTCCTGGCCGTTCACCCGCACCGTGAAGTGGATGTGGATGGTGCGGCTGCTGTACCAGCCGGGGAAGCACGTGTCGAAGTCCACGCGCCCGTTGGCGTCCGTGGTCTGCACGCCGCGGAACCACCGCGCCGCGCGCGCCGTCGCGTCTCCGGACGTGCAGAAGTCGCTCGCGTCCTCGCCGGAGTACAGGCCCTCCGGCCCCGCGTGCCAGATGTCCACCGTGGCGCCCTGGATGGGCGTGCAGGTCTCGTCCACGACGAGGAAGGCCAGGCGCACCGGCAGGCCGTCATGCCCCTCGCTGATGTCCTTGCGGTCCACCGTGGTCGCGTAGCAGGGGCCCAGCGTGGCCTCGCAGGTGAGGTTGCACACGGTGCCCAGGCCGGAGGCGAACGGATCCGGATACGTGGCGGCGGCCGTCATCGCCGCGGTGCCGCCCGTGGCCCAGGAGCCCGGGTCCACCACGCCGGAGTCGGCGCCCGTGCCCGCGTCGGTCTGGGTGTCGCCGCCCGGGGTGTCGTCGTCGCCACCGCAGGCGACGAGCAGCTTCGCCACGGGAACCGCGGCCAGGGACAAGCCAATGCCGCGCAGGACGTTCCGGCGCGTGATGACCTGGGGGAGAGGTCCTGAGGGGTTTCGCTCTTCATCCGGGGTTCCTCCGGGAGCTCGGGAGCCAGGGGTGGCGGGGGTGCCACCCGCGGGGCCGTCCGGGGCTGACCGGACGGCGAACCGGGTTATCTCGGGAGAACCTTAAGCAATCCTTGCGCGGAAGGGCCGCGACTCAGGAAAAGCGCACGCGGAAGGCGGCGAGCAGCGGACCCGCTGCCCGTCCGTCCGCCGGGGACCTCGGTCCACCCCCGGGGAGTGCGGCGCCCAGCTCCTCCAGCGCGGGCTTCATGGACTCGAAGGCGTGGAGCGCGTCCGCCGCGTTGTCGAAGAAGCGTGGATGCGACAGCCAGCCGGAGACGCCGCAGGTGACGACGTGGAAGGAGCGCGAGTCATCCGCTTCGTAGGTCAGCCGCAGGAGGTCGCGGAGGCCCTCGTCCCGCACGATGGTGCCGCCCTGGCCGCCCATGCCCCCGAGCGTCGCGCCGCCCTCGTAGTCCCTCCAGCCCGTGTCCGCGTCCATGCCCCACGCATAGCACCCCGAGGGCGGACGTGAGCGGAGTGACAGGGGGGCGCCGCGCCGTTGCCCGTGGGCCCTGTCGGCCGGGACGAGCGGTGCCCCGGGTGGGATTGCGTGGCGGTTGTCGCCCCCTCGGCACCGCCCAACGTTTGTCGCGTGGGGGACGCCGTCATGTCCGCGGAAACCATCCATGCGCCGCGCTACACCGAGGAGACCGTGCCCTTCCTCGCGGGGGACGGCCGGGCGCTGCACCTGGTGCACCTGCGCGGCGTCGAGGAGGCTGACAAGGGGCCGGTGGTGCTGGTGCACGGGGCCGGCGTGCGCGGGAACATCTTCCGCGCCCCGGTGCGCCAGACCGTGGTGGATGCGCTGATGGAAGACGGCTACGACGTGTGGCTGGAGAACTGGCGCGCCAGCATGGACGTGGAGCCGGCCGAGTGGACGTTGGACCAGGCCGCCGTCCTGGACCACCCGCCCGCCATCCGCACCGTGCGGGAGAAGACGGGCGCGGACAAGGTCAAGGCCCTTGTCCACTGCCAGGGCTCCACCAGCTTCACCATGGCCGCGGTGGCGGGGCTGCTGCCCGACGTGGACCTCATCCTCACCAACGCGGTGTCGCTGCACCCCGTGGTGCCCGCGGCCGCGAAGCTGAAGCTGCACCATGCCGCGCCGCTGGTCTCGCGCCTGACGCCCTTCCTGGATCCGCAGTGGGCCTACGGCGGCCCCACGCGCACGGCGCGGCTGCTGACGCGCGTGGTGGAGGCGACGCATCACGAGTGCGAGAACCTGGTCTGCCGCTGGACGAGCTTCACCTATGGCACGGGCTTCCCGGTGCTCTGGCGCCACGAGAACCTCAACGCCCAGACGCACGACTGGCTCCAGCACGAGTTCGGCCCGGTGCCCTTCAGCTTCTTCCGCCAGATGGACGCGTGCGTGCGCGCCGGTCACCTGGTGCCGGTGGAGGGCTTTCGCGCGCTGCCGGAGGACCTGGGCGTACGCGAGCCCCAGACGGACGCCCGCTTCGTCTTCTTCGCGGGCGAGGAGAACCGCTGCTTCCTCGCCCGGAGCCAGCGCCGCAGCTTCGAGCACCTGGAGCACTTCCACCCGGGCCGGCACGCGCTGCACGTCCTGCCGGGCTACGGCCACCTGGACGTGTTCATGGGCAAGCGCGCGGCGCAGGACGTGTTCCCCCTCATCCTCGAGGAGCTGGATCGCCCCCGAGACACCCCCTGACGAAAGGCCCGCCCATGTTCCTCCCCCGACGCATCCAGCAACAGTTCGGCCGCTACTCGCGGGTGGACGACATCCCGTACGCGCTGCCGGTGGACTCGAAGGGGGCCCCGGCGATGATGGCCGCCTTCACCGTGGACGCCCGCCGCGCGGCGAGCCTGCTGCCCGGCAACGAGCTGCACCCGCTGCGCGTGTCGCGCGACCGGAGCGTGCTGCTCGTGTCCGTCATCGACTACAAGCGGACGGACATCGGCGCGTACATCGAGTTCAGCGTCGCGCTCGCGTGCACGCACGGACCGCGGCCCGCGCCGCCGCTGGTGCCGCTGCTGCTCCAGAAGCGCTTCGGCGTGGGGCAGTACGTGGTGGACCTGCCGGTGAACACGGAGGTCTCCGTGAAGGGCGGCAAGGGCATCTGGGGCATGCCCAAGCACCTGGCCCGGCTGGACTTCCGCATGGAGGAAGGCTCCGTGAGCAGCCGCTACGAGGAGGGTGGCCAGCAGGCGGTGCGCGTGCGCATCGCGCGGCCGAAGCCCGCGTGGCTGCCGGTGCGGATGGCGGCGGTGAACTACTGCGCCTTCCGGGGCCTGCTGATGAAGTCCACCATCTACTTCCGCGGCCGGTTCGGCTTCCGCCTGGGGAAGCGGGCGTGGGGGACGCTGGAGCTTGGGGACCACCCGCGCGTGCAGGCGCTGCGCGACCTGGGCATCTCCCCGCGCCCGTTCTTCACCGGCTTCTTCCCTTCGTCCAACGGCGTGCTGGATGACCACTTCGAGGCGTGGTTCCTCACCCAGCCCACGCTGCCCACGGACACCTACCCGGAGGGGCTCCAGAGCGTGGTGGACCTGGGGCAGGACCAGACGCCCATGCCGCCGCCGGAGTCGGACGGGGCGCGGCTGCGGGTGCTCCAGCCGGTGGGGCCGCTGCCGGACGCCCCTCCGCGAGGGGAAGCACGGCCATGACGCGCGGAGGGGCCCAGCGTCTGGCGAGCGCGTGCCCGCCGTCGCCGTGGAGGGCGCGGTGGCTGCTCGGGGTGGGCTCCTTCGCGCACGGGGGGCCGCGCTCGGACGCGTCGGCGGGGGAGCGCTGGCGCTCCGGCCGGGCTGTCTCTGCGCGCCGCGAGGCCCACGGATGAGCCCGGCCGTGTCGCGATGGCTGGAGCATCAGGCCCTCTTCAACGGGCGTCCCTGGCGCTGGGCGCTCGCGGCCATCGGGTGGATCACGCTCGCGTCCGGCGCGGCGCAGCTGTTCATCCCGGGGCCGGAGCTGCGCCTGCTGCACGGGGATGCGTCCGCCGCGCCCGCGCACTTCTTCCGCATCGTGGGCATGTTCATGGTGCTGTTCGGCTGCATGCTCCTGCACGGGCTGCACGAGCCCCGCGCGAACCAGGCGGCCTTCCTGTGGTCCGGCCTCCAGAAGGTGGGGGGCTGCGTGATGGTGGCCATCGCCGTGGGCCAGGACCTGCTGTCGCCGCTGGCGCTGGGCGTGGCGGCGTTCGACGCGGTGTCCGCCGTGCTGGTGCTGGGGTTCTACGCGTCGCTGCGCCAGCGCGAGCAGATCATCACGGTCCTCAAGCCTCGGGCGGAGGAGGAGGCGCCTCCGGAGCCCACCGGCCCCTCCGTCAACGCGCTGCGCGTGGCGGAGGCGCTCCGGAGCGACGTGCGTTCGCCGGGGCCCCCGCGCGCCCCCGGGGAGGGCGCGGGGGCGCGGGCGTCCGCGGCGGAGGCGCCCCGGCGCTCCCTGGTGCTGGCGGGGGGCGGCATGCGCGTGGCGTGGCAGGCGGGAGTGCTGCGCGCGCTGACGGACGCGCGGCTGTCCTTCGCCCACGCGGATGGCACCTCCGGCGGCATCCTCACCCTGGCGATGTGGCTGTCCGGCCAGTCTCCCGCGGAGATGTGCGAGCGGTGGCGGACGCTGGACGTGAAGGACTTCGTGTCGCTGATGCCGCTGGACGACTACGCGCGGCCCTGGTCTCTCACCGCGCTGGGGGACGCGGAGGGCCTCAGCCAGCGCGTCTTCCCGCACCTGGGCGTGGAGGTGGACGCCATCCGCGCGAACCGTGAGCGTGCAGGCACCTTCAACGTCTGCGACTTCGCCCGGAAGACGAACGAGGCCGTCCCGCATACGGACGTGGATCGCGACCTGCTGGTGGCGGGCCGGGACACGCGCGGCCCATCACCGTGCACCTCATCAAGCCCGAGCACCCGCTGCCCCTGGACCCGGACCTCTACGCGGGCCACGTCACGGCGGCGACGCTCATCGACCAGGGCTACTCGGACGCCTGTCGCTACCTGGCGGTGGCGGACGACCAGGGCCTGCCCCTCACCCCGGAGATCACCCAGATGACCGAACCCGCTTCCGACCTGACCTTCCGCGAGACGATGGCCGGCCCGCTCGCGATGGGCGCGACCGACCCCGAGGCGGGCGCCCACGACGGGCGCTCCACGCCCTTCACCCTGCACTGCACCATCACCATCGACGACATGGAGGCGTTCATCCGCGACGCGAACCACGCGGCCCGGCTGGTGGCGCACGTGCAGTACAAGCCGCTGGGCCTGGACATCCCCGTGCGCGAGGGGAGCTTCAACCTCTTCCGCGCCACGGATGATCCGCGCGCGAAGATCATGACCTATGGCCTGCGCTTCCAGGCGCACGGTCAGGACTACTACCTGGACGGCACCAAGCTGCTGCGCGACGACCCGGGGCCGGACCTCTGGCACGACACCACGCGCCTCTACAGCTACCTGCACCAGGGCGTGGACTCGCGAGGCCCGGTGGTGGGCGCGGGGATCCTGGTGCTCGGCATGCGGGAGCTCCTCCGCCTGGTCGCCAGCATGCGCTCGTCGCGCGGAGGCGTGGAGGGGGCGGAGGTGGTGGCCCGGTTCGGCCGCCTGTTCCTGGGCGCGCTCTGGGATCTCTACGCCCCGGAGGCGCCTGTGCACGAGGGGGCGGGGGAAGGGGAGGCCGTGCATGACCCGGAGCGCTGACCACTTCGACGTCGTCATCGTGGGCTCGGGGTTTGGCGGCTCGGTGATGGCGTGGCGGCTGGCGGACGCGGGCCTGCGGGTGTGCGTGCTGGAGCGGGGCAGGGCGTATCCGCCGGGCTCCTTCGCGCGCAGCCCGCACGACATGCGCCGCAACTTCTGGGATCCGAGTCAGGGCATGCACGGCCTGTTCAACCTCTGGTCGTTCAAGGGGCTGGGCGGCGTGGTGTCGGCGGGACTGGGCGGCGGGTCGCTCATCTACGCCAACGTGCTCCTGCGCAAGGACGCGAAGACCTTCATCCACGAGGACGTGCGCAACGGCGGCTACGAGGACTGGCCCGTCACCCGCGCCGACCTGGAGGCGCACTACGACGCCGTGGAGCGGATGATGGCCGTGCAGCGCTACCCGCTGGAGCACGCGCCCTATGCGTCCACCGCGAAGACGCTGGCCATGAAGCTCGCGGCGGAGCGCCTGGGCCGCGCGGACGACTGGCAGCTGCCGCCGCTGGCCGTGACGTTCGGCAACCCCGGCGAGGCGCCCGTCCCGGGTGAGCCCATCCGCGAGGAGCACCCCAACCTCCACGGCCGCACGCGCACCACCTGTCACCTCTGCGGCGAGTGCGACATCGGGTGCAACACGGGCAGCAAGAACACCCTCGATTACACGTACCTGTCCGCGGCGAAGCGCGCGGGGGCGGAGCTGCGCACGCTCGCGGAGGTGACGGAGCTGTGGCCCGCGGAGGGCGGCGGCTACGTGGTGCGGTACCTGGACCACACGGACTCGCCGGAGGGCGTGCCGTGCGAAGGCCCCCAGTCGATGATGCCGCGCAGCACCGTGACGGCGGACCGGCTGGTGCTGGCGGCGGGCACGTTCGGCACCACGTTCCTGCTCTTGAAGAACCAGCGGAGCTTCCCCGGGCTGAGCCGACGGCTGGGCACGCGCTTCTGCGGCAACGGGGACCTGCTGGGCTTCATGCGCCAGTGCCACGATTCGAGCACCGGCCGGCGGCTGCCGCGCATCCTGGAAGGCGGGCACGGGCCGGTCATCACGAGCGCGCTGCACTTCCGGAGTCAGGAGGAGGGCGGCACGGGCCGGGGCTACTACATCGAGGACGCGGGCTACCCGGAGTTCGTCAACTGGCTCTACGAGGGCGCGCACCAGGTGCCGCTGGTGAGGCGCGGCCTCAAGCTGGCGTGGCGCCTCGTCCGCGGGTGGACGGGGCACACGCACGACTCCGACGTGAGCGAGGAGATCGCCGAGCTGCTCGGAGACTGCCTGGGCTCCGCGACGTCGTTGCCGCTCCTGGGCATGGGGCGCGACATCCCCGATGGCCACATGCGGCTGACGAAGGACGGGATGCTGGACGTCGACTGGCGGATGCGCAGCTCGCGCGAGTACTTCCACCAGGTGCGCCAGTCGATGGCGGACATCGCGCGGACGCTGGAGGGGCGGTTGATGCAGAACCCGCTCAGCTACTTGAGCCGGGTCATCACCGTGCACCCCCTGGGCGGCTGTCCCATGGGACGCGGGCCGGACGAGGGCGTGGTGGACTCGACGGGGGAAGCCTTTGGCCACCCGGGCCTGTACGTGGCCGATGGCTCGATGATGCCGGGCCCCACCGGCCCGAACCCGAGCCTCACCATCGCGGCGCTCGCGGACCGTTTCGCGGACGCGCTCATCGATTCGCACCGCAGGACCGAGCAGGGACGGGCATGGCGGGCAGCGGAGGAGGGGCCATGGCCGTCCGCGCCTCCGATGTGAGCCACGTCCCGGGCCGCCGCGTCGAACCCGCGGCACCGGAGACGCCCCCGGGGCGGAAGATGGTGTCCTGGTATGACCCGGCCGTGCTCGTGAAGTCGGGGGTGAAGGCGCTGCTGTCGGGGACGTTCGGGCAGCAGGCGGACCGGCGGCTCCTGGACGCGGTGGCCCGGCAGCAGCCGCTGGCGTTCGACTACTCGGTGGATGACGCGGGCCAGCCGCGCGACGAGCTGTGGCTGGACTACGTGGCGGACCTGGGGGACGGCTGGGACTCCACCTACGCGGTGGCGTCCGCGGTGATGGCGCCGGAGCTGGCGCTGACGGATGAAGCCGGCGAGACGCACGTCACTCGGGGCGGGGACGTGCTCGTGTTCGGTGGGGACGAGGTGTACCCGACCGCGAGCGTGGACGAGTACCAGGCGCGCACGGTGGTGCCCTACGAGGACGCGCTGAACCGGCGGCGCCAGCGGCCACACCTGTTCGCGGTGCCGGGCAACCACGACTGGTACGACGGGCTGGTGTCCTTCACGCGCCTGTTCTGCCAGGGGCGGCGCTCCCATGGCTGGCGCACGCGGCAGCGGCGCAGCTACTTCGCGCTGCGGCTGCCGCATGGCTGGTGGCTGCTGGGCACGGACATGCAGCTGGAGTCCGACCTGGACGCGCCGCAGGTGGAGTTCTTCCAGGAGGTGGCCGCGCGGATGCAACCCACGGATCGCGTCATCCTCTGCAACGCGGAGCCGGCGTGGGTGAAGCAGCAGGTGATGCCTCGCGCGGGCCGCGGCTTCCTGGACCACAACATCGACTTCCTGGAGCAGCAGGTGCTGGGGAAGAAGGTGAGCGTCTTCCTGGCGGGGGACCTGCACCACTACCGCCGGCACGAGAACGCGGACGGGCGGCAGAAGATCATCGCGGGTGGGGGCGGGGCGTTCCTGCATCCCACGCACCTGCCCAAGGTGGATCAGCGTCCGGGAGGCTTCGTGCAGAAGGCGAGCTACCCGCCCCAGCGGACGTCACAGTGGCTCGCCTGGCGCAACCTGCTGTTCACCGCGATCAACCCGTGGTTCGGCGTGTTCATGGGCGCCGTCTACGCGCTGCTGGGGTGGGGCGTTGCCGCGAACCTCAACGTGGGGGCGGAGGGGGCGCCTTCGTTCAGGGAGCTCATCAACGCGGCGTCTCCGAGCGCGGGCTCATTGGTGCTGGGGGCCGGGGTGGTGCTGGGCACGGTCGCGTTCGCGGACGGCCGGCGGGGACCGCTCTGGAGGCGGACCGCTGGCGTCGTGCATGGGCTGGCGCACCTGGTGGTGGCGCTGCTGCTCACGTGGGGTGTGTCCGCCATCGCAGCGCCGCTGGCGGCGGAGCTTCAGTGGAGTTTGCGGCGGGACCTGCTCAGTGGGCTGTTGCTGTTTGGCGGTGGCGCGCTGGTGGGGCCGCTGGTGGTGGGCGCGTACCTGCTGTTGTCGCTCAACGTGTTCTCCTGTCACCCCAATGAGGCGTTCTCGTCGCTGTCGATTCCGGACTGGAAGAACTTCCTCCGGCTCCACTTCGACGCGGAGGGCCAGCTCACGGTGTACCCGGTGGGTTTCCGGCGTGTGCCTCGGCGGTGGAAGCAGGGACGTTCGTCCGAGGACCCGGTCTGGGTGCCGGACCCGGCGGACACGCGGGCGACGCCGCCCCGCCTCATCGAGAACCCCATCGTCATCCGCCGGACGAAGGCACTTCCGATGCTGGAGGAGACTGGTCCGCCCGGACCCACGGAGATGATGGTGGACGAACACCCACTCGACGGAGGGGTTTGAGCGGCGCGGGCCAAAGTCCTACGCTGCGTCTCATATGAAGGCGATGCTCCTGTCCCTGCTCTTCCTCGGCGCCGCGCCGTCCGGCCCCGCGCCGTCGTCCCTGCCTCCCGAAGCGCTGGGCGCGCCCCCGCTCGTGGATACCTCTCCCACCGCGTGGTCGTGCACCATCGACACGCTGCGTGCCGGGAAGGAGTGCGTGTTCGAGGCGGAGGTTCCCCCCGCCAAGGGCACGAACACGGACGTGGAGTCCGCCAACATCAAGCTGCTGAAGGACGCGTCTCGCGCCCTCTGCTCGGAGGCCGTCAGCAATGCGCGCGACGGCACGCCGGACCCCAAGCTCGTCGCCGTCTGCGAGCGCAAGTACGCGGACGTCGTGGGCCGCTGCGGCATCGATGGCAACACGCCCGTGGTGGACGCCAAGGGCCGCTTCGCGCCCGCGGCACGCGCCTGCTACCGCGCGCTGTCCTCCGTGCTCCAGGACGTGCAGTTGATGGGCTCCGTGGCCTCCACCTGCTGTGAGTGCGCCGCGCGCAGCCAGTGCCCTGGCACCGGCGAGAGCTGCTACGCCGACGTGTCGCGGCAGCAGGCCGGGCCCACCATGCTCGCGTGCATGGACGACCGCTGCCACGACGCCTGCTCCATGATGCTGCCCCCGTCCGCGTCCATTCCGCGCCAGGCGCCGTCCCGCGCGAGCCAGCCGCACTCAGACTCCGCCGCGCTGTAGCGCCCGCGCCTCCAGGCCCGCGGCAGGGCCTTCGCGCTTCAAGTCCATCCGCCAGCTCGCGCACGCCGCCGCGCGAAAGGCCTTCGCCGTCCCGGCCCAGCCGCCCTTCAAAGGAGCCCCGCGCCATGACCCGTCTTCCGTTTCTGACTCTCCTGGGTGCGCTCGCCACCGGCTGCGGCGCCTCGCACTCCCACGTCGCGCTGGAGGACCGCGCCCTCACGGACGCGCCGCCCCCTGCGCCGCCGCCCCCCGCGTCCCGTCGCGCCGCCGCCTCCGAGGAGCCGCCTGCGTCGCCTCATGACGCCCGCGCGTTCCTGGCCCGCTACTCCACGCCCGCCGCCTGCGAAGCCGCCGCCCGCAAGCTCCAGGCGACCTCTCGCGACGACGCGTGGCTGGCCCTGAAGGTCTGCGCGGAGGCCCCCGGCTTCACCCAGCTGGGCGCCGTGCTGGGCAACGCCTGGGCGGAGGACCTGCGCGTGCGTCCGGACGCCGCCAACCTCATCGCTCGCGTGGTGGCCCAGCGCGGCGGCAGCGTGGACGGGGAGCTGCGCCTGCTCCACGCGCGCAAGGTGCCCATCTTCTCGCTCGCGTCCGCCATCGCCCAGCCGGACACCTACCGCGGCCGCTACGTGCTGCTGCGCGCGCAGGTGGCCGACCAGCGCTCGGACGGGGAGCGCCCCACGCTGTGGCTGGTGGAGCAGGGCCTCCAGTCCGTGGCCTCCCGCCGCGAGGTCGGCGTCGCCTACAACACCGACACCGTGTCGGAGACCTCCGGCAACCTGGGCGGACAGACGGCGCTCACCGGCGAGGGCCGCGTGGGCGGCTCCATCTACACCCGCGAGAGCACCACCCAGTCCGCCTCCGAGCGCACCTACGACAACCTCTCCGACGAGACCGGCCGCGAGGCCCTGGGCCGGCTGGCCGCGCCGGATCCCTTCCTGGAGACCCGCCGCGACTACGTCATCCTCGCGCGCTTCGACGGCCTGCGCGTCACCTCCGGCATGACCAACGACGACGAGGACGAGGGCCCGAAGATCCCCGTGCTCACCATCGTCAGCTACCACCTGCCGCAGGCGCTCGCCGTCTACTGACGGGCCGCTTCGCCCGTCAGCGCTTCACCGGCGCCGCAGCCGCCGTCGCGGTCGGATCTCGCGACGGCGTGCCGGAGTAGATCTCCACGTCGGCGGCCACCCACGTCCCCAGCCGCTCGCCGTAGGTCGTGTGGACCAGCGCGCCCGGGTGCAGCTCGCCGCGAGCCACGCGCTTGCCGTCGCGCAGGATGCGCGTGGACGGCGCCACCACGAACGGGCGCTCCACGCCGTCGTCGTCGCGCACCGTGAAGCCCCGCGTGCCCGCGATCGTCACCGTGCCGTAGAAGTCCGGCGCGGCCTCGACCACCGCCGCGCCCGCGCTCCCGCTGCCCCCGGTGCCCTCGTCCGTCGGCGCTCCCGCGGGGGACTGGAACACCGCGAGCCGCGGCACCATGCCCCCTTCCGCGACGGTCGCCCCGTCCCGGGACTGGCACGCGCTGACGCCCAGCACGAGCCCCCCGGCGAACAGCCACCTCCTCCATCCCTGGCCCATGGCACCCACCTCGCGAGCGTTGGTGCTCCCAAGATGGGGCGCAAACCCGGTCCGACAACCACCCCCAGCGGGGAGGTCCACCCCAGTGTCACCCGGCCAAAGACGTCCGTGACTCCGGGTGGGGGCAGGGGACCGCCGTCAGTCCGGACCGGACACCAGCCCGTGCTTGCGCAGGAGCTTGCGCAGGTAGACGCGGTCGATGCCCGCCTCGCGCGACGCCTTGGACACGTTCCCGCCGCACCGCTCCAGCAGCGTGCGCAGGTAGTCGCGCTCGAAGCCCTCGATGAGGCGCTCCTTCGCTTCCTTGAAGGGCAGCTCCAGCGCCAGGGACAGCGTGTCCTCCGGGTCCAGGTCCGGCGACAGGGCGGGGCGCGGGCGCGGCGTGTCCGGCAGCTCCGGCAGCGCGGACTCGCCCAGGCTCACCACCCGGTCCACCACGTTGCGCAGCTCGCGCACGTTGCCCGGCCACGGGTACTGGGCCAGCAGGGCGCGCGTCTGGTCCGACAGGGCGCTGGGCGGCTTGCCCATGCGCTCCAGCACGGTGTCGATGAGCAGCGGGATGTCCTCCGGCCGCTCGCGCAGGGGCGGCAGCGCCACGCGCAGCACCGCGAGCCGGTGGAACAGATCTCCCCGGAAGCGGCCCGCCTTCACTGCCCCCTCCAGGTCCTGGTGCGTGGCCGCCACCACCCGCACGTTCACCGAGCGATAGTCGTTGGCGCCCACCCGCTTCACCTGCCGGCGCTCCAGCGCGCGCAGCAGCCGGGGCTGCACCTCCAGGGGCAGCTCGCCCACCTCGTCCAGGAAGAGGGTGCCGCCGTGGGCGCGCTCGAAGGCGCCCGCCCGGTCCGCCTGCGCGCCGGTGAAGGCGCCCTTCACGTGGCCGAACAGCTCCGACTCCAGCAGCTGCGGCGCCACGCCCGCCAGGTCCACGATGACGAAGGGCCCCTTGGAGCGGCCGCCGTGCGTGTGCAGCCCCTCCGCGCACAGCTCCTTGCCGGTGCCCGTCTCGCCCTGGATGAGCACGTCGGACTCGCCCTGGGCCACGCGCTCCAGCAGGGTGAACACCTCGCGCATCCGGCGGCTCTGGCCCACCAGGTTGCCGAACCGTTCCCGGGTGGACAGGGGCAGGGCGCTCGCCCGCTCTCCCTCCGGGACGAGCTTCAGCTCCGTGGTGCCCAGCGTGAGCACCGCGCCGGGGCGCACCTCCAGGGTGGTGAAGCGCATGCCCTCGCAGAACGAGCCGTTGCGCGAGCCCACGTCCACCGCCTGGATGCTGTCCTCGCGCACGTCCAGGAGCAGGTGGCTGCGGGACACCGCCCGGTCCGCGATGACGACGTCGGAGCTGGGGTCCGCGCCCACCCGATAGCGCCCGGGCAACAGGGGATGGCTCTGGCCCGCGTCCGGACCGGACAGGATGAGCAGCCGCACCCGGACCCGCGCCGTGCGCATCGCCGGCAGGGCGTCCGTGCGCAGCTGCCGATCCTCCTCCCCGCTGTCGCTGTCGTCCCCGAAGCGCGCCACGGCGCGGACCATAACATACGGAAACGGAAAGGCCCGGCCTCCCCGCACGCGCCGGAAGGTGCGCGAGCGGAAGAGGTCGGGCCCGAGGCGACACGACCCAGGGAAGGCGCGGCGGTCAGGCCGGCGGCTTCGCGTGCTTGTAGAAGAGCACCAGGGTGTAGCAGTGGAACTCGTTGTCGGAGGACTGGCAGACGACCCGGTCCACGATCTCCAGGTCCGAGTTGCTCTTGATCCAACGGGTGACGTTCTCACCCAACTCTTCCCGCTCCTTGGCCTTCGTCGCGGAGAAGACCTTCACGCCCGTGAACATCGCCAGCCACTCCTTGTGCGGTGGTGAGAAAAGGCTTGACCGGGGGTTATCGCACGCGCCTTTTCAAGGTGTCAAAAATGCTGCGTCCCAAAAGTCGTGATCCGCGAGGGAGCGGGGGGCGGGGCGGGGTGGGGGTTTGCAGGCCTTGCGGCATGCATAGGTTCACCCAGTCGCACCCGGTTCGTGGATTGGGGCGGGGGGCCCGGGGCCATTTCCGGCTCCAGGGGCAAGGGCGGAAAGAGGGGGCAGGACCGTGGACATGAAGACGAAGAAGGACCTGGCGGTCGATTTCATCAACACCATCCGCACCATGGAGCCGAGTGCGCTCAACGCCCTCATCGTGAAGGAGGCGGGCGAGGAACTGGCGCAGTTCTTCCTGAACTACAGCGCCAACCTCATCTCCAAGGACCCGTCGCGGGTGCTGGAGAACACGTCCTCGCTGATGCTGATGGGCTACCTCATCCGCACCTACGAGGAGAAGAACAGCCAGGCCAAGCAGGGCAACTTCCAGTCCTACGCGTACGCCTGAGGGCCTGTGCGCGCGGGCTCGACAGGCCCCGGGAGGCCTGTTAGGCACGCGTCGCCCATGCTCATCGACCTACACGCCCATTCCCATCTGTCCAAGGGGTGCGAACTGGAGCCGCGCGCCGTGCTGGAGCGGGCGGCGATGTTCGGCCTGGACGCGGTGGCGTTCACCGAGACGAACACCCAGGACGGCTGCGACGAGCTCTTCGAGATCGGCGCGAAGTCGAAGGTGAAGGTCTTCGTGGGGCTGGAGCTCGTCACGGACCGGGGCCAGTACCTGTGCTTCTTCCCGAAGCCGGAGCTGGCGCCGGAGCCCGTGCAGATGTGGGGCAGCAACCGGGAGAAGCCCTGGAGCGCGGCCGAGTGCCTGCCCAAGGTGAAGGCGCTGGGCGCGGCCATCGTCGCGGCCCGCCCCTTCGACCGGGACGTGCCCAACCCCGCCATGGACTACGTGCGCTCGCTGTCCGGGGTGCTGTGCGCCGTGGAGGGCTACAACGCCAAGGTGAAGCAGACGGCCAACGACCTGGCCGTGGAGGCCGCGGACGCCCTCAAGCTGCCCTGCGTGGGCGGCAGCGACGCGCGCGGCTCCCTGGACGAGATGGGCCGCGGCGCCACCTTCTTCAAGCGCGACGTGCTCACCCAGGCGCAGCTGGTGGAGGAGCTCTTCAAGGGCGACTACTGGCCGGTGATGGCCGGCGAGCTGCCCCGCCTCACCCGGCCGGGCGAGGCCCAGGCCCAGCGCAAGGGCGGCGGCAAGAAGCAGCACCGCCGCGGCGGCCGGCGCTAGGCCCTCACGGCAGGGCGGACCTGCCCGCCTCCTCGGCGCGCACCAGCCTGCCGTCGGTGAGGAACGCCTTGCGGCGCTCGCCGGTGTAGCGCCACTCCTCGTTCTTCGCGGTCCCCTCCAGCGTGCGGTGCACGGACTCCGGCGGGCCCCACGCCATGCGCACCGCGTCCGCGGGCATGTCCGCCACCAGCGTCTTGGTGCGCACGGCCTCCTTCACCGCCGCGCTGAAGCCGTTGAGCTCCGCCGTCAGCGGGTGGGGCGACAGCGTCTTCTCCAGCTCCGTGCGGAACGCGTCCGGCCGGTCGAGGTTCGGCGGCAGCACCAGCACCACCTGCTCGCCCGGCGGCGCGCCCTCCACCATCACGTACACCCACGGCCAGGTGCGCGGCGAGTAGAGGACGCGCTCGGTGACGACCCACGCGGTGGGGAACTCCACCTTGGTGATCCGCACGCGCGAGCCGGCCGGGAGGGTGGCCTGGATGGGGCCGGGGTTGATGGGCTTGCCCTGGGTGTCGTCCACCAGCCGCACGTCCTCGGGCGGGTAGGGCGTGAGCAGCCGCTTGGACCCGTCCCCGAAGAAGGGCGTCAGGTAGGCGGAGACGCGCAGGTACTGCTCCGCGTCCGGGCCGGTGAGGGTCCGGTCCAGCGAGGCGCGGTCCTCGGGGGACATGCGGGTGGCGGACGCGCAGCCGACGGACACGGCGGCCAGCAGCGGCACCCAGAGGAGGGACGACAGCGAGCGGAAGGAATGCGGCATGGCACCTGGACGCACGCGGGATGGGACGCGCGCGACCTCAAGGTGCCTGCTTAGCCTAGCGGATGGCCTGCGTCAGCGCCGGCGTGTCGGACGCCGCGAGCTTGCCGTTGCGGCAGCCACGCTGCGGAGGGCACACGGGGCCGCGGCCATGGGGGTCCGCGACCAGGAGGAACCGCCCCTGGCCCCGCGCATCCGTCAGCTCCGGATGGCCGCACAGCGCGCAGTGGCGGGGGGGACGCTTCGAGGGAGGAAAGGGCACGCCCCCAGTCTGAAGCCTCCCCGCGCCCCCAGCGAATTTTCAGCCGGGGGCGGCGGGACGGCTTCGCTACGACTTGTCGCTGGACGCGGCGCTCGGCGCGGCCGCGGGGGCGCTGGCCGCCGCCGTGCTGCTGCTCGACGACGAGGAAGAAGACGAGGACGACGATGAGGAAGCGGAGGACGAACCGCCGCCGTCCTTCTTCGTGGAGCCGTACAGGTCGGAGTACCAGCCGCCCCCCTTCAGGTGGAAGCTGGAGCGGCTGACCAGTTTGCTCAGGGTGCCCTGGGCGCCGCACGCGGTGCAGGCGGGGGGCGTCGGGTCGGACATCTTCTGCAGGACGTCGATGGTCTTTCCACAGGCCGAGCAGCCGTACTCGTAGATGGGCATGGGGTGGGTACCTCGTGTCGGTGAGTCAGTGCGAAGGGGAGGAGGCCTGGGCGGACAGCTGCTTGCGCAGGCCCTCCGCCAGGTTCAAGCGCTCGAAGGCGCGGGTGATGAGCTCCGCGGGCGCGCCGTGCTTGCGGCCCACGACGTTGGCCAGCGAGTGGAGATCCGTGGCGTCCGGCAGGACGTCCTTCGCCAGCCGCTCCAGGTCCTTGCGGAGCGCGTCGGCGAAGCGCTTCTGGATGCCCAGGTCCACCAGGTACTTGTCCCGGCCGAGCAGGTCCAACCGGTGGGTGAGGTGGGAGGTGGCCAGCACCTCGTTGCGGAAGCGCTCGCGCAGCGCCTCCACCTCCTCCTCCATCTTGAGCGCGTGCGTGAGCCGCTGGAGCTCGCTGGGGGACAGGCCCAGCGCCCAGGCCACCCGGCCGGTGGCGCCGCGCTGGGACGCGACGGCGGTCCGGAGGTTCTCGCGCTCGCGGGCCTCCAGCGCCTCCATGATGCCGTGCTGGCGCAGCACGTTCTCCATGTCCACCTGGGTCAGCTCGCCGCGCGGGCCGTTGTAGCGGTGCTCCAGTGTGCGCAGGAGCGCGAAGCGGTGCTCCGTGGCCGCGATGGCGGCCTCCAGCGTCTCCTTGCCCTCCGAGCGCGTCAGCTCGAAGAACGACAGCCGCTGGGCCTCCACGCGGGTGAAGCGGCCGCGGGGGCGGGGCAGCTCGCGCTTGAGGAAGCGCGGGGGCTCCTCCTCCAGCGCCTGCGGGGCCGGGGCGGGCGCGGCGGTGTCGGCGCCCTCCACCTCGGAGGTGCGCTTCCTGGGGGCGATGCGCTCCTGGACGGCGGCGGCCTCCGCCTTGGCGCCCTTGCGGCGGCCCGCCTTGGGGTCCGCCTCCTCGGAGGGCGAGGAGGGGAGGGCGAACACGGGCGTGGCGGGAGCGGGCGCGGGCGGCGGGGTCTTCTCCTCGCGCACCTGGGCCAGCTCCTGGGCCACGTCGTAGTAGCCGCACTCCTGGCGCTGGGCCGCGAGCGCCGGCGTCACGCCGCGCAGGATGTCCACCACCGCGAAGGGCCCCAGCGGGGACGTCTCCGGTTCACCATCCGCGAGGGCCCGGACCCGGAAGTCCTCCTCCTCGGTGAGGAGCGCGAGCGCTTCGCGGACCTGCTGTGCGGGGGCCGGCGCCTTCGCGCGTCGGCAGAAGTCCGACACCGCCACCGCCACCGGGGTGGGTACGTCATCGGGCTGCCGTCTTCTCTGCCAGGGACTGATCATGGAAAGGTTCGGAAAATTGCTCGTTTACGAGGGCGGATGCCTCTATCTTCGCGGCCAGACAGGTGTCAATGAGCCAGTCCGGCCTCAATGTAAACAGCCCACGCGCGGCGCAAGCCGAAGACACCGGACTCCATGGTAGTCAGCGGGGGAGCGGGCGCCCGGTGCGGCCGGCCGGCGAAAAAGTCTTGCGGGAGCAGGCATCCCCACCCCAACACATGGGGTGCTTCAGAGATTGCAGATGACGACCCACCACCACAGCCACTCCCACTCACACGGCCCCTCGGACAAGGACAAGGACGAGGTCCTGGCGCACTACATGGCGCAGCACGGGCTGAAGAGCACGCGCCAGCGCAGCCTCATCATCGACACCTTCTTCGAGGTAGGGGGCCACCTCTCCGTGGAGGAGCTGTGGAACAAGGTGCGCGAGCAGGACACCAAGGTGTCCGTGGCGACCGTGTACCGGACCATGAAGCTGCTCAACGAGTGCGGGCTGGCGCACGCGCGCAACTTCGGAGACGGGCAGACGCGCTACGAGGCGGCGGCGGGGCGCGAGCACCACGACCACCTCATCTGCACGAGCTGCGGCACCATCGTGGAGTTCGAGAACGACCGCATCGAGACGCTCCAGGACGCGGTGGCGCGAAAGCACGGCTTCACGGTGACGTCGCACAAGATGGAGCTGTACGGCTTGTGTCGCGAGTGTCAGCTCCGCGGGGGCCCTCCGGAGACAGAGGCCTGAGCGCGTGAGCCCGGTGCGGCGACGCGCGCTGGCGTGCGCGGTGGCGCTGGCCCTGACGGGGGCGGTGTCCGGCTGTCGCCACGGCGGTCCGGTGGACGCCGGGCCCGCCTTCTATCGAGCGCTGTGGCTGCCGTCGGTGGGGCCCGCGCGCTACGACCCCCGGCAGCTTCCGGGCAAGGTGGTGCTGGTGTCCTTCACGGCCACCTGGTGCTTCCCGTGCCTGGCGGATCAGCCCACGCTCACGCAGCTCCAGCAGAAGTACGGCCCCCAGGGCCTCCAGGTCGTCGCGGTGGGGATGGACATCGACGAGGGCCGGGTGCTGGGGCCGTTCGCGGACCACTACGCCTTTCCCTACCCGGTGCTGCTGTCCGACGAGCGGATGCGCGCGGGGCAGAGCGCCTTCGGCCGCATCCGGGCGCTGCCCAGCACGGTGCTCCTGGACCGGCACGGCCGCGCGGTGGCCGCGTGGCAGGGGATCGAAGGCCAGGCGGACGTGGCGAAGGCCATTGAAAAGCTGCTGAAGCAGGACTGACTCCGACCCGGCGCTGGAGTGCTACAGGGCTGGAGCGGAATTCTTGCGGGCAGGGGGGCCGCTGGTACCTTCGCCGGCGCTCATGACGTCCCGGCGAAAGCTCCTGATGGTGGCGGCGGTGGTGGCGGTGGCCCTGAGCCTCGCTTCGGTGGCGGACGCCAAGGGCTTCCGGCGGTACCTGCGCCTGCGGCAGGACGTGGAGGCGCTCGGCGAGCGCAACCGCGCGCTGGCCGCGCAGAACGACGCGCTCCGCAAGGAGATCGCGGCGCTGCGCAAGGATCCTGCGACGTTGGAGCAGGCGGTGCGTGAGGAGCTCGGCTACGTGAAGCCGGGCGAGATCGTCTTCCACCTGGAGTCGCCATGACCTCGCTGCCCGCGGTGCCCTCTCCGGCGAAGCTCGTGCGTGCGTTCTTCCGCGCCATCCCCGCGGCGGTGGCGCTGGCCACCTTCGTGCACCTGGCGCAAGGCGGCTTCCGGGGCCTGCACACGCTGGGGTGGACGGAGGCGGCCCTGGTGGTGGGGCTGCTCGTCGGCATCGGCATGGCGGCGTGGCGCCGGGCGATGCGCTCGTCGGTGGGCGCGGTCATCGACCTGCGCGACGACCTGGAGCTGGGCGGCGGGCTCATCTCCGCGGCCTTCATCGTGGTGGCGATCGGCGGCGGGGAGCTGTTCCCCATCGTCTACCTGCTGATGGCGTTCCTGGTGGCGTTCCTGCCGCGCAACGCGGGCATGACGCTGCTGGGCATCGCGCTGGTGTACGACGGGCTGGTGACGCTGGGCGGGCCGGTGGTGAACGTCACCGGGTTCCTGACGCACACGCTGTTCCTGGCGCTGTTCGCGGGGCTGTACCACCTGGTGCTGTCCGCGCGGATGGCGGTGGCGAAGCGGGCGGAGTCGGACGCGGTGCAGAAGCGCATCCGCGAGGTGGAGGAGCGCGCGCGCACCTTCCGGCTGGTGTCCTCCGGGACGCAGGACAGCTTCAGCGGGATGAACTCCGACGAGAAGTGGCTGGTCGCGTCGGTGAAGGAGATCGAGGGCGCGGTGCACGCGGCGCTGGAGATCGCGGAGACGGGCCTGCGCACGGACACCTGCGCGGCGTTCCTGCTCACGTCGGACGACCGGAGCCTGAAGCTGTACGACTGCCGGTCGGCCTCGGAGCGGGTGCAGCGCGAGAAGTTCAACGCGGGCGAGGGCATCATCGGCGGGGTGCTGAAGCGCCGCGCGCCGGTGCGGATGAACTCGCCGCAGGGGCTGAAGGGCGTCACGTACTACGAGAGCGGCGGTCCCACGGTGCAGGCGCTGCTGGCGGTGCCCATCCTGGAGGGCAGCGGCCTGGTGCGCGGCGTGCTGGTGGCGGACAAGCTGAAGAACGAGCCGTTCACGGACCAGGACGAGAAGATGCTGACCACCCTCGCGGGAGAGGTGCTGCGCTCCATCGAGGTGGAGCGGGTGATGAGCTACATCCGCAAGACGCGCGACGAGAAGGACCGGTTCTTCCGGGCCATCGAGGAGCTGAACCGCGCGGGCAGCCCGGACCAGGTGTTCGTGGCGGTGCTGGAGGCGACGCGGCAGCTCGCGGGGCTGGACTTCTGCGCGGTGACGCTGGTGTCGGAGCACGAGGGCAAGCGGGTGCACCGCGTGGCGCGGATGACGGGCGTCACGGCGCAGGGCAAGGCGCTGGAGGGGCGCACGTTCCAGGACAACAACGGCCTGGTGGCGAACGTGGTGCGCTACGGGGCGCCGCTGCCGGGGCGGGACATCAAGGCGATGGACCGTCAGGTCATCTTCGATGAAGAGACGCAGGTGCGCGGCCTGGGCGCGCTGAAGATCTTCCCGCTGGTGGCGGGGGACCGCATCCTGGGCACGCTGGTGGCGGGCTCGCGCAAGAAGACGGCGTTCGAGCAGGACGTGCTACGGATGATCGAGGTCATCGCCATCCAGGCGGCGCAGGCGGTGCTGCGCGCGCAGCTCTACGAGCAGATGGAGCGGATGGCGACGACGGACGGCCTCACGGGCCTGCTCAACCACCGCACGTTCCAGTCGCGCGCGGACGAGATCCTGGCGCAGGCGCGGCGGTACAACCGCAAGTGCTCCATCATGTTGACGGACGTGGACCACTTCAAGAGCGTCAACGACACCTACGGCCACCCGACGGGCGACCAGGTGCTCAAGGGCGTGGCGCGCATCATCAAGACGCTGGCGCGGGACACGGACGTGGTCGCGCGCTACGGCGGCGAGGAGTTCGTGATGGTGATGCCGGAGACGGACGCGCAGGGCGCGAAGATCATCGCGGAGCGCATCCGCGAGGCGGTGATGGCGGAGGTCTTCCAGACGGAGATGGGCCCGCTGCGCATCACGATGTCGCTGGGCATCGCGACGTTCCCCGACAACGCGATGGAGAAGCAGCAGCTGATCGACCTGGCGGACCAGTGCCTGTACCACTCGAAGCGCAACGGCCGGAACCAGTCCGTGACGGTGGCGCAGATGCAGGGTGGCCGGAAGCTCCAGGCGGTCGCGGAGTAGGGCGGCGGTCTCGATGCCGTCCGTCCCCCTCGCCGTCACCACCAGCACGAAGACGGATGCCGCCACGGTGCGCGAGGCGCGGGCCGTGGCGCAGCGGTGGAGCCTGCCGTTCCTGCCGCGCCGCTCCGGTGAGGGCATCGCGCCCTGGCTGGGCACCCGGGTCGATGCGCTGCTCGTCGTGGGCGGCGACGGCGTGACGCTGTGGGAGCCGCAGGGCTCGTTCGGCTTCCACGCGGGCATGGCGCACCTGCGGCGCATGCGCCTTCGCCAGGGGCAGCGCGACGACGCGCTCCTCAAGGTCGCCGAGCTCGTCCCGGGCGATGCCATGCTCGACTGCACCCTGGGGCTCGCGCAGGACGCGCTGGTGGCGTCGCTCGCCGTGGGGCCCACGGGCCGCGTCGTCGGTCTGGAGAAGAGCCTGCCCCTGTGCATCGTCGCCGCGGAGGGCCTCCAGCGCTACGACCGGGGCGAGGACTCCTGCGCCATCGAAGTGCGCCACGCGGACGCGCACGCGTACCTGAGGACGCTGCCCCCGCAGTCCTTCGACGTCGTCTTCTTCGACCCGATGTTCGCCAAGCCCAAGAAGGCCCAGCCCGCCTTCGACGTCCTGCGCCGGTTCGCGGAGCACGCTCCCCTCACGCCCGAAGCCGTGGAGGAGGGGAGGCGCGTCGCCCGCCGGTGGGTCGTCGTGAAGGGCGCCCGCCACACCGACGACCTGAGGAAGCTGGGCATCCAGCCGGAGCCCACCTCGCGCTTCAGCGACGTCATCTGGGGCCGGCTGCCCGCGCGGCCCTGAGCTACTCCTTCTCCGAGCCCTTCGGCGGACCTTCGCTCCCCATCGGGGACATCTTGCTCGACAGCGCGCCGGCCTGCTCGTGCGCCATCAGGTCGCGCGGCGAGCGGTAGTACTGCATGGGCGAGTGGTGCAGGAAGTTCGACACGCGGCTCGTGTAGAGGCACGCGTACTGCTCCACCTGGTAGCCGAAGCGGCTGTTCTCGTTGCCCTCCTTGAACAGCAGGCCCCAGTACGGGTTGAAGCCCTCCTCGACGTCGCGCTCCAGCGTGGCCGCGATGCCGTTGGCCTCCTTCAGCGAGCGGCGCAGCTTCTCCAGCTCCCCCTTCGTCCTCTTGCGCTGCTCCTCCACCTCGTGGCGCGCGGGCTCCGACAGCTCCTCGCGCTCCAGCCGGCGCTCCAGGGCATTCAGCACCGTCTTGCGGTGGTTCACCTCGTCGTCCAGCCGCGCGCGCGTCAGCTCCACCTCCGACAGCGTGGTGATCTCCTCGCGCCGCGCGTCCGTGTACGTGATCTCGTCCTCGATCTCCTGGACGATCATGCACGTGCGCCACAGCGACGACTTCTTGGACTTCAGGATGTCGCCGAAGATGTGGTCGCCCACGTAGAGGATGTGCTCGCCCCGGTGGCCGGTGAACTCCTCGAACTGCGCCAGGTTGCCGCCGGAATACACCGTGCCGCGCTCCAGCGACTTCGCCTCGCCCACCACCTTGCCGGCCTCCGTGGACGCGTCCAGCTCCAGGAACGGCCGGCTCTCCGTGAAGAACGCCGGCTTGGCCGCCGACGTCACCACGAAGTCGAAGTAGTTCTTCCAGCTAGGGTACTCCGGGAGCTGCCCGTCCAGCAGGTAGCGCATCACCGCGTTCGTGTAGTCCCACGCGGAGTTCGTCAGCAGGAACAGCCGCTTCCCGCCCGAGCGCAGCTTGTGCAACGCCGGCCCCAGCTCCGGATCCAGGAACACGTAGCGCGCCAGGTCCTTGCGCACCTCGCGCTTGAGCGAGTTGTCCCGGTGCACCGTGTCGATGGCTTCCCGGATGTCGTCGTAGAGCTTGCCGTAGTTCACGGTGTGCCCCAGCGACTCCATCAGCTCGATGATGCCCGAATACAGGCACGTCTCCGGAAGCGCGAAGAGCGTGTCGTTCCACGCGAACTGCGGGTTGCGCAGCCGCACCCGCTTGTTGCGGTACAGCTCCTTCCACGCGTCGCGCTTCAGCGGCCGGAGGCCGTGGTACGCGCGCCCCACGTGACCGAAGCGGTCCATCTTCAGGACGTTGCCGTTCACCCGGTCCACCGCCAGCCCGCGCATCACGAAGTGGTGGTCGTAGAGCAGGCCCCCGATGAACGGCGGGTAGCCGTACTCGCTGATCAGCTTCGCGATCGTCATGTCGAACGACAGCTGCTCCAGCCGGCGCATGTGGTAGATGGCCAGCGTGTAGTCCATGTCGAACCCGATGAGCTCGATGTGGTCCATGCGCAGGTTGCGGTTGACGAACACCTCCCGCGCATGCGGCACGTGGTCCGCCGGTTCTCGCGGGGTGGTGAGCAGCCGGCCGAGCACGTCGTCGGTGAGCAGCTCCCGGGCCCGATGGGCCGCGTCCTCGGCGTGCTCGCGGCGGATGGAGGAACGGAAGCTCCCGTGCAGCGGATCCACGGAGGGTCCGCCCGGGATGGGCTGGGCAGGGGAGAGTAGGGGCGACACGGGACCGCAAGACATAACACGCGCCGCTCACCCTTCGCCCGTGTCCTTGCGGGCTTCGCGAGGGGCTGGCACGCTCTGTCCAACGATGCGCACCCCACGTCCATCCCCGGCCTCCGCCGAGGACCTCCACGCGCGCCTGTCCGCTCGCATCACCGCGCTGGAAGACCGTGTGCGCCGTCTGGAGGCCCGGCTCGCCCTGGAGGCCCGCAAGCCACCCCCTGTCCGCACCCGCACCGCTGGCTCCTCCGCCACCGTCCGCTCCACCCGGCCCCGGCCACGCTGCCCCGGCTGCACCCTGGAGCTGCCTCGCGGACGGCGCGGTGAGTCGTGCGTGTGGTGCGGCTTCATGTTCGCCGCCGTGTCCCGCCGCCGCGCTGGCGGGCCCAAGGCGCCCCGGAAGGCTCGATGAGCGGGACGTACCGGCTCACAGGCCGCACGGAGGCGGGGGACCTGGCGGAGCTGTACGAGGCCCTGCTGCTGCCCACCATCCCCGTCGCGGTGAAGCTCTTCCTGCCGCGCACCTCGGACCCCGCCTATGCTCGCGCGCTGGCGGAGACGGTGCGGATGCTCCAGCCCGTGCGCCACCCGGGGCTCCTCCACGTCGTGGACGTGGGCTTCGTGCGCCAGCGGCTCGCCGTGGTGCGCGAGGACGTGGAGGGCTTCACGCTGGGCGTCGCGCTCCAGCGCCTCAACACCAAGGAAGTCCTCCTGCCGCCCGCGGTGGCGCTCTCCATCGTCATCCAGCTCCTGGAGACCGTGCAGCTCGCGCACGACGCGGGCGCCGTCCACGGGGCCATCACCCCGGGCAACGTGCTCCTGGCCCGCGACGGCTTCCCGGCCATCTGCGACTTCGGCGCGCTGCAGGCGCTCCTGGCCGTGCCCCAGCTCAAGCGCACGTTCGCGCACCGGGGCCGCAGCGCGTACCGCGCGCCGGAGGTGACCAAGGGAGAGGCGCCCACGGAGGCGTCGGACGTGTACTCGCTGGGGGCCATCGCCTACGAGCTGCTCACGCTGCGCGAGGCGGTGGTGCCCGGCAGCGGCGTGAGCACCCGCCGCGAGACGCTGCCTCCGCCCAGCCGGTTGGATCGGCGGATCAACTCGCGGCTGGATCCGGCGATCATGCGCGCGGTGGAGCCCTCGCCCCAGCGGCGCTTCCGCTCGTGCGGCGAGTTCGCCCAGGCCCTGCGCAACTTCCTCTCCGCGAGCGGCGGACTGCCCGGCGCGGAGGAGGTGGCCCGCTTCGTCGCGGAGCTGTTCCCCAACGAGGTGAGCCTCGCCGCCCCCGGGCCCGTGCCGTTCCCGGAGCCCTTCGCGCTGGAGCCCATCTCCGGGGCGGAGATGGAGGACCTGCACGCCGAGGAGCTCGAGGCCTCCATCGTCCAGCGCGCGCCATACAGCCGCGCGCCCACGGAGGAGGAGGCGTCCGCCGAGACGCAGGAGGCCTCCGCGCCCGCCTTCGAGGAGTTCCGCCCGGAGGACTACGCGCCGGACGCGCCCGGGGACGACGAGCTCGGTCCCGAGGACGAGGCGCGGAGCACGGAGCTGTCGCCCGCGGGGCCCCTGGAGCAGGGCTGGGACGCGCCGCCCGGCGTGCTCGCGCAGAAGTCCCGCAAGCCGGAGGGCGGCGCCGCCCCGCGCGCCGGACGGAATCCCCGCGTGAAGGTCATCGAGGACTTCTCCGGACCGCCGCTCGGGGACGACGAACCGCCCGTGCCCACCGGCCGCCGCGCGGCCATGCGCCCCGCGCCAGCCCTCGGGGACGATGAACCGCCCGTGCCCACCGGCCGCCGCGCGGCCATGCGCCCCGCGCCGCCCCTGGGCGGAGATGAGCCGGTCCCGCCCTCCGGTCGTCGTGCCGCCCTGCGTCCCGGCCAGCCCGGGCCGCTGGAAGAAGAACCCCCGTCCGGGGCGAAGCGCCCACCCCTGCGGCCCGCGCGCGGTGCTGGCGGCAGGGGGCCCGGCCAGGAGACCGCCGTGCTCCCCTCTGCGGGAGCCCCCGCTTCCGCCGACGCGAGCGTGCCCCGCCAGGAGCGCCGGGGCCGCGCCGAGCCCACCGAGGCACTCCCCGCCGAGCCCCGCTCGGAGCGCCGCGCGGCTCCTCCGAAGGCGGAGGGCCGCGTGCGCCACGACATGGCGATCCCCGCGCCGTCGGACCGCCACCTGCCGGTGAACCAGCGCTTCGACACGGTGGAGACGCCGCGCATGGGCGCGGTGGATCCCGCGACCCGCCGCAAGCGCCTGCTCTTCATCGCGGGCGGCATCGCCCTGGTGGGCCTGTTCATGTTCGCGGTCGCCGCGTGGCGGCTGGGCCTGGGGCCCGTCCATGAACCCGGGGTGCCCCGCTACGATCCGAACGCGCCCGCGCCGAACGGCACCTCCGCGAACCCCTCCGCGCTCAAGCCCATCGCGCCCCCTCCGCCCGCGCCTCCGCCCACCCCCGGCGCGCGGGACATCGAGGACGGGGACGCCGAGGAGGAGACCGCCGAGCCGGGCCTGCCGCCCCGGAACCAGCGCGCGTTCCTCACGCTGCGCACCAACCTCCCCGCGACCGTCTACATCGACGGGGCGAAGGTGCGGCGCACGACGCCGCTGGTGAAACACCCGGTCCGCGTGGGCACGCGCGACATCCGCGTGGTGGCCATCGCCACCGGCGAGCAGAAGGACTTCCAGCTCCGCTTCTCGCGGGGCCAGCACCAGAAGCTGGACGAGCAGTTCCAGCCTCCCCCCACCAGGCGGTGAGTTTCGTGGAGCGCACGCGCATCTTCGTCGTCGAGGACCAGCCCCAGCTCCTCCGCAACCTGGTCAAGGTGCTGGGCACCTTCCCGGAGCTGGAGGTGGTGGGCACCTCCCAGGATGGGGAGGAGGCCGTGGACGTCATCGTCCGCGAGCGCCCGCAGCTGGTCCTCCTGGACCTGGAGCTGCCGGGGCTCAACGGCATCCAGGTGACCCAGAAGGTCAAGCGCCGCGCCCCCGAGGTGGAGATCCTCATCCTCACGTCCTTCGAGGAGGAGCAGAAGGTCTACGAGGCCATCCAGGCGGGGGCGTCCGGCTACCTGGTGAAGCGGGTGGGGCCGGAGAAGATCCGCTCCGGCATCCAGGAGGTCATGGACGGGGGCACCGTGCTGGAGCCCATCATCGCCCGGCGCTTCTGGAACTACTTCCAGTCCATCCAGGCCCGGCCGGCCCGGAAACCCGCCGAGCTGCCCTGGGGGCTGACGGCCGTGGAGCTGGACGTCCTGCGCTACGTGGCCAAGGGCCTGTCCAACGCGGAGGTGGGGCGGGTCATGACGCTGGAGCGGCGCACGGTGCGCACGCACCTGTCGCATATCTACCGGAAGATGGGCGTCAACTCCCACGTGGACGCGGTGGTGATGGCCCTGCGCGAAGGTGTCGTGGATCTCTAGCCGCGCCGTGGTTACGGTGTGGCACCTATGTCCAAGGCATCCCCGCGGTCCACCGCCGTGCGCGCGGTGGACCCCACGCTCGCAGCGCTCTTCGACGTTCACGAGGCGACCCTGCCCAACGGGCTCAGGGTCCGCCTGCTGGCGAACCACCAGGCCCCGGTGGTCAGCCTCTACACCTTCTTCCAGGTGGGCAGCCGCAACGAGCGGCCCGGCATCACCGGCATCAGCCACCTGTTCGAGCACATGATGTTCAACGGGGCGAAGAAGTACGGCCCCAAGATGTTCGACAAGACGCTGGAGTCCAACGGCGGCCGCTCCAACGCGTACACGTCCAACGACATGACCGTGTACTACGACGACTTCAGCGCGGACGCGCTGGAGACGGTGCTCGACCTGGAGTCGGACCGGATGCGCTCCCTGCGCATCTCCGACCAGACCCTGGCCAGCGAGCGCCAAGTCGTGATGGAGGAGCGCCGCGTCCGCGTGGACAACGAGATCCCCGGCATGATGGACGAGGAGCTGGGCACGCTCGTCTACAAGGCGCACGCGTATCGCTGGCCCGTCATCGGGTGGATGGCCGACATCGAGAACATCACCCGCGAGGACTGCCAGCAGTACTTCCGCACGTACTACGCGCCCAACAACGCGGTGCTCTACATCGTCGGGGACATCGACCCGAAGAAGACGCTCGCGCTGGTGCGCAAGTACTACGGGAACATCCCGCGCGGCCCCACGCCCGCGCCGGTGCTCAACGCGGAGCCGGAGCAGAAGGGCGAGCGCCGCGCCGTGGTGCGCCACCCCGCGCAGTCGCCGTCGGTGATGATCGGCTTCCGGGGCCCGGCCGCCAGCGACGAGGACACGCTGGTGCTGGACGTGGTCCAGTACATCCTCACCAAGGGCGAGGGCAGCCGGCTGGTGAAGTCCCTGGTGTATGACCGGAAGGCCGCCGTGTCGGTGATGCTGGACTGGAGCTGGCGCATCGACCCGGGGACCATCCTGTTCTACCTGGAGCTCAAGCCGGACTCGGAGCCCGCGAAGGTGGAGGCGCTGCTGTACGCGGAGCTGGAGAAGCTGGCGCGCGAGGGCGTCACCGACAAGGAGCTGCAGAAGGCGAAGAACAACCTGCGCGCGGACCACCTGCGCGAGCTGTCCACCAACAGCGGCCGGGGCCACGCCCTGGGCCACTACGAGGCGCTGCTCGGCGACTGGCGCGAGGGCCTGTCCCTGCCGACCTTCTACGCCTCCGTCACGGCGGAGCAGGTGAAGGCCGTGGCCGCGAAGTACTTCGCCCCCGAGCGCCGCTCGGTGGTCACCCTCCACCCCGAAGCCGGCGCCGCGGAGACCGGCGACGAAACGGCGGAAGCGTAACCCATGGCCTCCCGAAAGATCGCCTCCGTGAAGAGCACCGTCCGCAAGGCCGCCAAGGCCGTGCGCAAGCAGGCCACCGTCGCGCGCAAGCAGGTCGCGCGGGCGAAGAAGGCCGTGCCGGCGCGCGTGAAGAAGCTGTCGTCCGCGCCGAAACCCGGGGCCGTCGCCACCGGCGAGCTGAAGCTGCCCGCGCTGCATGAGAGCACCACGTCCACGGGCCTGAAGGTCATCGCGGCCGAGCGCGGGCCGCTGCCGCTGGTGTCCGTGCGGCTGGTGATGCGCGCGGGCGCCGTGTTCGACCCGGCGGGCAAGGACGGCCTGGCGGACTTCACCGCGCGCCTGCTGCGCCGGGGCACGAAGCGCATGGACGCGGATGGCATCAGTGAAGCCATCGAGTTCGTGGGCGCCAGCCTCTACGCGGGCGTCAACGAGGACGTGCTGTCCGTCTACCTCACCACGCCCGCGGAGCACTTCTCCGAGATGCTCGACGTGCTGGGCCAGGTGGTGCGCGAGCCCACGTTCCCGGAGCAGGAGGTCGTGGACGCCCGGGAGCGCGCGCTGGCGCAGTTCGCCAACGACCTGGATGACCCCTCGGCCATCGCGGACCGCGCCTTCACGCGCGCCGTGTGGGGGGACCATCCGTACGGGCGCGACGTGGGCGGCAACAAGCGCACCGTGTCCACCTTCACCCGCGACGACGTGGTCCGCTTCCACGCCGAGTGCATGGGCCCCCGGGTGTCCCTGCTCACGGTGGTGGGCGCCATCGCGCCGGAGACGGTGGCCGCGGAGGCGGAGCGCGCCTTCGCCGGCTGGACGGGCGGCCCGGATGTCCAGCCGATGCTGCCGCGCAAGCAGGAGCCGCTGGCGAAGGCCGGCACGGTGCTGCTGGTGGACAAGCCGGACCAGACGCAGTCCCAGGTGCGCCTGGGCGGCCCGGGCTTCTGGCTGGGCCACGAGGACTACTTCCCGGCCACGGCGATGAACATCGCGCTGGGCGGTGGCTTCACGTCGCGGCTGATGAACGAGATCCGCGTCAACCGCGGCCTCACCTACGGCGTCAGCTCCTACTTCGACACGATGAGCGCGGGCGGCATCTTCGCGCTGTCCACGTTCACCAAGACGGCGTCCACGCGGGAGATCATCGACGTGGCGCTGAAGGAGATCCACGGCGTGCGCGACGGGGGCCTCAAGCCCCGCGAGCTGAAGGACGCGCAGAGCTACCTGGCCGGCCTGTATCCGATGCGCACGGAGACCAACGAGTCCGTGGCCTCGGTCATCGCGGACATGCGCATGCACGCCCTGGGGGACGACTGGGTGGAGAAGTTCCGCGACCGGCTGCGCGCGGTGACGCCGAAGGACGTGGCCGCCGTGGCGAAGAAGTACGCGTTCGCGGACCCGCCCGTCATCGTGGTGCTGGGCAAGGCGTCGGAGGTGAAGCCCCTGCTGGAAGGGCTGGGCCCCATCACCGTCGTGCCGGCGTCGGACTACGAATGAGCGGTGACGTTCCCCGCGTCCTCTTCGAGGGCGCGGGCGTGATGGTGGTGGACAAGCCGGCCGGGGTGCTCGTCATCCCCGGCCGCGAGGGCGGCCCGTCCCTGCGCGACACGCTGGAGGCCGCGCTGGGCCGCAAGGTCTACGTGGTGCACCGGCTGGACCGGGACACGTCCGGCGCGCTGGTGTTCGCGCTGGACGCGGCCGTGCACCGCGCGCTGTCCCAGGCCTTCGAGACGGGCAAGGTGCGCAAGCGCTACCGCGCCCTGGTGGAGGGCCGGCTGGAGGCGCCCCAACTGGTGGATGCGCCGCTGGTGGCCGCCCGCAAGGGGCGCATGCGCGTGGCGAGGCCGGACGAGCCGGACGCGAAGCCCTCGCGCACGCGGGTGCGCCCGGTGGAGACCTTCGCGCGCGCGTCGCTGGTGGAGGCGGAGCCGCTGACGGGCCGCACGCATCAGATCCGCGTGCACCTGCTGTCCCTGGGCCACCCGCTGCTCGTGGACCACCAGTACGGCCGCGAGGCACCGCTCGCGGAAGGGGACCTCGGAGGGCAGGGGACGCGAGAGGTGCTGTCCCGGACGCCGCTGCACGCCGCTCGCGTGGAGTGGCCCGCGCTGCCCGGGCTGCCCGCGCGAGGGGTGGACGCGCCGCTGCCCGCGGACATGCAGCGCGCGCTGGAGCTGCTGCGCGCGGCGGGGTGAGCCCCGCGCTACTTGTACGGCTCCAGGCGGAACGTGTTGGACTCGCCGGTCGCGCCGAAGCTGTCCATGGCGGACAGGCTCACGTTCCCCGCGGGCGCGTCCATGACGATGGTCGCGTTGCACACGCCGCTGGCGCACGGGCCGATCTTGGTGGGCGTCACAGTGCCGCGCGACGCGTACAGCTCCACCGAGCCCTGGAAGTGCCCGGCCCGGGGGCCCTGCGCCCGCACCGTGATGGCGAAGGCCGTCCGGCTCATGCGCGTGCCCTCGATGGTGTCGAAGCTGAAGGCCGTGATGTCGCCCTCGCGCATCGGCGTGTCCGGCCCGGGGCCCGCGTCCACCACCACGCCGCCGTCCGAGGTGTCGACCCCGCCGTCGAAGTCCGACTCGAGGGGCCCCGCGTCGGTCAGGATGAGCACGCCCCCGTCCTCGGTGACGGGGGGCTCGACGACCTCCTGCCCCGGAGGCCGCAGGGTGAGGGCCCCTTCGGCCACGGCCTCGCGCCCGTCGTCGAGTTGCAGCAGCACCGCGTGCGGGCCCACGCCCAGGCCCCGGGGCACCGTCGCGATGGCGACGCCCGCCGGGTCGAAGCGCGTCACCTTCGCTTCCTTATCATCCACCCAGACGCGGCCCGGCCCCATGCGCGCGTCCACCTTCTCCGCGCCGTAGTCCACGGCCACGCTGTAGCGCGCGTCGAAGCGCACCGTGATGTCCTTGTCCTTCGCGTTCACCGGCAGCGTCGCGGGCTCCACGCCGATGATGCTGGGCGGCGGCAGCGCCCCAGGGTCGCCCGTGCAGGCCCACGCCAGCACCGTCATCCCCGCGACGCCCACCCGGCCCGCGCGCATCACGGAGCGAACCTCAGCCCCGCGGACACGGCCACGCCGCCCATCTGGGCGCGCAGCAGGGGCGTCTCCACGGGCGCCAGCGCCGCGCGCACCTCGGTGAAGAGGCTCCAGCGACCAAAGCCATACGCCCCCTGCGCGGCCAGGAATCCCATGGCGCGCACTCTGCGCTCATCCACGACGTCAGGAAAGCCGGCCCCGGTCTCGACCGGCGCCGTTGTCAGGCGATGGCTCAATGCCAGCACGCCGCCGCCTGCACGGCCGTCCAGCTCGAAGGAGCCCCATTGGAAAAGGGTGACCCGCGCGGACAAAAGGAGGGGAATGCCCCACACGCGCGAGCGCACGTCCACGGTGTCCTGACGTCCCTCCAGGCTCGCGTGACGCAGGCCCACCTCCGCCTCCGCCGCCACGCGCCAGCGCCACACCGGCAGCGGCTGGGACACGCCCAGCCCCAGCAGCGGCCCGCCATTGGCGCCGCTCGCGAACGCCGCGCCGCCCAGGAGGAACAGCGACGTCCGTCCCGCCATCGCGCGCGCGGGCTCGGCCGGGGGTTGCGGGGCAGGGGAGGCTGGCGCGGTGACCGTCTCCGGATCCGGGGGCTTCGCGGGGGCGGGCTTCACCGCGACGTGGAGCCGCGCCGCGTCCTCGCTGGGCGCCTCACGCCACCCCACGGCGACGGACACGCCCGTCGCGTGCTCCTCCGGCTGGATCACGTAGCGCGCGGTCTCCGGCGCGGACGGTCTCCGCTCGGCGGCGGGCGCCACCGGCTTCACGGTGGCGCCCGCGGCTTCCACGGTCAGCTCCGAGGCGGAGATCCGCTCCTCGTCACCGGCGATGATCAGCCAGCCACCGCCCTCCACGGGCAGCGGATCCGGCGTGAGCACGGCGACGAGCGGGCGCGTCGCGGGCACCTCCAGCGGCGCGCGGCGATCCGTGGTGAGCGCCCCGCGGGTCGCGAGCACGCGCGCCTCCGTCGTGTCCGGCGGCACCTCCACGGGCACCTGCGCCCGGCCGTGCCCATCCGCCTTCACCGGACCGAAGCGCCCGTCGCCCACCGCGACCACCACGTCCGCGCCCGGCGCCGTGGACACCTCCAGCGTGGTGCGCCCGAACAGCGGCAGCCGCACGGTGGTGACCTCCGGCGCGCGGCCATCCTCCACCCAGAACGCGAGCACCGCCCACAGCGGGTAGCGCACCGGCGGGGGCGTCCAGAGGAAGACGCGCTCGGCGCCGCCCTCCAGCCGCGCTTGCGCCCAGGTGCCGGAGGAGGCCGCCGCGCGCACGGCGCCGGTGCCCCTGGGCACCCGCACCCGCACCTCCACGGCCACGTCCTGCCCGAGCACCACGCGCCCGGGCGTCGCCTCCACCTCCGGCGGTTCCGCCCTCGCCACGGCGGCACCCAGCAGCAGGAGGCAGAGAGCGAGGTGGAGCGGCGGACGCATACGGGACACCCAGGTGTGTCAGTTGACCGCCGCTCCAGCCTCCGGGTCAATCCCCGGAAGGCAGGGAAGTCTCAGCGACCGCGTCCGCGGACGGCTCGGCCATGGGCTTGTCCGCGGGTCCGGAGTGCTTGTTCGTCGGCGGACTGAAGACGGGCTTCTCCACCGGGGGACCGCCCCGGCCGTGCACCAGCGTCTTGGTGTCCGAGCGGAAGGTGAGATCCACCTTGTCGCCGCGCACCGCCGTCACCAGGCCGACGCCGAACGTCGGGTGGTGGAGCACCTGGTCGACCTTGTAGGTGTCCTTCGGGCTGTACTTGGGCGCGCTCGCGATGTCCTTGCCCGCGAGCTGCTCGTCGAAGGAGATGACCACCTTCTCCGCGCGGGGCGTGCCGCTGGACGTGGCCGCGCGGGGCGCGCGGGTCGTGGAGGCCTTCGTGGGGCGGTCCGTGACGCCCGCGACGCCTCGGAACGCGTGGTCCCCGCCGCAGGTGTTGCAGCGGACGCGCACGATCTTGGGACCGACCATCGCGAGGATGGTGTGCGCCAGATTCATCTTGCAGCGGGTGCACTGGGCATCCACCTCGCCGCCGACCTTCGGAGTAGCCATGCTGTCGTGTCGCTCTGGCCCGGCAACTCCCCCGCAGGGGCGCGCCGGGCGTGGAAGTAAAGAGGGTCGCGGAACATAACGGCCGACCCCAGGCGGAGGAAGTCCCATCGCATCGCACCCTCACGCCGCGTGGGCGCCCCCCGGCCAGCCAACCGATGGAGGTGGGGGTGGGATGGGGCCGCGCTCAGTTCCCTTGTGCCGCCGTCCGGAGCACGTAGAGTCGCCCGCCTGAGCGCATGACGACCGAGACCCCCAGCAAACCCAACCGGTTCACCGCCGCCTTCGTCCAGTCGGTGGAGGGACTGGGCAAGGGCCTCATCGACGTCGTCAGCAGCCTGGGCGGCGTGGTCGCCCTGGGGCTGGACGTCTTCCGCTGGAGCGTGCGGCGCCCGTTCCGGCTGCACAACCTCTTCACCCAGCTGGACTTCGTGGGCGTGGGCTCCATCTTCATCGTGGGGCTCACCGGCACCTTCACCGGCATGGTGTTCGCCCTCCAGACCTCCACCGCGTTCGCCCTGTTCGACGCGGAGAGCCTGGTGGGCCCCACCGTCGCGCTGACGCTCACCCGCGAGCTGGCCTCCGTGTTCGCCGCGCTGATGGTCACCATGCGCGCGGGCTCCGCCATGTGCACGGAGCTGGGCACCATGCGCGTCACCGAGCAGGTGGACGCGCTGGAGACCATGGCCGTCAACCCGGTGCAGTACCTGCTGGTGCCCCGGGTGCTCGCGGGCCTGTTCATGGTCCCCGCGCTCACCATGCTCTTCAACACCACGGGCATGGCGGGCGCCTACGTCGTCGCCGTCTTCGGCCTGGGCATCTCCCCCGGCACCTTCCTGTCACGCACGCAGCAGTGGCTGGCCCCGGCCGACGTCTACGAGGGCCTCCTCAAGGGCGCCATCTTCGGCCTCACCGTGGCCCTCATCTGTTGTTACAAGGGCTACAACGCGTCCGGCGGCGCCAAGGGCGTGGGCCAGGCCACCACGGAGGCCATGGTGTCCAGCGCGCTGTCCATCTTCATCCTCGACTTCATCGTCGGCATGTTGATGCACTGATGGGCCCGCCGACCCCGACATCGCCCGCGGCCCCCGGCTCCGAGCGGGCGATGATCGACATCGTCGACCTGCACAAGACGTTCTCGGGGAACAAGGTCCTCACCGGCATCAACCTCACCGTGCCCGCGGGCAGCACCTGCGTCATCCTGGGCGGCTCCGGCTCCGGCAAGACGGTGCTGATGAAGCACATGATCGGCCTGCTCAAGCCGGACAGCGGCCAGGTCATCGTCGACGGGCAGGACATCGTCCCCATGAGCGTGGAGGCCCTCCAGCAGGTGCGCCGCAGCTTCGGCATGGTGTTCCAGGCCGCCGCGCTCTTCGACTCCATGACGGTGTTCGAGAACGTCGCCTTCCCGCTGCGCCAGCACACCCGGCTGTCCGAGGACGAGATCCGCGCCCAGGTGCGCAAGCGCCTGGACCTCATGGGGCTCAAGCGCTCGGTGGAGGACCGCTTCCCCGCGGACCTGTCCGGCGGCATGCGCAAGCGCGTGGGCCTGGCGCGCGCCGTGGTGCTCGACCCCAAGGTCGTCCTCTACGACGAGCCCACCACCGGCCTGGACCCCATCACCACGGACTCCGTGGACGACATGATCCTCACCGCGCAGAAGGAGCTGGGCGTCACCAGCGTGGTCATCAGCCACGACATCGCGTCCGCCTTCAACGTGGCCAACCAGATCGCCTTCCTGTCCAAGGGCCTCATCGTGGAGCACGGCCCGCCGGAGCAACTGCGCGAGTCCCAGCACCCGGCCGTCCAGGTCTTCCTCCAGACCTGGTTCGGCAAGAACTGAGCCCCCCGTGTGGGGAAGCCGGCCCCCCAGGATTTCAGCCCTGCATGAAAAGCTGGCACCCGTCATGCAAATCGTTAGAGTCGCGCGCGGCCGGTGGTAGCGCTCGGAGTCACATCAGGTGAAGAAGCTCGTCACGCCCTTCCGTGTTGGCCTGCTGGTCCTCGCCGCCGGGGCATTCCTCATCACGTTCGTGCTGTTCGCCAAGAAGGGCGGGCTGAGCGACCGTGACTCCACCCAGGTGTGGGCCTACTTCCGGGACGCGTCCGGCCTGGCGGTGCGCGGCCGGGTGCAGATCGCCGGCATCCCCGTGGGGGAGATCAGCGACATCAGCCTGGAGGGCACGCGCGCGAAGGTCTGGCTGAAGATCCGCAAGGGCGTGGATCTGCGCCAGGACGCCGCGGTGACCAAGCGCTCGGAGTCGCTCCTGGGCGACTACCTGCTGGACCTGAACCCCGGCACGGAGCAGGCGCCGGAGCTGGAGAACGGCGGGCAGATCCGCCGCGTCATCGACACGCAGGGCGTGGAGGCCGTCTTCGAGTCCCTGTCGCAGATCACCTCCGACATCCAGCAGGTGACGGGCGCGCTGCGCGAGGTGCTGGGCGGCGAGAAGGGCGCGGGCAGCCTGGAGCGCATCGTGGAGAACCTGGTCCGCCTGTCGGACTCGGTAGACGCCACGGTGCGCCGCAACACGGATCGCCTGGACACCATCATGGCGAACGTGGAGGGCGTGTCCGCGGACGTGCGCGCCATCACCCAGGGCAACGGCGCGGAGGTGACGCGCATCGTCACCAACGTGGAGATGATCACCCAGGACGTTCGCCAGGTGCTGGGCACCGTGAAGAACATCGTGGGCAGCGGGGAAGGGGAGTTCAAGGAGAGCGTCTCCAGCCTCAAGCAGACCCTGGGCCGGCTGGACAGCACGCTCGCCAACCTGGAGGAGATCACCCGCAAGGTGAAGGACGGCGAGGGCGCCGCGGGCGCGCTGCTCACCGACGAGCAGCTGGGCCAGCGCCTCAGCGAGGCCGTCACCGACGTGAGCGAGTTCGCCACCCGCCTGAGCACCCTCCAGACGGAGGTGGGCCTGTTCAGCAGCTACCTGGTGTCGCAGGGCGCGTCGAAGAACGGCCTGACGCTGCGGCTCATCCCCAAGCCGGACAAGTACTACCTGCTGGAGATCATCGACGACCCCCGCGGCTCCGTCAGCACGCAGGTGGTGCAGACGAACCCACCGTCCGAGGGCGACCCGGTCATCCAGACGCAGAAGGTCACCAAGGAGTCCTTCAAGGTCAGCCTCCAGTTCGCCAAGCGCTACTACTTCACCACCCTGCGCGTGGGCCTCATCGAGTCCACCGGCGGCGTGGGCGCGGACCTGCACCTCTTCGACGACGCGCTCACCCTGAAGATGGACGCGTTCAACTTCACGGCGGACGAGCTGCGCTACCCGCGCCTGCGCGCCACGCTGCGCGCCCAGGCGTTCGACCACCTGTTCGTCATGGCGGGCATGGACGACATCCTCAACGCCCAGCAGCGCGACACGGCCACCCGGCGCCTCATCGCCGGCCGCGACTTCTTCTTCGGCGCGGGCCTGTTCTTCACCGACGACGACCTGAAGTCGCTCATCACCACCACCGGCATCCCGACCTTCTAGACCGTTGTCCCCTTGACGTTGCCGGGAAGGTGTCGTACCCGGCACGGGCACGGGGTTTCCCCTGGAATGCGCCGTGCCCTGACGCCCGCCGTTGGCGCCGGGTCACCCCCAGGAAGAAGCCTCCATGTCTCTTCTCGTCGTCGGTTCAATCGCGCTGGACTCGCTGGAAACGCCCTTCGGCAAGAAGGAGGACGTGCTGGGTGGCTCGGCCACCTACTTCTCCACGTCCGCGTCCTTCTTCAGCCCCGTGCAGCTGGTGGCGGTGGTGGGCGAGGACTTCCCGGAGGCGCACCTGCAGTTCCTGCGCGGGCGGGGCATCGACCTGGAGGGGCTCACCCGCGAGGCCGGCCGCACCTTCCGCTGGAAGGGCAAGTACGGCTGGGAGCTCAACGAGGCGCAGACGCTGGACACCCAGCTCAACGTCTTCGAGTCCTTCTCGCCGAACCTGCCGGCCGCCTACCGCGAGACGCCCTACGTCTTCCTGGGCAACATCCACCCGGAGCTCCAGTCGCGCGTGCTGGATCAGGTGAAGTCGCCCCGGCTGGTGGCCGCGGACACGATGAACTTCTGGATCCAGGGCAGCCGCCCCGCGCTGCTCAAGACGCTCCAGCGCGTGAACCTGCTCTTCATCAACGACGCGGAGGCGCGCCAGCTGTCCGGCGAGCACAACGTGGTGAAGGCCGCCCGCGCCATCCTCGCCATGGGGCCCACGCGCGTGGTCATCAAGCGCGGCGAGCACGGCGCGCTCCTCTTCGACCAGGACCACATCTTCGCCTGTCCGGCCTTCCCCCTGTCGGAGGTCTTCGACCCCACCGGCGCGGGTGACACCTTCGCCGGCGGCTTCATGGGCACCCTGGCCAGCTCCGGCGCCGGCAAGGTGGATCAGCAGGTGCTGCGCAAGGCCATGGTCATGGGCAGCGTGATGGCCTCCTTCACCGTGGAGAAGTTCAGCCTGGAGCGCCTGCGCGAGGTGCAGCGCCCGGAGATCCACGCCCGCTTCGCCGAGTTCAAGAAGCTCACCCACTTCGACGACCTGGGCCCGCTGGGCGGGTAGGGGAGCGTCGCCGGGGCGGAGGGCCCGGTGTGGAACTTGACGGGCCTTGCCCACCCTCCCTAGGCTCGGTCGGACGCAGTGGATGAATAAATCCGGTGCGGACGTCCTTTTTCAGCGCCGACGTGGCCGGGAAGGTGCCACGCCGGGAGGTCCCCGGGTTGAGCGAGAACCGAAAGCACGCGCGGGTCGGCACCCTCCTGCGCTGCTGGTGCGAGGGTGAGAACGTGACCCTGTATGCACGCATCGCCAACCTGAGCGAGGGCGGCCTCTTCGTGAGGACGAGCACCCCGCTGGCGGCGGGGACGCGGACGCAGGTGCGGCTCACCCAGCAGGCGACGGACACGCAGTTGCAGGCCCAAGCCACGGTCGTCTGGCTGCGGCAGGACGAGCAGCCCTCCGGCCACCCTCCTGGCATGGGCCTGAGATTCGAAGCGTTGGACGCGGACGCGTTGACGAGTCTGCGGCGCATCATCTCCCAGCAGCAGACCCACCCATAGGGTTCCCATGCGCATCGCCGTCATCTCCGACATCCACTCCAACATCGAGGCCCTCACGGAGGTGCTGAGGGTGGCGGAGCACCAGAAGGTGGACCGCTTCGTGTCGCTGGGGGACATCGTCGGGTACGGGGCGTCCCCCAACCCGTGCTGCGAGCTGGTGCGCTCGGTGGCGGAGATCACGCTCCTGGGCAACCACGACGCGGCGGTGGCGGGGCGGATGGACTACTCGTACTACTACGACGCCGCCCGGCACGCGCTCGACTGGAGCGCCAACGTCATCTCCGACGAGAACCTGGCCTGGCTGCGCAGCCTCCCGTACACGTACCGCATCGGGGAGGTGGGCTTCTGCCACGGGTCTCCCATCGACCCGAAGGCCTACGAGTACATCTTCGCGCTGGAGCAGGCGCGGGAGCTGACGCCGTACGTGGCGGAGCTGCCGGAGGTGACGTTCATCGGCCACAGCCACCTGTGCCGCGCGTTCGCCATCGGCAACGGCGAGGTGAACGACGTGGTGGCCCAGAAGTTCGTGCTGCGCAAGGGCTACAAGTACATCGTGTCCGTGGGGAGCGTGGGCCAGCCGCGCGACTACGACAACCGGGCCTGCTTCGTCATCTGCGACACGGACGCGCGCACGGTGGAGTACCTGCGCGTGGAGTACGACATCGAGACCTCCGCGCAGAAGATCTTCGACGCGGACCTGGCGCTCAACTTCGGCAAGCGGCTGTTCCTAGGCGTGTAGGCGGGAAGGCGCGGCCCGTGCGGAAAAGGGGCGCGGCCGGACGGAAGGTGGCATAAACCGGGGCCGTGCGTCCCCAGGTCCTCCGTCCGAAGCGGCCCTTCATGGGCCTTGGTCTCGCAGCCTTCCTCGTCGTCGCCGGGTGCAGCCGTTCGCCCGCGCCGCCCTCGCCTGAGTTCGAGCAGGCCAGCCGCCGGTGGACGGTGCTGTACGCCCAGAAGCTGGACGAGGCGTACCTGGACCCCTCCATCGGAGAGATCGAGGCGCAGCTCCAGCGCGTGCCCGCGGACAGCGTGGACTCGGCCGCGTCCCAGTCCCTGCTCCAGCGCATCCAGGAGGGCCGCGCGCGGATGCAGGCGGAGCAGGAGGAGCAGCGCCGCGCCGTGGCCCAGGCCCGGACGCTGCCCAACGTGGACCCCTCGCAGACGAACATCCCCCGCCCGCCGGAGCCCCCGGCGGAGGAGCCGGCGGACGCCGGACCCGGGGACGCCGGGGTGATCGCCGGGCCCCAGATGGGCACCCCGGCCGCCGAGCTGGTGGCGGGCTTCGAGGGGTGCTTCACCCGCGCCACGCCGGTCACGGTGGAGGGGCGGGGGATGCGGGATGCCTGGCAGCTGAGCGACCGGGCCTCCTGCCAGCTGGGCTACCCCAGCCACCGGGACACCGTCCTGGTGATTGAAGACGGCCGTGTGCTGGCGCTGTTACCCAAGAGCGCCATGCGGACCGTGCGCCGTTATCAGGACGGCGGCACGGTGCCCGCGGACGATGGCGGGCGTTGAACCCTCTCTTTCAGAGCTGACGACCTTCGATGAACGAACAGACCTTCATGAAGTTGATGCGCGTGCTGCCCAAGTCGGCGGTGTCCTCCGCGGTGGGCCTGGCCACGCGCCTGCCCGCGCCCGCGCCGGTGCACCACTGGGCCATGCGCGCCTTCGCCAGGGCGTACAACGTGGACATGGAGGAGGCGGAGCATTCCTTCGAGAAGTACCCGACCTTCGCCCAGTTCTTCACCCGTGGGCTGAAGCCGGGCCTGCGGCCCATCGACGCGGGCGAGCAGGTCGTCGTGTCGCCGGTGGACGGCCGCGTGTCCCAGGTGGGCTACGCGGACAACGGCCGCTGCCTGCAGGCGAAGGGCATCGAGTACACGGTGGATGAGCTGCTGGGGGACTCGCAGGCGGCGAAGCCGTTCCACGGCGGCGCCTGGACGACGCTGTACCTGTCCCCGCGCGACTACCACCGCATCCACGCGCCGCTGGGCGGCACCATCACCGGGTACGCGTACATCCCGGGTGAGTTCTGGCCGGTGAACCCCGCGTCGGTGAAGAACAAGCAGTCGCTGTTCTGCGTGAACGAGCGGCTCGTGACGTACCTGGACACCGTGGCCGGCAAGGTGGCGGTGGTGAAGGTGGGCGCCACCTGCGTGTCGCGCATCAAGGCGTCCTACGAGGACATCACCACGCACCAGGGGCAGCCGGGCAAGGTGCACACCTACGGCACGGCCATACCGGTGGAGAAGGGCGGCGAGCTGGGCCGCTTCGAGATGGGCTCCACCGTCATCCTCTGCTTCGAGCCCGGCCGCGTACGCTGGGACGACAGCCTCCAGCCGGAAGCGGTGGTGCGCATGGGCACGCGCATCGGAGTCATCACGTGAGCCAGAAGATCAACGGCGTGAAGGGGATGAACGACCTCCTGCCGGGCGAAATCGAGGTCTGGCAGTTCGTCGAGTCGACCGCGCGCACGCTGTTCGGCCGCTTCGGCTACGGCGAGGTGCGCACGCCGATGGTGGAGGACACCGCCCTCTTCGTGCGCAGCGTGGGCGAGGAGACCGACATCGTCGGCAAGGAGATGTACACCTTCGAGGACAAGGGCGGCCGCAGCCTGTCCCTGCGTCCGGAGGGCACCGCGCCCGCGGCGCGCGCGTACATCGAGCACTCGGTGAACAACCAGGAGCCGGTGACGCGCTGGTTCTACATGGGGCCCATGTTCCGCTACGAGCGGATGAAGACGGGCCGCTACCGCCAGTTCTCCCAGATTGGCGCGGAGGCCTACGGCGCGAAGGAGCCCGCGCAGGACGCGGAGCTGATGGACGTGGTGGTGCAGTTCCTGGAGGCCCTGGGCCTCACGGACGTCACCCTGAACATCAACTCGCTGGGCGACGACAACTGCCGGCCCGCGTACCACGCGAAGCTGGTGGAGTACCTGAAGGCGCACCGGGAAGAGCTGTGCGCGGACTGCCAGCAGCGGCTGGAGCGCAACCCGCTGCGCGTCCTGGACTGCAAGAACGAGAAGTGCCAGGCGGTGGCCGCGGCCGGGCCCAACGTGCTCGAGTTCCTCTGCGAGCCGTGCCGCGCGCACTTCGATGACCTGCAGCGCAAGCTGGGCGTGCTGGGCATCCGCTACGTGGTGAACCACCGGCTGGTGCGCGGCCTGGACTACTACACGCGCACCGTCTTCGAGTTCATCGCCGCGCACCCCGCGCTCGGCACCGCCAGCACGGTGGGCGGCGGCGGGCGCTACGACAAGATGATGAAGGGCCTGGGCGGGCCGGACGTGCCCGCGGTGGGCTACGCCATGGGCCTGGACCGGCTGGTGCTCCTGCTCAAGGAGAGCGGCAGGTCGTTCACCCAGCGACCGGACCTGTTCATCGCCGTGGCGGACGAGGGCTCGCAGGATGAGGGCCTCAAGCTGGCCAGCCGCCTGCGCCGCGAGGGCCTGAAGGTGGACTTCGACACGCGCGGCGGCAGCCTCAAGAGCCAGATGAAGCGCGCGGACAAGTCCGGCGCCCGCTTCACGCTGGTGCTGGGCGAGCAGGAGCGCACCACCGGTCAGGCGAAGCTCAAGCCCATGGCGGGCGGCGAGCCCGTCCCGGTGGCCCTGGACACCGTCGCCGCCACCGTGCGCGCCCAGCCGGAAGCCCCGGCGCCCGCGCCCTGATCCCACGCGCCCCTCCCGCATGACGCGCCAGGCCGGAGGGGCGCAGGGCGGTTGGTCTTCCCTGAAAATCCCGGAGTGGAGGAGTTGGGCGTCGTAAGTCCTGGGAATCGCTGGGGGATCGAGAGCCGGGGGATTCGCGACGCTTGAGACTTTGGAGTACCTTTTGTCTCCAATGTCGAGCGCCTCCCAGTCCGTGTCCGTGATCGATGGCCTCCGCTGGATCCCCGTGGCCGGGGACAGCATGTGGCCGTCGTTGCGTGCGGGTGACGTGGCGGAGGTGGAGCCGTTGGTGGAGCCGCCGCGTCCGGGTGAGGTGGTGCTGGCGCGCTTCGACTCCTCGCTGGTGCTGCACCGGGTGCGCTGGTGTGACGGGCAGGTCTGCTCGCTGCGCGGGGACAACGGCGGCGCTGAAGACCCGCCGCTGCCGCTGGTGCGGATCCTGGGGCGCGCGCGGCGTGTGCGCCGGGGTGGCGCGCTGCTGGAGATGGACCGCTGGGACGTGGGGCCTCGGCGGCTGGGCCGCTGGCGCGCGACGCTGAAGCGCCGGGTGGCCGCGTGGCTGGGGAGGACGGGCCGCGCATGAGCTTTCCGGCGGACAGCGTGCCCAGGCGGCGAGAGGGGACCTCGGGGGAGGGCTTTGGCGCGGACTTCCTGGTGCTGGACGCGGAGGGGCGCACGCTGCGCGGGCTCAACCCGACGGCGGCGCGCATCTGGGCGCTGTGTGACGGACGGCGCTCGGCCCGGGCGGTGGCGGAGCAGGTGGCTTCCGAGTTCTCGACCGACGTGGGTCCGGTGCTGACCGACACGCTGCGGTTCCTGGAGGAGCTCCAGCGCAAGGGGCTGTTGGACGAAGTGCGCGCGCCGGCCGGTGCCGCGCCTCTGGAGGAGTCATGATGCGGGCGCTCGTGGCCGTGCTGGCGGGGGCGATGGTGCTGTCGGCGTGCTCGGAAGGGGTGTCTCCCCAGCCGCCGCCGTCCGTGAAGCCGGGGCAGGGGACGGGGTCCGGCGCCCCCGTGGATCCGACGGACGTGCTGGCCGGAGGAGGGACCGTGACCCGGCCGCCACCGCCAGCACCCGGCGTGGAAGAGCCTCCGCCCGAGGAGCCGCCTCCGGAAGAGCCTCCGCCCGAGGAGCCGCCTCCGGTGCCGCTGCCGCCTCCGGCCGCGAGCGCGGTGGTGGTGGGCGCGGGCTCGGAGCCCACGCTGCTGTCCGAGGTGCAGCAGGTGGACGTGGACTTCGTGGTGAGCGGCGTGCGGAACAAGGGCCTGGTGGACGTGGAGTTCATCGCGCCGGGTGGGCGCCCGTACGAGAAGCGGAGCGCGACGGTGGCGGCGCGGCCGGAGGAGACGCGCACGCTGCGCTACTCGCTGCCGGTCGCGGGCACGGCCGTGGCCATGTCGCGCATGACGGGCACCTGGCAGGTGCGCTTCTTCCTGGACGGGGCGCAGCTGGCCGCCACGTCCTTCACCCTGGAGCAGTGACGTGAGGCCCGCCATGAATGTCCGCATCCTCGCGCTCCTTGCCACGCTGCTGCCCGCGGTGGCCCTCTCCCAGACCTGGACCGTGCGCCCCATCCCCGCGGCCGACGAGGCCGTCGCGCGCGTGGTGATGGACGACGTGTCCGAGCTCGTCATGGAGGTCACGAACACGACCGCGGCCACGACCGACACCCGCCTGTCGGAGGTGTCCTTCGTCCTCCCGACGGGCTACCAGCTGCTGGGCGGCCAGCCGGCGGAGGAGAACCCGAACTGGAAGATCGAGTACCTCGACTCCACCGTGCGGCGCATCACCTTCCAGTCCACGTTGGGCTGCGTGGATGACGGGCGCGGCCTCGCGCGCAATCAGTCCGCGCGCTTCGTGCTGAGCGTGGTGGGCCCGTCGAACCGCGCCACCGACAACGCCACCGAGCGCCTGGTGTCAGGCACGTATGCCCGCGACCAGTGCGACGGGACGAACTACACCTACAACATCGGCTCCATGACGCCGTGGACCCGCGGCATCCTGGCCGCGAACGTGACGCTGTCGCCCCGGGTGCTGGCGGTCAACGGCGCGACGGTGGCGCGCGTGGTGGTGGAGAACCGCGGCACGGGCTCGGCGGCCGACGTGACCGTGGACGACCCCTCGTCCACCAGCAGCGTGCCCCTCACCACCGAGGACAAGGACCCGAGCAAGACGCTGGCGGTCCAGGCCGCGGGCATCTTCGAGGTCGCGCTGCGACCGACCGCCGCTGGCGCCGTGGCCGCGCGCGTACGGGCGCACACGAGCGACTCGAACGCGCCGCTGGCGGAGTCGCCCGTGGCGGACGTGGGCGACCTGGTGGCGTCGGCGGACATGGACATCGTGGACGCGTTCCCGGGCGACCCGGTGACGCTGCGCCTCACGGTGGCCAACACCTCCACCACGAATACGTACACCCAGGTGCGCCCGCGCGCGCCGGTGTTGCTGGGCAGGGCGACCGCGTCGCTCCTGGCCGGGCCCTCGCCGGAGAGCGTGGCGCAGCTGGCGCCGGGGGCCTCGGCGCAGTTCACCTGGCGCTATCAGGTGTCAGGCGCGCCCGGCGCCCGCTACCAGTTCCAGGCGCAGGTGGACGGGACGCTCAATGGCTCGGCGGTGGAGGGGGACCTCGTCACGGCGCGCAAGGGCCGCATCGTGGAGCACCGCGTGCGGCTGAGCCAGGAGCGGGTGTCCACGGCGGCCACGGGCGTGACGGTGGCGTACACGGTGCAGAACCGGGGCACGCTGCCCATCTATGAAGTGAAGCTGCTCAAGCCCGCGGTGAACTACTTCGCCGTGGCGGCGTCGGGCCCGCAGGCGTTCGGTGACTGGAGCGTCTCCACGGACGCGGCCGGCTACACCTGGGAGTCGGAGTCCGGAATCCCCGTGGGCGGCGAGGCCACCTTCCGCATCACCTATTCGGGCTTCACGGCCGTCACCGCGGACACGGCGTTCCGCCACCGGCTGGAGCTGAACCAGGGCTACAACGATCCGCGCATTCGCGTGGAGGGGACGATGACGCTGCTGCAGGAGACCGCGTCCCCGGACGTGGGGCGCCTCACCGGCGTGGCCCGCGACGGCAGCGTGACGCTCACCTGGGACAACCCCTTCAACCACGGCAGCACGCTGGTTCTCCGCGCCGAGGGCACGACGCCGCCCGACACCGTGCCCACCAGCGGCGTGCGCTACGCCGTGGGGGACGCGCTGGGCAACGCGACGGTGGCCTATGTGGACGAGTTCAGCTCCGCGTCGTCCATGACGGACACGGCGGTCACGAACGGCACGACCTATGTCTACCGCGTGTTCAACGCGGACGACGAGCTGCGGTACGGGCCGGGCAACCAGCCCACGTCGCAGGGCCTGCTCGTCACTCCGCGGGCGCGCGTGACCGGCAACCCGCTGTGGTGCTACTCGGTGGGACTGGAGACGACGCTGCAGCCCGTCACCGAGCTGGGCGTGGGCATCTTCACCTCGTTCAACGACTCCGTGGTGGCCACGCTCACGAACACCGCCAACCCCGCCGAGGACGGCGCGGAGCGCTTCCGGCCGGTGAAGCTGTCGGGAAAGATTGGCACCCGCTTCCCGGTGGTGCCGCTGCTGGGCCGGCCGGGGCAGCAGTGGATCGTCGTGGGCGACATGGCCGGGGTGCCGGCGGTGATCAACTCGGCCACGGGTGAGTTCCTCTGGAGGAACACCACGCTGGGGCTGGGGATCATCAACTCGTTCCCCGTGACGCAGCTGCTCGACTACGCGAACCCGGAGTACCGGACGACGTTCTCGAACGTGGACCTGGCCATCTTCGCCACGCGCAACACGTCCACGCCGAACCAGGTGGTCGCGCTGAACGCGGCCACGGGCGCGCTCATCTGGCGCTACCAGCCCGGGGACCTGGGCATGGTGAGCGGCGGCATGCTGGTGGACTACACGACGAACCGGCTCTACGTGCCGACCAAGTCGGGCGTGAGCACGGACACGCTGCGCGTGCTCAACAGCCTCACGGGCGCGGAGGTGGCGCGGCTGGCGCTGGGCGATCTGGAGTTCGGCGTGGTCCGCAACGCCACGAGCAACCAGATCCTGGTCACCGCCAACGACGGCCGCGTGCACGGCGTGAATCCGGCCACCTACGCCATCGCGTGGACCGTCCAGGTGGAGGGCGCCTCGCAGCGGACCTTCACCCACTTCGCGCGGCCCCAGGGCCAGGGCTTCGTGGTGAGCCGGACGAACGACACCGTGGAGCGCTACGAGGTCGAGGACGAGACCCACGCTCCGAAGCTGAAGTGGACGACGGGCATCGAGAAGCCGTCCGGCACCTTCACCTTCAACGTGAACGGCGTGCCGCGCGTCTATGTGGGCAGCGCGGATGGGAAGGTCCACCAGTTGGAGCTGGAGAACGACGGGTTGGACACCGGGCAGGTGACCGTGGGACCCGCGGGGCAGGTCATCGGCGTGCCGACCATCGATCACACCGTGGGCCGGTTGCATGTCGGTACCGAGGATGGTCGAATCTGCGCCTTCCCGGTGCCCTTCTAGGTGGGCCTTCACGTGAGCCAGCGCTCTTCACAGCCTCCCGCGGGTCCCTCCGTGCCGAAGCCGCCGGCCGCGCCCGCCGTGTACGTGCCTCCCTCCATCCTGTGGGAGCAGCCCTTCGTCGCGTTGGCGCAGCTGTCCATGTGCAGCATCCCCGGCGAATCGGAGTGCATGCCGTGACTGGCGGGGACCCCCTGGCGGGTCCCCGTGACGCCGTGCTCCGGATCACCCTGGCCGGATGGACGGTGTCGCTCGACGTGGAGGACGCGGCGCTCGCCGGCCCGCTCCGACGCGTGTTCGGCGCGCACCTCGCCTCCGACGCCGTGGCTTCCGAGGCCCGGCTGGTGATGCGGAGCCCTCCCGGCCCGCGCGCGCCGCCCGCCGTGCAGGAGCTGCCCCGGCTGGAGCCCGGTGACTCGGGGGCGCTGCGCATCGAGGGCGCCGGGTATTCCGCCGTGCTCTCCCCGGACCGGAGCCGGGCGGACGTCGTCGGAGCCGGGCGGTTGCCGGTGGAGAACGTGGTCAAGGTGATGCTCGCGTCCGCGCTGGCGAAGCGCGGCGGGCTGCTCGTCCACGGGGTGGGGCTGGCGCGCGAGGGGCGGGCCGCGCTGTTCGTGGGGCACTCCGGCGCGGGCAAGAGCACCCTGGGCGGGCTCTGGCGCGAGGCGGGTGGGGCGGTGCTCGCGGATGAGCTGGTGGCGGTGTGGCCCGTGG
>NZ_JAYESI010000079.1:0-2702 GCF_041903675.1 Corallococcus sp. RDP092CA | reverse complement strand
GTCCACGTGCCCGTGGCCGCGCCCCGGTCCAACGGGAAGTCCCCCGCCACCACGCCCCAGGGGCCCGCGGGCGCGCGCTCCTCCAGCACCACCTCCCCGGAGGGGTCCATCACCGTCCACGTCCCCGGCCGTCCGTCGAGCGGCGACAGGTCCTTCGCGCGCAGCGCCACCGCGCGGAAGCGCACCCGGTGCCCGGGCTCGTAGAGGGGCCGGTCCGTCAGCACGCGCACCCGCGCGGGCGCGTACAGGGGCAGCGGCGCCTCCACCGTGCCGGTGCCCAGCGGCGTGGTGACGCGCGCGCGCAGCTGGTAGTCGCCGTCCGGGACCTCCGGCAGCGTCACCGGCGCCAACAGCGCGCCGGAGTCGGCGCGCTTCCAGTGGCCGTTGGCGTCCGGCGGCAGCGGCGTCTCCTTGCCGGCCGCGTCCACCAGGAACAGCGCCGCGGAGCCCCGGATGACGGAGCCCTGGAACGCGCGGCCCCGCTCGTCCACGCCGTGCGCCTGCGCCCAGACGTTCACCCAGGTCGAGGCCCCGCGCGCGAGGCCGGCGGCGGACACGCTCACCGTCTGGCGGAGCTCGCCGTCCGGACACTCCCGCGCCTCCACGCCCTGGAACAGCCAGGCGGACAGACACCGCCCGGAGGCCATGAAGGCCAGCCCTCCCCCCAGAAGCAACAGCCCGAGCCCCCCGGCCACCCATCGCCGGCGCTGGATGCCACCTGTCATGCGTTTTCTCCCCGTCTTTTCACTGTACGCCGGAAAGCACGAGGCCGATCCCCACCTCCCCCCGATGACGTATCCCTCCCCCTGATGACGTATCCATGGGGGGCTGAGCTAGGGTGACGCGCCATGGTCGCGCCGAAGAACCGTCCTCCCCAGGATGCCCTGCCGCCCCGCCTGGATGCGCTGCTCGAAGCCTTGATGGACCGCGACTTCGCGGCGCGGCTGCGCAAGGTCTACCAGGCGGCCGCCGTCGCCATCGACCGGCTGGGACACCTGAGCATCGTCAAGTACGAGCCCACCACCGCCGAGCCCGACGACGCCGCGGACCTGTCCCTCTGGGAGACGATGGCGCCCGCCATCGGCGAGACGCTGACGGACGTGAACAAGCTGGTGGCCGCCATCCGCGACGCCTTCCCGCCGCCCGCGCGCGCCGCCACGTCGAAGAATGACGGCGGCTGGGCCCCGCCGCCCGCAAGCTCCGACGAGCGCCTGTCGCAGGAGGCGGAGGCCGTGCTGCACGCCAGCGCGGAGCGCCTGTCCAGGCGCGTGCAGGAGCTGGGCGTGCAGATGCGCCGGCCGGAGGTGGTGAGCGACCGCTGGACGCTGATGTCGGAGCTGGCCGCGTCGCGCGCGGACTTCCGCAACCGCATCGGAGACCTCGTGTACCTCACCGCCGCGGCCTTCGCGGACGTGCGCCGCGAGGACGTGGTGCCCGGCTACGCGAACCAGATGGGCGCGCGCGTCGCCCTGCGCGGCGCGGCGGCGGACCTGCGCCGCTCGCTGCAAGGCCGCCTGGAGCGCGCCGCGAAGGCCACGGACGCCCAGCGGCCCGCGCTGGCGAGGCAGGCCGAGGAGAGCCTGGCCGCGTTCGTGACCCTGCCCGCGTCGCTGGCGCTGAAGACGCCCATCAAGCGCGAGATCGTCGCGGCGCGAGGCCGGCTGCGCGAGGCGGGCGCGCAGGCCGCGCTGGGCCCGGAGGTGCTGCCCGGGCTGGTGGAGCCCTTCCTCGCGCGGATGGAGGAGGCGATGGAGGAGCTGACCCGCACGTGGCTCACCGTGCACGACCGCGCGGTGTGGGCCGCGAGCGGGGCCCGGCTGGAGCAGGTGGAGATGCACCTGGAGCTGGGCTCCCCGGGCGCGGCGCGCGTCCTGGAGGAGGCGGTGACGGCGGCGGGCGCGCTCTCGGGCCGCTCGGCGCCCTTCGACGCGTTCCTGCGCAAGGGCCGCCAGGAGGCCGCGGCGGGGCTCGACGAGGCCGGCGCGCGCGACCTGCTCGCCCGCTTCCGCGAGCGGCTGGCCAGCCTGCCGTTCAGCTAGGGCGCCGCGCCTCGACAGGACCCGGAGGCCTCCGGGCCCTGGAAGCGAACGGCTGGACGCCTCAGGGCTTCGCGGGCGCGGGCAGCGCGGGGGCTTCCTGCTTGGGAGGCAGCACGCGCAGCTCCTCGAAGCGCTCCGCCAGCGTCTGCGGCGTCAGCTCCTCCTGCCACTGCTTGGGGTTGGTGTTCCATCCGAAGTCGGCCGGCACCTTGCCGCCCCCCTGGCTGGAGTAGCCAATCATGTCCGGGAACTGCGCGGACCAGCGGCCGCCCGGATCCGGCTCCTTGGTGACGTGCTGCCGGTTGGGAAGGATGAAGGGCCTGGGCTTGGGAGCATCACTCATGCAGCCAAGCCTCTCCGAAAGAAGCCTCATTGGGTAGAGCCAAGCGGGGCCCCTGCCGCCCCCGCGCATGGTTCTTGGGGGGCAGCACGCTCGGCCCCAGCTCGAACACCGCCGCGAAGTAGCGCGCCTGCGCCTCGCTTCCATAGCGGTAGCGCCGCACCCCCGCCGCGTGGGCCACCTCCACCCGCCAGCCCTTCCGGTCGCACATGACCTTCACTGTGTTCCCTGCACCCATCCCACGCCTCCCCTGGCCCGCTGCTGTCCGTGGGGGTGCGCCATGAAATCCCCGTGCCCGCGGCCCCCCCCCCCCCCCCCCGGGG
>NZ_JAYESI010000078.1:0-2709 GCF_041903675.1 Corallococcus sp. RDP092CA | reverse complement strand
GTGTCAAGGCTCGGCCAATCAGGTCGCTGTTCGGTTCGGCCAATCAGGTCCGGACGTGAAGCGCCCAGGAATCGCGACGGAGTGGACCGCGCGGGTTCGGCCAAACCGGTCCGGCAGGGGCTCCGCTGGGTGTCAGCGTGCGACAGTCTCGACCTGGACCGCGCGCGGTGCTCGGGTGCGCTTGGCGGGCGGTGGGTTGCGGTAGCTGTCGCCCTCGAGGGTAAGGACATGGGCATGGTGCAGCAGCCGGTCCATGGCGGCGCTGGCCAGCAGTGCGTCACCAAACAGCGGAGGCCACTCCTCCAGGGCGCGATTGGAGGTGATGCAAGTGGCCGCGCGCTCGTAGCGACGGCGGACAATCTCGTACAAGTCGATGCCCTCCTCACCCGTGAGGGGCCGCAGTCCGAGGTCGTCGATGATGAGCAGGGCTGGCGTGGTGAAGCGAAGGAGGCGTCGCTCGTAGCTGTTGTCAGCGCGTGAGGCGCGCAACTGCGTGAGCATGTCGTGGGCGCTCACGTAGAGGACGGCGTGGCCGGCGCGGCAAGCACGCTGGCCCAGCGCCTGGGCGAGGTGACTCTTGCCGACGCCCGCCGGGCCCACTACCAGCACATTCTCGTGCCGCTCGACAAAGGTGCAGGTGCCCAATTCCAGCACCTTGGCGCGCGGGACGGAGGTGTTGAAGGAGAAGTCGAAGTCTTCCAGGGTGCTGGGCCGCTCGAAGGCGGCACGGCGCAGGCGCACGTCCAACTGCTTGCCGTCGCGCCGCTCCACCTCGTCGGCCAGCAGTCGGTAGAGGAACTCCGTCAGCGACAAGTTGGCGTCTGCCGCCTCGCGGCAGCGCACCTCGAGGGACTGCAGCAGCCCGGACAGGCGCAGCTTCTTCAGCACGGGGACGAGTTCGTCATAGGTACTCATGCGGGGGACACTCCTTGAGCGGGGTGGGACTGCGGGGACAGCGAGGGGGAGCGCTAACGCAGCAGCGTGCGCACGTCGCGCGCGTAGCGGGGAGTCGGCGGCGCAGCAGTGGCGGTGGGCGTGGCGATGGCCAGGTGCCCGTCCTGGGGCAACGGCTGCAGGTCCAGGCCTCGGCGCAGGATGTCCTTGAGGCCCTGGTAGCGCAGGTTGCCGAAATGCAGCGCCCGGCGGCACGCGGCCTCGGCTCGCTCGCGCGGGAAGCCTTCCAGGTGCACCACCATGGCCTGCACGCAGCGCAGCTGGCTGAGGACGTCATCCGCGTCGAAGACGGCGCGCACGTAAGCCTCGGTGCAGGGGCCCAGCCGGGCTGCCCGCGTCTCCCAGTGGCCGCGGCTGCGGTGGCGCAGGGCTGCGCGCGCCTCGGGCAGGTGGGCTTCCACGGTGCTGCGGTGGCCCTCGCCGCGCAGGGGGTGGGTGGCCACGCGCTCGTCCTGGGCGTACACGCGCACGTCGTGGGCCGTGACGCACAGCCAGACGCGCTGGCCGATGAGTCGCCACGGCACTGAGTACAGCCGTCGGCCGTACATGACGTGGGCATCTCGGTGCACGCGGGCCTCGTGCCACACCTCGGGCGCCCACGCGGCCGCCGGCAACGCACGCAGCGCCGAGGACTCGGCCTGCTGGAAGAGGAGGCGCGGCTGACGCCCCGTCGTGCCGTGCACGCGCACCGACGCCACGTCCCGCAGCCAGCGCTGCAGGGCGGCCTCGCACTCGCGCGCGTCCTCTGCGGCCCTCCCGACGAAGAAGTTGCCCTTCACGTAGCGCACGCCCGCCTCCACCTTGCCCTTCTTCTGGGGAGCACGGGGTGGGGCCGGGTCGACGATGAAGCCGTAGTGGCGCGCCAGCGCGCGGTAGCTGCGCTGCAGGGCCCGCTCCCCGTCCACCCCGAAGGCAGCGCGCACCACCGCCGCCTTGAGGTTGTCGGGCACCACGCACCGGGGCACGCCGCCGAAGTATGCGAAGGCGGCCTCGTGACAGCGCAGCCACGTCTCCACGCGCTGGTCGAACACCAGCGTGGCGAAGAGGTGGCGGCTGTAGCCGAGCACCATGACGAACACCCAGGCGCGCCGCAGCGCCCCCGTGTCCGCGTCGTACAGCCGGCCCACTTCACCGAAGTCCACCTGCGCTACTTCGCCTGGGGCCGTCTCCACGGGGATTGCGACGTCCTCTTCACTCACGCCCTGGGCCCGACGCACGCTGCCCACCAGACGTTTGACCGCCGAGAGGCTGCCTGCCGGCACCCCTGCCTCCAACTGCAGCCGGGTGAAGATGGCCTGCGGCTGCAGGCCCTTGGCCACCCATGCTTCCACCTGGGCGCGGTGCGCCTCCAGGCTCGACGTCTGCTGGGGCACTGGCGGGGCCGCGGGCCGCGCGGCCAGCACCGCGGCCTTGAGCACCTCGAGCTCGGGCAGCCCCTGCACCTCGCCCCGCAGCAGCCCCGCCGCCTCCAGCACGCGCCGGTAGCTGCGCTCCACGTCCACGCCCATGCGCAGTACCCGGGCCACTTGCCTCGCGGGTGTGCCCAGGCGGTGCAACCGCACCAATTCCTGCAGCCGGTCCATCTCCACTCTCCGGTTACTCACGCCACTTCCCTTTCCAAGGGAAGCCAGCGTGGCCTGTCGGCGGGACGCCCGGGGGGACCGGTTTGGCCGAACCGGTGCGGACCGGTTTGGCCGAACTCACCCAGACCGGGTTCGCCGAACTCCGGAGGACCTGTTACGCCGAGCTACGACA
>NZ_JAYESI010000077.1:0-3536 GCF_041903675.1 Corallococcus sp. RDP092CA | reverse complement strand
CGCGCTCCACCCGACAGCCGGGAGTCGAGTACAACTCTTTCATTCCCAGGAGTACTCGCCGCAATGGCTTCCCGCCAGCACCGCCTGCCTCCTTGCTCGAGGATCACACAAACTGCGGGAGAGCCACAAAACCCGGGGAGGCTCAATCGACGTGGGGGCGTCCGCCGTGGACAAGCGGGCTGCCCTAACGGTGCTCCTCAAAGGGGCTCTTTACGCAGCGGAAGCGCTCGGAGAGGAGTTGACGCCAGCCTTCGTCATCGATTGCCGGGCACGCCGGGCTTCGAGCGCTCCACGCGCACCTTGGCCCAGATGAAGCCCAGGTCTCCCCAGTCCTTTGTCTCCACTACCGTGACGCGCTGGCCTGCTTTCAGCGCACCGATGGGCCGGCCCAACTGGGCAGTCTGTGGCGCGGGAGGCTCCTCCCGGATGAACGAGGGGGTGGTGCTGACGAGGACCCGCTGGTTGAGCCCCTTCGGGTCCAACTCGCGGCCCGCAGCTCCCTCGCCGAGGTAGTAGCGCGTCCGCCACTGCTTCGAGTCGTTCAGGTACTGGCCGATGTACACCCAGGCGGCGGAGGCCCCTGTCCCCACCTTCGCTACGGCCTCCGATGCCCTGGTGTCAGGTGTGACGACGGACTGCACGGAAGGGGCACTCTGCTCGTAAAGTCGCGAGCCCAATTCCTTCTGCAGCGAGACCTGGTCATCGATGACCCTTCGGGCGAGCTCGAAAGCCTCGGCGGAGAACCCAACCGAGCGCGATGCGCCGACGAGCCCCTCGACGGAGCGTGTCTTCAAGCTGTCCTTCGTCAGTGCCGCACCGGTCATGTTCTTGAAGTGCCGCATGACGATTGCGTTGGCGATCTCCTCCTGCGCCAGGAAGATGCCGAGGAGGCGTCCCTTGTCTGCGGGGCCGAGGGCCCACGCGGTCATGACTGGCACTTCGTCCTGCATCTTCTGGAGGCACTGCGTGAGCCATGCGTCTGCCTCCATCGGCAGCACGGCGTCACCATAATCGTAGCTCACGCGCTCCATCGACACACCCTTCTCGCCGAGGATGAGGCCAATCTGCTGCTTCTGCAGTTCGGACATGTTGCGGGCGAAAGCATTGGTCGCAAGGGAGTACACGGTCACGGGCGTCGTGATGGGGCTCAGCAGACTCGCCTGCAGCTTGCCCTGCTGCGGCTTCGCGCCGGAGTCAATCTCCACGAAGATGACACCGCGCTCCGCGAGCTTCGTGAACAGTGCGTCGATGTTTTTCTGGATGTCGGGTTGGTGGTCCTTCCAGCGCTCGGGATTCGCGAGAGCCTTGAAGAGCAGTGCGAAGGTGTCGATGCCCGTGTTGTCGAAGATGCCGCCGTCGATGAGGACCTCCGGCTCGGCTTGGGTCTCGACTTCAGGGAGGTCCACGACCCAGGGAAAGTTCGCCGAGGCACGAACGGCATCCGCCAGGACAATGTCAGTGGTTCGGGACAGGGAACTCATGGAATGCACTCGAGCCCGCTCGCCCTGTCCCTCGTTGCTCACCAGCAGTTCCGGCAGCGGGGGCTTGCCGGTGACAACCCGCTCTCCCGTCTGAACACTGGCGGTGTTGAGGAGAAGTATGGGCACCGTACCGTCGACCGGCAGCGCCTTGGGCCAGCCGAAGTAGTCCTTCCAGAACGCCGCCAGACTTGAGCCCCGGCCCACGCCCGGCATGACGACGCCGCGCAGCAGCGGGGCATTGAAGTCGACGAACATGTCGTCGATGGAGGCGCTCTTGAGGGGCCACGGGTTGTCGAATCCACAGTCATTCTTCAGCTGGGTCGCGAGCTCGGAATAGGGCGCGTGCTTGAGAAGTCCCTCCGAGGCCAGTGTGGCGCCGACCGTTCCCTCTGCCATCCGGTGTGCGAAGTGCGCGCTCGCGACACTGCCACCGGAGACGCTGCTGACCATCAGGATGTGCTTGGACAGCCGGTCGTCTTGGCATTCCGGTCGGGAGTCGCCCGCACCCGCGAGCGGGTTGCGATGGAGGCTCTCCAGCGCCAGCATTGCGAAGATGGCCGCGCGTGAGCCGCCGCCCGCCGCAGAGACCAGCAGGACCGGGCCCTTGCACATCCGGTCGAGCCGTGCGTTCGCGGTCTTGAGCCATTGCCCCAGGATGCGCTCCTGATGGGGGCTCTCGGACGGGGCCACCTCCAGGTCGAGTGCTTCATGCTGCTTCGAGAAACGTGTGACGCACAGGGTGAGCACGACCAGTGCGAGGGTGAAGGCCGCGCGCCGGGTCAGGTTCTCCACGCGGTCAATGGCGCGGGCCACGCAGATGAGCACGAAGAACAAGTGGTAGATGGCCCAGATGGTGTAGAGGCGGTAGCTCGCCTCGGGGATAGAGGGGATGACGCCTCCCCAGAGAATCTCCGAGGTGACGTAGGAACCCAGGGACATGACGCTGGCGCGTGTGATCATTTCCGTGGGGATTTCCCATCTGCGCAGCAGCTTCGGGCCGAAGAACCCCGTCAGGGCGACGATGCAGCACAGGAACGCCACGAGATATGGGCCCGGGTCGCCCTCAGCCCAGGACGATGGGAGCTTTCCAAGGACGTTGAGCGCGGCCAGCGCGCAGCCCGCCAGCGCCAGGGCGCTGTAAATCACGCGGCGGAGGCCTTCGCGGCCCTCTCCGGGCACCGCCAGGGGAAGCCGGGCCAGCCGGATGAGCCCCTCCCTGACGCGACGGGCCCCCCTACTGAGACGGCCATTCCCACGCATCAGCCGCGGCAGTCCCTTCGTCGGGACGAAGAGCCAGAGCGCGCCGAAGAGGAAGAAGGCGCCCAGCAGCAGGACGTACGCCCAGAAGGCCAGGGCGGTCAGCGGCCCCGTCTGGAACGAGGTCTTCCTCGGCAACTGCAACAGGATGTTGCTGACCTGAGGGATGGACCCGATGGCCGTCGTCACCACGAGGACTGCGACGAAGGTCGCGAGGCGGCGCTCGAGTGCCAGGGCCCAGGCGGGCTCGGTCCGCTGGGGGCTGTCTCCTGACGGCTCGCCTGTCAGGTGGAGCCGAGCCTCCTCCCGAGGAGGTCGCGGGTCATTCGGATGCAACGGATTCAAGTCATTGGGCACTATGTGAACTCCCCCTTGCGCTGGCGTTAGCCTATGACTTCTCAAGTCAGCCAGTCCAGTCGTGGGAGGCACTACCGCTGTGCCGCGGCCCGAAGCGTGTCCAGTATTGCGTAAGTATAGGATGGATAGGAGCCCTGTTGTGGGTGGCGGGCTAGTGAAGAAGGGCCAAAGGGGCCGCTGGAGGGTGACACGCGAGCTGTGCGCTGGGCCGGAGCAGAGGCTGTACCGCCCTCGGGGTATTGCCGTGCCCGACGCATGCTGCACCCACGGGGAGCCCCCATGTGGATGCGGCTGACGAAGGATGCAGACGACCGGCTAGGAGCGTGTCGGGGTAATCGGAAGAACCGATTTGAAAGGGAGGCAGAGGCGTGGTGCTCTTTGCCTCCCTATGAGCAAGACCTTCCGCCCCTACGCACCGGAGCAGTCGGAGTTGCTGCCGCC
>NZ_JAYESI010000076.1:0-3672 GCF_041903675.1 Corallococcus sp. RDP092CA | reverse complement strand
CGGGGGTCGAGTTCCGCCATGAGTCGCGGTGTGTCACGTCACAGCCAACACCGTCGAGCGCCGCCCCGCCCACCGTACGCTGCCCGGCAGCCCCTTCAAGCAGGCACCAACCGGTGAACGGTTACGGTGGAAGAAGTCCTGCTGCCGCTGGACGAGGCGGACCGGCTCTGCGGCCTGTGCGGCGGTGGCTTGCACGCGTGGGAGGGGCAGACGGAGGACTGCGAGGAAGTCACCGTCGTCGAGAGGAGCTTCGTGCTGCGTCGCGTGCGTCGGCAGAAGTACCGCTGCCGCCAGGGCTGCGCGCCGGTGACGGCCCCCGCGCCGCCGCGGCTCGTTCCGGGGGGCCGCTACTCGCTGGAGTTCGCCGTCCATGTCGCCCTCATGAAGTACGGCTTCCACCTGCCGTTGGCCCGTCAGCAGCGGCTGTACCTGCGCGAGGGCCTGGTGGTGGAGGCGCAGACGCTCTGGGACCAGCTCGACGCGCTGGCCGGCCACCTGCGGAAGTCTTACGAGGCGCTGCTGGCCGAAGTCTTCACCTCGCCCGTCATTCACGCGGACGAGACGTACTGGCTGCTGTTGGAGAAGGGGCCGGGCACCAAATGGTACGCCTGGACGGTGGCCTCACCGGACACCGTCTTCCACCGCATCCTCCCCAGCCGCTCCGGCGCGACGGCCAGGACGGTGCTGGGTGACTACGCCGGAGTCGTCCTGGTGGATGGGTACGCGGCATACCAGACGGCGACGAAGTCCGGCCCGGACGGGCCCTCCCCCGCGACGCTGGCCTTCTGCTGGGCGCACGTGCGCCGCAAATTCTTCGAGGCGAAGCAATTCGCGCCAGCGTGCGAAGAAGTGCTGCGGCTCATTGCGGAGGTGTATGCCATCGAGGCGGACCTGCCCGGCTGGTACGCCCTGACGGCAGAGGAGCGCCAGGTCGCGCTCGCGCAGCGGCTCGCCGTACGCCAGCAGCGCTCCGCGCCAGTCGTCGAGCGCATCCAGCAGTGGGCACTGGCCCAGCGAGCCGCCCCGGGCAGCGCGTTCCGCAAGGCCCTGGAGTACATGCTGAAGCTGTGGGACGGGCTGACCGTCTTCTTGAGAAATCCCGTGGTGCCCATCGACAACAACCACGTGGAGCGGCAGATGCGCGACATGGTGATGGGCCGCAAGAACCACTACGGCAGCAAGTCGAAGCGAGGCACCGAGGTCGCCGCGCTCTTCTACTCCCTTATCGAGACGGCACGCCTGCGGGGTGAGGACCCCGGTAACTACCTGCGGCGCGCTGCGCTCGCCGCCATTGAGAACCCAGGCACGGTCACACTTCCGAAGAGCCAGGACTGACGGTCGCTCCTGCCGGCCGTCCCGGGCGGGTCAGCACGGCGCCGGGACGGGGCACGGCGAACAGTTACGGTGGATCTACGTCTCGCAGTACGCCGCGTGGCAATGGGTGCGGCCGGCGTCGTAGGCGTGGCCCTTGCGGTTTGTCATGAGCCGGTGCATCTCCTGGATGACGGCACGGCACGTCCTCGCCGCCCTTCTCTCCCACGGGGTGTGCCTGCCAACCGCGGGGAAGGCCACGTCAAGCAGCGTGGGTTGAATCAAAGCGCTCGCGCGCCTTCTTGACTACGCCGATGTGGTCGATCGACCAGTTCCGGATCGCGTCAACGATGCCATAGAGCGAGCGTCCAAGCGGCGTCACCTCGTATTCCACCGTGACGGGGACCGTCGCGAAGACGCGGCGCTCGACGAGGCCGTTCCGCTCGAGGCGGCGCAGCGTCTGGCCGAGCATCTTCTGTGTGATGCCTTCGACCTTGCGTTTCAGCGCGTTGAAGCGCATCGGGCCGTCGGAGAGCGCGAGCAGGAGCAGCACCGACCACTTGTCAGCGAGTTGGTCGAGAAGCTCACGCGTCGGGCATGTCGCGACGAAGGGGCCTGCCGGTCTGCGTGCGGCCATCGTGGTTTCCTCCTGGTGCCTTGGTCCCATCCAAGCGCCCTGGACGCCTCCTGGTATCCTCTTGATACCAGATATACGCAAGCACATGGTGTGCCCCATGAATGACTTCCAGCATGACGTCATCGAGGCCAACGGGATCGCGATCCACGTCGCATCGGCCGGCAGGGGTCCGCCGCTCCTCTTCCTTCATGGCTTTCCGCACACCTGGTTCGTCTGGAGGGACGTGATGCGAGCGCTCGCCAGCGAGCATCAGGTCATCGCACCGGACCTCCGGGGCCTTGGCGCGACGACGCGCGTGACGTCGGGCTACGACCTCGACACGCTCGTCGCCGACGCGCTCGCCGTCCTCGACGCGTGCACGCGGGAGCCCGCCATCGTCATCGGCCTCGACCTCGGCGCACCGATCGCGTTCCTCACCGCCGCGCGCCACCCCGCGCGCGCGAAGAAGCTCGTCGTGATGGAGGCGCTCCTTGGGGCGCTCCCTGGCGCGGAGGCGTTCCGTCCGCCTTGGTGGTTCGCGTTCCACGCGATCCCTGGCATGCCGGAGGACGTCCTCTCGGGACACGAGGAGGCGTACCTCGATTACTTCTTCACCATCGGCACGAAGCGCGGCCTCCCCGCCGAGGCACGCGCCGCATTCCTCGATGCCTACCGCGGCCGCGACGCGCTCCGCTGTGCCTTCGCGCACTACCGCGAGTTCCCAGGAAACGCACGGCTCCTCGCAAAGGTCGAGCGGTTGACCGTCCCGACGCTCGCGATCGCCGGAGGCGTCGTCGGCGACGCGCTCGCGCGTCAGATTGCGCCGCTGTGCGACCACCTCGTGACCGCGCGCCTCACCGACACCGCTCACATCCTGCCGGAGGACCAACCCGCGGCGCTCGCGGCGCTCCTGCGCGGCTTCGCCCGGTCCTGAGAAGCCGTCTCCCTCGCGCCGCGGCTCCCCGCCCCCGACGAAGTGCACAGCATCTTCAATACCGAGGACCCCGCCTGCTACGCGCCGGGCGGAAAGTGGCTGGCGCCAGGCCCCGCGCGCCCGTACGTGGACTGAGGACTCGATGCCAAGCCCATGAAGGAGCTCCTGGCTGAAGTCTCCGCGCATCACTTCCCCAGCCCACCCGCGACGCCTGCCCAGGTGGCCGCCTTCGAGGCACGCGTCGGGTGGAAGCTGGACGAGGACCTGCGCGCCTTCTACCTCCACTGCGACGGCGCCCCCCTCATCCGGCGCTTCTCGGACGCCAACGACCACCTGCTGCCGCGGGAGGAGATCCGCAGGGCGCGCGTCGCGATGCGGCCGGGGGATGACGACCGCTTCGGGCCGGCATCCTGGTACACGCTCGTGGATCTCCAGGACTCCGACTACCTCATCCTGGACGCTGCCCACCAGGTGGACGGCAAGGACCCCCGTCCTCGACGCGTACCACGAGACGTTCCCCGAGGCGGTGCGCCCTATCCTGCTGCACGCCGGGCAGTGGCGCTCCTCGGCGGGCACCGCGTGGCGAATCTCCCGCGCCGGAATCTCCTCCGCTTCCCGGGCGGCCCGCTCCTGACGCTTCTCTTTCGCGGCCTCGGCCCGGGCCGCCGTCGAGTCCGTGGCCCCGCGTGTCGTAGCTCGGCGTAACAGGTCCTCCGGAGTTCGGCGAACCCGGTCTGGGTGAGTTCGGCCAAACCGGTCCGCACCGGTTCGGCCAAACCGGTCCCCCCGGGCGTCCCGCCGACAGGCCACG
>NZ_JAYESI010000075.1:0-3822 GCF_041903675.1 Corallococcus sp. RDP092CA | reverse complement strand
TGAAACTCCATCGGGCTCAGCTCGCCGCGTAGTGGCGGCGCTGCCAGCTCCAAACGGGCGAAGCGCCACCTCTGCTGCAAGGAGCCTGTTATCCGGCTCCTCGCCCGTTACCCCAACACACTCCTAGCCGCAGGCGCTGAGTGGTGCGTGCGGTGGCTGGGTGGGACGGCGGACCTCAACCGCCAGGGCAGCGGCACGGCCACGGTGCGGGTGACGGCGCCGGGACTGTACCGGGTCCGGAGCGTCGCGAGTGCCCGGCGTGCCCGGGACGCCTACGTCGAGGTATCGGAGGCGGAGGGGACTCTCCATGCTACCGTCCTCGGGGTGGATGACGAGGTACCACGCACGAAGGGGCTCGCGCTTCAGTCCCTGGAGGAGCGCATCGGCATCACCTCTGCCCGAGCCGAACGCGTGGCCCCAGCGGCAGCGGTGTGACGGAGCTGAATGTCTTGCTACATGGCGCGTAGTCGGACCTTGGCAGGCCCGGACGTTGACGGCCGTTAGAGTTGCCCCTGTCAAATCGGCTCTCCGCACTTCGTGTGGCCCCCTTCTGGGGCCACACGTTCGCCACGGTGGAGGAGTTGCGCCGGGCTCGGCTGGAATGGGCACACCAGTACAACGAGCACGGCTGCTGGAGCACCACCATTTCCTCTCGCCGAGTCGGGCCCGACGGGAGCTATTGCAGTCGACGCAAGCAGCCTGATTACGACCAACCTGCTGTCTCAGCAATTCGGTGCGGTACAGGAGTTCAAGGCGTGATGCGACCGGAGAACAACTCCCTAACATAGAGCAGGTCCACGGAGAGGCCCACGACGCCCTTGGCCGTCCAGCGGTCTTGGGTGCGGATGTCGTCCTTTGTGCCGTCAAACGGTGCGTTCAGTGTCGCGCCCACGGGCTGGGGGGCGCGCAGGATGTCTGCGACGTACATGAGGTTGATGCCATAGAGCACCTCGAATGTGCCGCCCGCGATGAATCGGCGCCCAGGTTGGGTCAGGCCGATGCCAATCACCGCCCCAATGCGATCCAGGAAGCGCTGGTCGTGCACCAGGTCCCGTCCACCGTAAGGCTGCCCGGAGAAGAGGCTGATGATGTATCGCGGCGCGGAGTATACGACGAGGCTCGCGGTATATTCGACGCCGCGCCCCGTGGGGCCGCTAGAGTAGAGGACGTTCTGGCCGTCCTCCGTCCGGACGTCGAACTCCTGCACGTGCTGCGTGGTGAAGAGTGCTCCCAATTGGAGGGTGGCGCGATAGAGTGAGTGCTGGTTCAGGTTGAAGCGGATTGCTCCCGTGTCATTGGCTCGCCCTAGGCGGATGTCCACGGTGGAGTTAAAGCACCGGCGCGCGGTGTTCTTGCGCAGCCCCCACACGGTACCGCTCTGGCGCTGCGACGTCTCCTCTGGCGTGAGTCTCACCTTGTCCGTGCTGACGTAGATGGCGGGAGCGTCCGGTTCGATGGAGCAGGGCTCGAAGCGGGTAGGCGACCAGTCGTCGAGGTTCGTATAGACGCCGACGTAGATGGGGTCGCCCTGAATGCCGTACAGTCGATTGCTGTAACAGATCTCCCCGCTCTCCATGAACGCGATGAGCGTGTAACCCGGAGAACGGGTGCCATGGAGTTGTTTGATGATGTCCGCTTCCCACGCGGACGCAGCCTTCTGGCAATCAGCCAGCGCATCCACCTGGAGGCCTTTGAGAGGATTCGTGGCTGCAATCTCAGCAGGGGAGATCGGCAACGTTATGGCCTGATAGCACTGCGCCGCGTCAGACTTGTCGGAGGCCGCGTATACGAGGACTGCTTGGCTGCCCGGTTGCTCCTTTTCGGCTTCTTGGAGCGCGGCCTGGAGTGGGGTCGCCCAAGTCTGACCTACCACAAGCGTCGAGGCCACGGACTCGCGCAGTGGTACGGGCGTGAGTTTCCCGGCATTCAGAAGGCCGGCCTGGATCAGAATTGGGAATCCCTCAGGGGGCCCGATGGAGCCCGCCGCCGTCACCGTTGCAGGCGAGCACGGGGATAGGGCCCGGGCAGTGCCTGCCCAGCCCAGGACTCCGAGCACTGCCACTACCACCCATGTCTTCATTGCGTCATGACCTCGTAGTGTGTGAACCAGGGTGAACAGTCAGGGCCTGGGACTCAGGCGAAGTGAGCGCCCTCTAGGAACAGCGGGGTTCCAACCTGCATGAAGACGGAGTATCGGTCGTTGCTGCCCACGAGCAGCCCCCAGGCGCGCAGGTCAATCCCGACGAGACATGAGCCGGAGTCTCCGGGCACGGTCACGTTGTCGGTCAGGAGCACGTTGCTGATGAGGCCCTGCCGCCCAACAACAATTTGTCCGAACGCTCCCTGGAACCGGGTGCGAAGGAGCCGCTCTGCGCACAGCACGTAGAGGCTGCTGCCGACGTCGGACGTGGACGGCAGGTAGGGAATGCCGATGGCCAACTCATCCCCGTAGGTGTTCTGACAGAGGTTTACGTTCAGCGGACGCACCAGCGCGTAATCCGCCAGCGGGGTCACTACGACCTTGAGTAACTGCCCCTGGAATCCCTGGGGCTTGTTTCCTGCGTTGAATAGGAACACCGGAGGCTCGCTCCCCGGTGCGTACTCATAGGTGCCGGTCCATGTTGGACCCGCGAAGGCATGCCCCGCAGTGACGGCAACCCGTCCGTAGCGGGGATGATCCAGCACCATACCGACCGTCGCCCGGCCCGGTGACACCACGGAGTCACCAGGACCCAGTACGACAGGGAGGGCATGGCGCTGGAAGGCGACGGATTCGAGCACGTCCGTGCGGACCGTCCGTCTCCGCCGCGACGTGGGATGCCAGTCAAGCCGACGGGGGATGAGAGCACTGGTGGGTAGTTTCCGGGCCGCGACCTTCTGCCTCACCAAGCAGCAGAGCGCGAGTTCGTCCTCGCCTTCCTTGTGTCCGACAAAGACTCCAGTGACATTGCGAAGCGACAGCAGGGGTTTCATCAGCGCGGCGAGGGCCGAGGGGGAAGGCATCTCTGTGGTGCCATGCTGTCCACGCTTCTTTCCGGATCGTCGCACTCCTCCTCCGATGACTGACCATTTTCAACGGAATATCAAATCGCACTGGAAGTGAAAATAGACGGTTCGCTGAAAACGGATGAACGGATCCCGTCGCTCCTGTAGGTCCCAGTTTTGACTTGAAACCCCGGGGCTCACAGGAACGGTGTCGTTGGAGACCCTGTGGTGTAGCCCCCTGAAGAGTCGACAGGGAGGTCGTGTCAATTGGTGTGGAAACGCGTCAGGCGGCGCGACGAGTTCCCTGCGGTAGCATGACGAGGTTGCCGTCCTCGTAGGTGCGGCCGGCGAGTACGTCTCGCAGGTGCTCGGCGGCGTCGAGTTTGCGGAAGCTCTTCTGGGCGACGAGCAGCAGCTTCCAGAGCAGCACGGTGGCGTTCTCCACCTTGCGGAAGCGCTTGGCCGCGTCCGTGCGCAGCCTCAGCGACGCGAAGGGGCTCTCGATGATGTTCGTGGTGCGCAGGTGCTTCCAGTGCTCCCTGGGGAAGCGGTAGTAGGTGACGAGCCGCTCCCAATCATCGAGCAGGCACGCGGCCGCCTTCGGCGCCTTCTGCTGGTACTCGGCGACGAAGGCGTCGCGCAGCGCTTCGGCCTCGGCGCGGGTCGCGGCATAGGGGAGGGGTTTGAGCAGGGCCCGGGCCGCCTCCAGCTCCGTAAGACCTCGCCGTGCCCCGTCGTGACGTGCCGAGCCGCGCGTGAGACCTCCGTGTGCCACACGCCAGGAGGTGGTCCGTGGAGTTGGAGAAGGAGTTGGAGCAGTTCCGCCAGGAAGCGCAG
>NZ_JAYESI010000074.1:0-3919 GCF_041903675.1 Corallococcus sp. RDP092CA | reverse complement strand
CGGTGGCAATGTCGGAGGGGTCACACCCGTTCCCATCCCGAACACGGAAGTTAAGCCCTCCAGAGCCGATGGTACTCCGCGGGAAACCGCGTGGGAGAGTAGGTCGCTGCCGGATTCTTTTCTTGAAAGCCCCTGTCGCCTTCCTGGCGCCAGGGGCTTTATCTTTGCGGGCTTGCTTCCCCGTCAACGCCGCCTGCCTTGAGCGTCGCTCCGCGCTCGCTGGTGGCTGCCCTTGTGTTTCAGCCGAGCAGGCGCACCGCGAGAAAGACTGGCAGGGCAACGTAATAGAGCGCCCGGCAGGTCCACTCCGCGCCGATGCGTGTGTTGCGTGCCCAGCGAGGGCCCAGCCACGCGGCGCTGAAACACAGCGCTTCCGCGAGCGCTCGCCAGAAACAACCAAACAACAACAGCGCCAGGAACACGGGCAGCCAGGTGCGCGCGAAGGACGTGAGGTACGCCGTCCATCCGTACATCTGGAGCTCTCCGAACGGACCCCCGAAGGAGATGTACTGGTGTGCTCGGAAGAAGATGGCGGCGAGCACTCCGGGCACCAGGCCGTACTTCAATGCCTGGTCGTACCAGCGCCTGCGCCACTTCTCGCTCCGCGCTTGTGCGTACCTCACCCGGGGATCGTTCCTCGCCTCCCCGAGGGCTCCCATGGCTTCGAGCAGGGCCCTGGGGGCCTGTGCTTCCAGGCCGTAGTCGAATGCGCGTCCCGCTCGCAGCCTCAAGGTGAGTCCCGGGGCCGGTATGGGCAGTCGCCAGGGGCAGATGGAATCCAGGGTCTCGAATGGGATCTCGAAGTGCGCGCCGCCTCGGAGTGTGAGCACCAGCCCTTCTGGCCCCACCGTGACCGTGGCCCTCGTGCCCAGCCGCAAGAGGCGCAAGGCGATGTGCGGCAGGACTCCGCCGACCGCGAGACCTATCGCCAGCGGTACGGGTTGCAGTGTCTGCGTGCCCGCGAGCACGTCCTTGAGCAGCAGCGATGTGGCGTAGCCGAGCGTGCCCAGCACCGTGACGTGCAGGAGTCCTCCCAGGGCTCGCAGCCGGCGTGTGAGGGCATGGACGGGGAAGGGACCAGACGCGTCGACGGTCATGGGAGGGCATGGCGGCGCGCGCATTGCCTCGATGCGAGCGGCTTCCGTAGCATACGCACCCTGGAGGCCCTCCGAGAACATGCGTTCCCCGCCGCCTGGCCCTGAGCGTCGCACGGATTCCGATGGCGTGACGCGGGTGACGCCCTCGCGGGAGTCCTCGGGTGGCGTGGGGGCCTGGCTGATTGGCGGGGCCATCGCCGTCACCGGGCTGTGCGTGGGCGTTTGCCTGTGGTGGCTCTCCCGCCCTGTTGCCGTCGAGGACCTGCCCCCGGTCGTGGTGGCCGAGCGCTCCGCGCCGGTGGTTCCTTCCTTGGAGCCGGTGCGCCCTTCCGTGCGGCCCGCGGTCGCTCCGGTCGCTGCGCCCATGCACGTGGAGGATCCTGCCCCCATGCCTGTCGATGAGCCGCCGCCTGCTCCGGAGGGCAAGACCGGGACGGCGCTGTATCAGCGCGGCACCAAGCCGTTGAAGCGCGGGCTCGTCGTTCCCGACGACTTCGAGCTGCCCCCTGGGTACATGCGTCACTACCAGACGACGGACAACGGGCAGCCGCTCGCAGCCATCCTGATGTTCCATCCGGACTTCACACCCCGGGACGCCAACGGGCAGCCCATCCCCATCCCCGAGAACCGCGTGGTGCCCGAGGAACTGGCGCCCCCCGGCATGCCCCACCAACTGCTGGAGATTCCCGTCGAGGACGAGGACTCGCAGTGACGTCCGTGAAGGGGTGGGCTGGGGCGCTCCTGGGCGTCGCGGCGACCACCGTGCTGTTCGCGGCGTTCGGACAGTTGCGCCCGGATTGGGTGTGGCTGGGCGTGGTGGCCATGGCGCCATGGCTCGCGACGTTGGACCGGGTTCACTCCGGCCGCGGTGCCGTGCTCCTGGGCGCGCTGCTGTCAGTGACGTTCACCGCGGCGGTGTTTGGTTGGTTCCCGGGCGCCATCGCGGCGTACTCGCGAGCTCCGGTGTGGCTTTGCTGGGGCGTGTTCCTGCTCATCGCGCCGGTGTTGGAGCTCCAGTTCGTCACTGCCGCCTGGGTGCGGTGGTATTCGCGCCGGCGGCTCGCGGAGGCTCCGCGTCTGGCTTGGGTGCCTCCTGTGCTCACCGCCCTTACCTACGTGGGCACCGAGTGGTTCACGCCCAAGCTGTTCGCCGAGACGCTGGGGCATGCCCTCTATGCCTCGGAGACGTTGCGCCAGGGCGCGGACGTGGCGGGCGCTCCGGGGCTTACGCTGGTCCTGCTGCTCATCAACGAGTGTGTCGTGGCGGTGGGGCAGGGGCTGGCCTCGCGGCGGGGCTTGCGGCTCCGGCCGGTGGTCCTGGCGATCGTGCTGGCGGTGGGGGGCTGGGGCTATGGGTGGGTGAGGTTGGGGCAGGTGCGCGCGGCGGTGCACTCGGCTCCTTCGCTGGTGGTGGGGGCCGTGCAGGCGAACATCACCAACATCGAGAAGCTGGCCGCGGAGCAGGGCACCTACGAGGTCGTTCGCAACATCCTGGATACGCATTACGCGATGTCGGATGCGCTGCTGCGCTCGGCTCCACTGGACCTGTTGGTGTGGCCGGAGACGGTGTATCCGACGACGTTCGGCACTCCCAAGAGCGAGGACGGCGGCGCTCTGGATGAGGAGATCCGCTCGTGGGTGGCGGAGCGCGGCGTGCCGTTGGTGTTTGGCACCTATGACCTGGAGGGCGAGCGTGAGTTCAACGCCGCCATGTTCCTGGGGCCCTCGGCGACGGGCGAGCTGGCGCAGTCCGCGTATCGCAAGACGATGCTGTTCCCGCTCACGGAGTGGGTCCCGGACGCAGTGGACACACCTTCGCTGCGCGCATGGCTTCCGTGGACCGGCCGATGGAAGCGCGGGCCGGGCCCCCGGCTCGTGGACTTCCGGATCAACGGTGGCCGTGTGCTCAAGGTCGCGCCGCTCATCTGCTACGAGGCGATCTTTCCCAACTACGTCGCCGCGGAGGTGCGTCAGGGGGCGGACCTGATTCTCACGCTGTCGAATGACTCGTGGTTCTCGGGCACTCCGGCGCCTCGGCTGCACCTGATGCATGCGGCGTTTCGCAGCATCGAGACTCGCACCGCACAGGTGCGGGTGACCAACTCGGGCATTTCCGCGTTCATCGATCCCGCTGGGGCATGGACCTCTGAACTGGAGGACAACCAGCGTGCTAGCACCGTGATGCGTGTACCGGCCGTGGAGCGGCTGCGCTCGCTCGCGGGGGCCTGGGGCGACTGGTTGGGGCCCGTGGCGCTCGTGCTGGCCGTGGTGATGGTGGCGTGGATCCGACGACTCGGATTGGCGGGTGCTCAAGTCGTCACCGCCTAGGTACAGGCTTCCGTCTCGTCTCTACCCCTGCTGAGGGATGGTGGGCTTCACCTGGCGTGGTGATGCTTGGCATCCACTCTTCACGGGAGTCCTGCCATGAGCGACGATCTCAAAAACCGTGGTCCGAGGGACCGCGCACGCGTCAATGTCAACGAGCCTTGGGAAGTGCGCTGGTGGTGCGCTCACTTCGGCTGCACTGAGGCGCAGCTGCGTGCCGCCGTGGCGGCCGTCGGCGTGATGGCTGTCAAGGTGAAGGCCCGTCTGGGTAAGTAGGACTCGGCCCTCCCTGGGAGGCGCGGGCTTCCGCCAGTGCGCCTCCTTCAGGCCGCTTCGGCCTTCTGGGCAGGGAGCCGCGCGTCTGCCCTTGGTGTCAAGGCTCGGCCAATCAGGTCGCTGTTCGGTTCGGCCAATCAGGTCCGGACGTGAAGCGCCCAGGAATCGCGACGGAGTGGACCGCGCGGGTTCGGCCAAACCGGTCCGGCAGGGGCTCCGCT
>NZ_JAYESI010000073.1:0-4313 GCF_041903675.1 Corallococcus sp. RDP092CA | reverse complement strand
CGCTGCGCTTCCTGGCGGAACTGCTCCAACTCCTTCTCCAACTCCACGGACCACCTCCTGGCGTGTGGCACACGGAGGTCTCACGCGCGGCTCGGCACGTCACGACGGGGCACGGCGAGGTCTTACGCCAATCCTCGCTTGGTGGCGCAGCGGCAGTAGATGCCGTCGGGCCCTGTCCAGGATTCCGCAAACTTCATCCGGCAGGCGGACTGGGCTATGGGGAGGACGCTCAAAGCCACCAACGAGAGCGCGTTGCTCGCGCCTGCGGGTCCACCATGAAGTCCTTGTCCATCGCACTCAGCGTCCTGGCGTCGCTTTTGATGGCTGGGAGCGCAATGAGTGTTCTGCACACCGCGTGGCGAGAGACCATGGAGCTACGCGTCCGCATCGCGCGCAGCGGCCTGTGGGCGCTCGTCCCAGTCGCAGTCTGGAACGCTGTGCTGACCTCGCATCTTCCTGTCGGCGTCAGCGACGCCAGTGCAGTGCCAAACGCGCTGCTCGTCTTCGAAGCTGTTGGACGTGGATTCGTCTTTGCCGCGGCGGCGCTACTGCCGCTCGGAGTGAGCGAACCCTGGCAGCGACTCGGACTCGTCGTCTTCGTCACGGGCTCAGTGTTGTACCTACTTTCCTGGCTTCCGCTACTCCTCGACCCGACCCCGTCGTGGTGGCGGCTCTTGCCCTATGCACTCCCATTTGTCTGGCTGTTGGGGCTGGCGCTGATGCTGCGCTCGCGTGCGTACATCGCCGGCTCTCTACCCTTCGTCGTTGCGCATGTCGCACACGGTGCCCTGGTAACGAAGGCAATGCTGCGCTCGTGAGTCCGACTGCCCTGCGCCTCGCAGCAGAGGGCGGCATACCGCCGCATTGGAGGCGCTCGTCGAGGGCATCACGAGGGTCGGGATGTGGTCGTGGTACCGCTTCGCCATGTCGAAGAGGTTCACCGTCGCTGCGTCCTCGTGCGTGAGGATGTAGGCGCTCACGCCCTTGAGGTGGCTCCCCTTCCAATAGAAGCGGGCCTCGACGTACGTGCTGCAGCCCTGCTGGCGTCCCTTCAGGACGATGGCGCGCACGAAGCCCCGGCGCTTCAGCTGCGCCTCCAGCCGCTCGTGGATGTACAACTGCGCGCGGTTGAGCTTCAGCGCCGGCAGCTCGCCGCCCGTCACCTCCTTCGGGCGGATCCGCAGGTACTTCGCCGCGTAGTGCGGGAAGTCGTCCTTCAGCCTCTCGCAGATGGCCTTCTCCCGCGCGGAGAGGGTCGCCGGGGCCGCGCCCTCGTGGGACAACTCGGCCTGGCGTCAGCCTGTCCCAGGGCGTGGCGTAGGGCTCGCGCAGCGGCTCCGACATGGACTGCCCGCGCCGCTGCCGCATGAGGTGCCCGTGGCAGCGGCGGTGCCTGGGCGCCCGGGGCCGGGTGCAGTCGCCTTCGGAGCACTGTTCTGGAGAGCGGTAGGAGGCCATGGACGCACCTACTGTGCCTCACGCCCGGACGGCGTGCACGCAACGTGGCAGGCCGCTACGACGTCATCTTCCCCTCCGCGGGGGCGTCCAGCTCCCGCAGGGCATCCTCCAGCCGCTTCAACTGCTCCTGCTATCCTTACTGCCCGGCTTTTTTGTCAAGCTGTGCGAGGTATGCACCGAACATGTCCGCCATGGCCCCGGCGAAAGCCTCGATCTCGGCGGGAGCGTGCGGGGTTTCCGAATAGGACTTGCCGACGCTCCGGATCGTCGACTCGATCAGACTGATGGCGAGCGCGCGCCGGTCCGCGCTAGCGTTGGGCAAGGCCTCGCGCATGAAAGCCTGCATGATCGCCGCGCCTGCCTTTAAGGCCTCTCGCGCCTCCGGCGCGCTGCGATAGAGGGGAGCCGCGTCGTCGAGCGCCGTGCGGACACCCGCCTCCTCACACTCGGAGCGGATGAAAGCATGAACGACCGTGCGGAGCCGGTCGAGCGGCGGCGTCGCCCGGTGCTCCAGTATCCCCCGCAACATCTCGGCCGTGCGATCCCACTCGTCACTCTGCAGCCGGAACAGAATCGCCGCCTTGTTGGGAAAATACTGGTAGAGCGAGCCGACGCTGACGCCGGCCCGCTCGGCGACGCGGGCCATGGTGAAGCGCTGCGCGCCCTCGGTCGCCAAAACCTGAACAGCGGCGTCCAGCACAGCCTTCACCAACTCCATTGAGCGGGCCTGCTGCGGCTGTTTTCGCGAGGAGATCTGCGCTTGGCGGCGCTCGGCCATGACGGCTCCCGAATACGATTAGCGAACCTGAATACTTCGTCGTATTTTGAGTACTAATCATGACCTCGTCAAGCAACACCAGATTCGTCTCATGAGCATGCTCAACACCGATACGGCCCCGCCGCCACATCCCGCCGCGACACCGGGGCGCGTTGCGCGCGCGTTGCTGCGATGGATGACTCGGCCGATGCGGGTCTCGGCCGTCGAACCCATTTCGCCGCGCTTCCGGCTCATCGACCTTGAGGGCGACGGCCTGAAAAGCGTCGCCTGGCTGCCGGGACAAAAGGTCCAGATGGCGATCGGCGCAAGGCTCTCCAGCCGAACCTATACGCCTCGGTCCTGGGATGCCGATGCCGGCCGGACGCAGCTGCTAGCCTTCCTGCACGGCGACGGCCCCGGCAGCCGCTGGGCGAGCAATCTGCTCGAAGGCGATGACTGTCAATTCTTCGGCCCGCGCCGCTCGCTCGATGTCTCGGGCGCTGACGGGCCGGTCGTGCTGTCCGGCGACGAAACCTCCTTCGGCCTTGCTGCGGCGCTGCAGGGCGGCCCCGCAGCCGCGGAGCTGGTGTTTGAAGTTTCGGACGCTGCGGAATCGCGGGCCGTACTGACGGCGCTCGGCCTTGGCCGGGCAACCGTAATCAAGCGCCGTGACGACGATGCGCATCTGGCGGCTATCGGCGCTGATCTCTCGCGCCATGTCGCCCGCGGCGCGCGCTTCGTCCTGACGGGCAAGGCGCAGTCGGTTCAGACTGTGAGCCAGGCGCTGAAGAGCGGCATGGGGTCATCGAGCGTGAAGTCGAAGGCCTACTGGTCGCCAGGAAGAACAGGTCTCGATTAGGGAGTCACCGCCATGAATGAAAACAAGAAAATACTGATCTCCGGCGCGAGCATCGCGGGTCCTGCCCTGGCCTATTGGCTGAACAGGTATGGCGACAAGGTGACGGTCATCGAGCGGTCGAAGGCCTTCCGTACGGGCGGCCAGAACGTCGATATCGAGGGGCCGGGGCAGGAAGTCATCAAGATGATGGGCCTCGAAGAGAAGATCGAGGCGAAGAACACGCGCGAGAAGGGCGTGGAGTTCCTGGGTGGCTCGGGCGATCCGATTGCGCGGCTGCCGAAGGGCGCGGTCGGCTCGCTGACAAGCTCCTATGAGATTCTGCGCGGCGACCTTGCGCGCATCCTCTACGACGCTACCCAGGATGATTGCGACTATCGGTTCGGTACGACCATCATCGCCCTGAAGCAACAAGATGACGGTGTGTCCGTCACTTTCAACGACGGCTCGACCGAAGAATTCGATCTCGTCATCAGCGCCGAAGGCGTCGGCTCTTCGACGCGGCGGCTCGTCATGGAAGATGATATCCGCTTCCGGTACTTAGGCGTGTACGCATCTTACTTCAGAATCCCGAGAAGCCCCGAGGACAAGGACTGGGCGCAAATCTACAACGGCAAGGGCGGCTCCTGCATGCTGCTGCGGCCGGTCCATGAAAACGACACAACCGTTCTCGTTACCTTCCCGCGCAAGCAATTCGATGCGCGCGAGGTCGATGGCGTCGCGCAAAAGAAGATGCTGCGCGATGCGCTGCAGGGCGCGGGCGGCCCGGCCGAGCGCATCCTTGCAAACCTCAATCACGATCCCGATTTCTACCTCGGCCCGATGAGCCAGGTGATCGGCTCCATTTGGTCGAAGGGTCGCTTCGTGCTCACTGGCGACGCTGCCTATTGCCCCTCGGCCTACACGGGGCAGGGAACACCGCTCGCACTCGTCGGGGCCTATGTCCTCGCCGGCGAGCTCAAGAAGCAGCCAACACACACGGCGGCCTTTGAATCCTATGAGAAGCTGATGCGGCCCTACGTAGCGAGCGGCCGGACGCTGCGTCCCGGCGTCATTCGCCTCTTCCATCCCAAGTCACGCCTTGGAATCGGGGTGCTGCGGACGGTCGCGAGAACCCTGCGCGCGTCGGCCCATCGTGAACACTCAGATCGGAGCATCGTGATCACCGAGTTCGGCCCATCGTGGACAGGAGGTTCGGCCACGTGGGCACGGAGTTCGGCCGTGTGAACAGGGAGTTCGGAG
>NZ_JAYESI010000072.1:0-4808 GCF_041903675.1 Corallococcus sp. RDP092CA | reverse complement strand
CGGACGACTTCTTCGAGCTGGGGGGCCACTCGCTCTTGGCGACGCAGGTGCTGTCGCGCGTGCGAAGCCTCTTCCGCGTGGACCTTCAGCTGCGGGACGTCTTCAACGCTCCGACGGTGGAGAAGCTCGCCGTCCTTGTGGACGACGCCCTCCGCGCCGGAGCGGGTGTCCGCACGCCCGCCATCGTGCCGCTGCCCCGCGAGGGCCAGCTGCCGCTGGGGCTGGCCCAGCAGCGGTTGTGGTTCCTGAACCAGATGGAGCCGGACAGCCCCCTCTACAACATCGTGCTGCCGGTCCGGCTGGACGGCGAGCTCGACATCGAGGTGTTGGAGCAGAGCTTCACGGAGCTGGTGCGCCGGCATGAATCGCTGCGCACCACCTTCCACGCGGAAGGTGGCGGTGCAGTGCAGCGCATCCACGCGCCCTCGCGCGCGTCGCTCCAGGTCGTGGACCTGCGGGACCTGTCCGACGCCGACCGCGAGGCCGAGGCGAAGCGCCTGACCGACCTGGAGATGAACCGCGGCTTCCGCCTGGACACGGGGCCGCTCATGCGCGCCCTCGTCCTGCGTATGTCCGGGACGGAGCACGTGCTCCTGCTCACGCTGCACCACATCATCACCGACGGCTGGTCCATGGGCCTGTTGGTGCGGGAGATCGGCACGCTCTACGCGGCCTACCGCGAGGGCAGGCCGTCACCGCTGCCGGAGCTGACCGTGCAGTACGCGGACTACGCCGGCTGGCAGCGCGACTGGCTGCGCAGCGATGTCATGGGCAAGCACGTGGAGTACTGGAAGCAGCAGCTCTCGGGCGCGCCCGCCGCCCTGGAGCTGCCCACCGACTTCCCGCGTCCCGCCGTGATGACGTACTCGGGCGGCGGCGTGGCGGTGAAGCTCTCCGACTCCCTGTCCCGCTCGCTCAAGGCCCTCTGCCGTGAAGAGGGCGTGACGCCGTTCATGCTGCTGCTGGCGGCCTGGCAGGTGCTGCTGGCTCGCCACGCGGGCCAGGACGACCTCACCGTCGGATCTCCCGTGTCGGGCCGTGGCCGCGCGGAGACCGAAGGCCTCATCGGCTTCTTCATCAACACCATGGTGCTGCGCGCGAAGCTGCCCGCGAACGCCACCTTCCGCGACGTGCTGACACAGGCGCGGGAGACGGTGCTCGGCGCGCACTCGCACCAGGACGTGCCGTTCGAGAAGCTGGTGGAGGAGCTTCAGCCCGTGCGCGACACCAGCCGCTCGCCGCTCTTCCAGGTGTGGTTCGTGCTGGAGGCGGAGGAGCTGTCCTCGCAGGTGTCGGTGCCGGGCCTGACGCTGCGGACCTACGAGGTGGAGTCGCGCACGGCGAAGTTCGACCTGGCCCTCTCGTTGGTGGACGCGGCCGAGGGCTTCCTGGGCCGGCTCGCGTACAACTCCGACCTGTTCTCGCACGCGACGGCCGAGAGCCTCGTGCAGCGCTTCGTGATGCTGCTGGAAGGCATCGTCGCGGACGTGGCTCAGCCGGTGCGGGCACTGCCCCTGATGTCGGAGCAGGAGCGGCACCAGGTGCTGGTGGCGTGGAACGACACGCGGGCCGACTTCCCTCGCGAGGCGTGCATCCAGCAGCTCGTCGCGGCGCATGCCGAGCAGATCCCGGACGCGGTGGCGGTCGTGTACGAGGACCAGTCGCTGACGTACGCGGAGCTGGACGCGAAGGCGAACCAGCTGGCGCACCACCTGCGGCGCCGCTACGTCGGGCCCGAGGTGCGGGTGGCGCTCTGCGTGGAGCGCTCGCTGGAGCTCGTGGTGGGCATGCTCGGCATCCTCAAGGCCGGGGGCGCCTTCGTGCCGTTGGATCCGGCGTACCCCATCGACCGCCTGGACTTCATGCTCGCGGACTCGGGCGCGCCGGTGCTCCTCACCCAGGAGTCGCTGGTGGACACGCTGCCCTCCGAGGGCCGACTGCTCATCCAGATCGACGCGGACTGGGACGCCATCGAACGGATGCCGGAGGAGGCACCGGCCACGAACGTGGGGGCGGGCAACCTCGCCTACGTCATCTACACGTCGGGCAGCACCGGCCGCCCGAAGGGCACGCTGTTGCAGCACCAGGGCCTCGTGAACACGGCGCTCCAGGTGGGCCGGGTGCACCGCTACGCGCCGGGCTCCCGCGTGTTGCAGTACGCGGCGTCCAGCTTCGACGCGAGCGTGGCGGAGGTGTTCGGCACGCTGGCGGCGGGCGCGACGCTGGTGCTCGCGCCTCGCGACCGGCTGCTGCCGGACGAGCCGCTCCGCACGCTGCTCCAGGAGCAGCGCATCACGGCCGTGACGTTGACGCCGTCCGTGCTGTCGCGCCTGGGCACTGATGGGCTGGACGGGCTGCGCACTGTCGTGTCCGCGGGTGAGGCGCTGAGCGTGGAGCTGGCGCGCAAGTGGGGCGAAGGGCGCCTGCTGCTCAACGCCTACGGCCCCACGGAAGCGACGGTGTGCGCGACGCTGACGCATGAAGGCGCGGATCCGGAGCGGCTGACGATTGGCCGCCCCTGGGCGAACGTGCAGGTCTACGTGCTGGATGACACGCTGGGCCCGGTGCCGCCAGGCGTCGCGGGCGAGCTGTACGTGGCGAGCGTGGGGCTCGCGCGGGGCTACCAGGGCCGGCCGGAGCTGACGGCGGAGCGGTTCCTGCCGAACCCGTTCAGCACGGAGCCCGGCGCGCGGCTGTACCGCACGGGTGACCGCGTGCGCTGGCTGGCGACGGGAGAGCTGGAGTACCTGGGGCGCGTCGACTTCCAGGTGAAGGTGCGTGGCTTCCGCATCGAGCTGGGCGAGGTGGAGTCGGTGCTGCTGCATCACGCGGAGGTGCGTGAGGCGGCGGTGGTGGTGCGCGAGGACGTGCCGGGCGACAAGCGCCTGGTGGCCTACGTGGTGACGGCGGAGGAGGCCTCGCTGGATGCCAGCGAGCTGCGGCGCTACCTGAAGGGCGAGGTGCCGGAGTACATGGTGCCGTCGGCCTTCGTGGTGCTGGACGCGCTGCCGATGACGCCCGCGGGCAAGGTGGACCGCAAGGCGCTGCCCGCGCCGACCGAGTCCTGCGAGGAGCGGCGCGAGGTGGAGGTCGTGGCTCCTCGCACGCCGACGGAGGAGCTCCTGGTCCCGGTCTGGACGGAGGTCCTGGGCGTGGAGCGGGTGGGGGTGCGCGACAACTTCTTCGAACTGGGCGGGCACTCGCTGCTGGCCACGCAGGTGGCTTCGCGCATCCGCGAGCTGTTCGGCGTGGAGCTGCCGCTGCGCGTGCTCTTCGAGGCGCCCAGCGTCGCGGAGCTCGCGCGGCGCGTGGACGCGCTGGTGGCGGAGGGGCTGGGCGTGCAGGCGCCGCCGCTCGTGGCGTTGGACCGCGAGGAGCGGATGCCGCTGTCGTTCGCGCAGCAGCGCCTGTGGTTCCTCAACCAACTGGAGCCGGACAGCGCCTTCTACAACATCCCGCTCTCCATCCGGCTGGAGGGCGCGCTGGACGTGGCGGCGTTGGAGCAGGCGTTCACGGAGCTGGTGCGCCGGCATGAATCGCTGCGCACCACCTTCCCGACCCGCGAAGGCCAGCCGGCCCAGGTCGTCCAGCCCGCGGCGCCGTTCCCGCTGGGCCTGGTGGACCTGTCCGGTCTGCCCGAGGCCGAGCGCGAGGCCGAGGCCTTGCGCCTGGCCAATGAAGAGGCCCAGCGGCCGTTCCGGCTCGACACGGGGCCGCTGCTGCGCGTGCAGGTGCTCAAGCTGGACGCGGAGCAGCACGTGATGCTCGCGACGATGCACCACATCGTCTCGGACGGCTGGTCCATGGGCGTGCTGGTGCGGGAGATGGCGGCCTTCTACGAGGCGTTCGCCACGGGCCGCACGCCGTCGCTGCCGGAGCTGCCGGTGCAGTACGCGGACTACGCGAGCTGGCAGCGCGGCTGGCTCCAGGGCGACGTCCTGGCTCAGCAGATGACGTACTGGAAGCAGCAGTTGACGGGCGCGCCGTCCGCGCTGGAGCTGCCCACGGATCGGCCGCGTCCGGCGGTGCAGACGTACCGCGGCGCCAGCGTGCCGGTGAACCTGGGCCAGGAGCTGACGGAGGCGTTGAAGGCGCTGGCGCAGAAGGAGGGCGCGACGCCCTTCATGGTGCTGCTGGCGGCCTGGCAGGTGCTGCTGTCGCGCTACTCCGGCCAGGACGACATCAGCGTGGGCACGCCCATCGCGGGTCGCGGCCGGACGGAGACGGAGGGGCTCATCGGCTTCTTCGTCAACACGCTGGTGCTGCGCGCGAAGCTGGGGGGCAACCCGAGCTTCCGTGAGCTGCTGGCGCAGGCACGTGAGACGACGCTGGGCGCGTACGCGCACCAGGAGGTGCCATTCGAGAAGCTGGTGGAGGAGCTGGCGCCCACGCGCGACACCAGCCGCTCGCCGCTGTTCCAGGTGCTGCTGTCGTTCCAGAACGCGCCGCTGTCGGAGCTGAAGGCGCCGGGGCTCACGCTGCGCGCCGTGCCGCTGGAGCACCGCACGGCCCAGTTCGAGCTCAAGATGACGTTGTCCGAAGGCGACGGCGAGCTGCGCGGAGCGATGGAGTACAACACCGATCTCTTCGACGGCCACACCGCAGCGCGGATGGTCTCGCACCTGGCGGTGCTGCTGGAGGGCGCGGTGGCGTCGCCCGACGCGCCCATCCAGCGCCTGCGGCTGCTCACCGAGGGCGAGCGCAAGCAGTTGTTGGAGACGTGGAACGACACGCGGGCCGACTTCCCGCGAGAGGCGTGCATCCACCAGCGCTTCGAGGCGCAGGTGGAGCTGGCGCCGGACGCGGTT
>NZ_JAYESI010000071.1:0-4860 GCF_041903675.1 Corallococcus sp. RDP092CA | reverse complement strand
GGGCGGCAGCAACTCCGACTGCTCCGGTGCGTAGGGGCGGAAGGTCTTGCTCATAGGGAGGCAAAGAGCACCACGCCTCTGCCTCCCTTTCAAATCGGTTCTTCCGATTACCCCGACACGCTCCTAGGTCCAATGCCATGCATCCGGAGCCGCCCGCCTTCCCGGAGCCGCCGCCGGCATCGCGCCCTCGAAGCCGCCCGCCTGCCCTCCGGCCCGGGACTCGGCGCTCCGATAGCCGTGCTCGACACGGGGTGTCGTCACACGGCGTGAGGCCCACCTTTCAACGCACGCGCGCCCTTCACGGACCCTCCGTGGAGGGCGCGGGCCCGGACCTCTCACCACGGAGTGACATCATGGCATTGCTCTCCAACCTGCTGGGCGCGTCACGACGGCGCAGCTTCAGGGGTCGCGGCTGGAACCGGGGCCGCACCGCCTACGGCCGCCATCCCATCGGCTACGGGTACCGGGGACGCAGGTCCTCCGGGGTGGGCGGCTCGCTGGGCCGGATGATCCTCGCGGGCCTGGGCGCCTACGGCCTGCGCCGCTTCCTCAACAGCCGCTCGCGGGCCACGGGCTCCTGAAACGGGGCGGCCGTGTCCGGTCGCGCCGGGAAGTACCGTGGACTTCCCCCGGCAAGGCGCACCGACAGGGCACCCCCACGCGGGCACGGGAGCGTTCCACGGACAGCTCCCGGTGCCTGACTTCTCGCACGCTCCGTCAGTGCGGCGCCTCCGCTTGGAGTAGGGTCCCCTCCCGTGTCCGGCCACTGGCCGACGAGAGAGGCTCCGCACGCATGGCGAAGGCGAGATACGTCCTGGCGCTGGACCAGGGCACCACGGGAACCCACGTCTCCATCCTCGATACCCGGCTGCAGGTGGTGGGCCGCTCCTACAAGGAGCTGCCCCAGCACTTCCCCAAGCCGTCGTGGGTGGAGCACGACCTGATCGACATCTGGAACACCAGCGAGTGGTGCATCGCCCGCGCCCTCAAGAGCGCCGGCCTCACCGGCAGCGACATCGCCGTGGTGGGCATCACCAACCAGCGGGAGACGACGGGCCTCTGGGACCGGGAGACGGCCGAGCCCCTGGCCAACGCCATCGTCTGGCAGGACCGCCGCACCGCGGACATCTGCCAGCGGCTCAAGGCGCAAGGCGTGGAGCCCCGCGTGCGCGAGGTGACGGGCCTGGTGCTCGACCCCTACTTCTCCGGCACCAAGCTCACCTGGCTCTTCAACCACCTGAAGGGCGCCAAGAAGCGCGCCGAGCGCGGCGACGTGTGCTTCGGCACCATGGACTCGTGGCTCGTCTTCAAGCTCACCGGCGGCGCCGCCCACGTCACGGACGTGTCCAACGCCAGCCGCACGCTGCTCATGGACCTGCGCACGCTCGGCTGGGATGACGAGCTGTGCTCGCTGCTGGGCGTGCCCCGCGCGTGCCTGCCGGAGATCCGCGGCAACGCGGAGGTGTACGGCACCACGCGCGGCATGCGCAGCCTGCCGGACGGCATCCTCGTCGCGGGCATGGCCGGCGACCAGCAGGCCGCCCTCTTCGGGCAGGCGTGCTTCGCCCCCGGTGAATCCAAGTGCACCTACGGCACCGGCGCCTTCCTCCTCATGAACACCGGCACGCAGCCGGTGCGCTCCACCGCGGGGCTGCTCACCACGGTGGCGTGGAAGCTGGGCAACACCACGCACTACGCGCTGGAGGGCAGCTCCTTCATCGCGGGCGCCGCCGTGCAGTGGCTGCGCGACGGCCTCAAGGTCATCAAGAAGGCCCCGGACGTGGAGGCGCTCGCCGCCAGCGTCAAGGACTCCGGCGACGTCGTCTTCGTCCCGGCGCTCGCGGGCCTGGGCGCGCCGCACTGGCGCCCGGAGGCGCGCGGCCTGTTCGCCGGCATCGACCGCTCCACCACCGTGGCGCACCTGGCGCGCGCGACGCTGGAGGGCGTGGCCCTTCAAATCCACGACCTGGCGGAGGCCATGCGCCGCGACAGCGGGCGGGACATCCCCGTCTTCAAGGCGGACGGCGGCGCCGCGGCCAACAACCTGCTCATGCAGTACCAGGCGGACCTGCTGGGCGTGCCGGTGGTGCGCCCGCGAAACCTGGAGACCACGTCCCTGGGCGCGGCCTTCCTGGGCGGCCTGGGCGCGGGCGTGTGGACCAGCCCGGACGCCATCCGCCGCGCGTGGAAGGCGGACCGGACCTTCAAGCCGAAGATGAAGCCCGAGGTCCGCGCGCGCCACCTGGAAAAGTGGAAGCAGGCGGTTTCGCGAGCGTGAACTGAAACACCGGAGCCCGGCGCAATGAACGCGCCGGGGCTTCCATCGGGCGGGGGAGCGGGTAGAACAGCCGCCATGGCCCACGACCGCACGCTGCTCTCCCCGGACGCGCTCCAGACCTTCCTCGCCCAGCACTCCGCCTGGAAGCACGAGGGCGGGATGATCCGCCGCACCTACGAGGCGCCCTCGTTCCTGGAGGGCATCGCCTTCGTGGAGCGCGTGGCGAGGGCGGCGGAGGCCGCGGACCACCACCCGGACATCGACATCCGGTGGCGCAAGGTGACGCTGGCGCTGGTGACGCACGACGCGGGCGGCCTCACCTCCCGCGACACCGCCCTGGCGGCGGAGGCGGACCGCCTCTTCATCGAAGGGGCCGCTGCCCGGTGACCCACGGCGTGCGCGGCACCCTGGCGGCCCTGGCGTGCGCGGCGTCCCTCGCCGCGCCCCCGGCCATGGCCCAGGACGACGTCCCCACGGAGCCCCGGCCGGAGCGGCTGTATTTCAACTCCGGCGCGCTCCTGGGCTCCGCGCGCGTGGTGGGCCTGGGCGGCGCCTACGTGGGCATCGCCGAGGGCGCCGCGGGCGTCTCCAGCAACCTGGCCGCCCTGGCCCAGCGCAGCCCCTCGCTGGAGCGCGACTGGGACCTGGGCGTCACCCTGTCCTGGCTGGACCTGCCCTTCACCGGCACCAAGCGCCGGGACGTGGACAACGACGGCCTCGCGGACGAGACCGTGGACAGCCGCCAGCTGCTGGGCGCGCTGATGTTGCAATACAAGCGCTTCGGCATCGGCTTCCTGTGGCGCAACAGCCGCACCGGCTACTGCCTCACCCTGGGCTGCCGGAACGAGGGCGACAAGCTGCGCATCTCCCTCACCCAGTCCGTGCTCGCGGGCTCGGTGGCCTTCGGCCAGGACGACTTCATCCTGTCCCTGGGCATCTTCTCCGCGCAGGCCAGCTTCAACGCCCTGGGCGACGAGTCCTGGCGCTACGGCGACACCGGCGTGGCGGTGGACATGCTCTTCCGTCCGCACGGGCGGTCCTACCGCATCGGCGTGTCGGTGCGCCCGGAGGTGGTGGCGGGCTGGCGCCGCGATGACGGCCAGAGCCCGTTCATCGCGGGCCGCCAGGTCTACGCGGCCGTGGTGTCGCCCGCGGTGCTGTCGCTGGGCGCCAGCTGGCGGCTGGGCGAGGGCGCGCACCGCTACAACCGGCTGTCCCCCGCCGCCCGCCGGCAGCTCCTGGTGGACGGAGACGCGCTGCCGGTGCCGGAGGAGGAGCCTCGCGACGCGCTGGCCGGCCGGTGGCTCATCACCGCGCAGGTGGACCTCATCTCCAGCGTGAGCAACGCGGTGGCGGCGCGCTCCCTCGCCACCACCACGGCGCCGCAGCGCGTGGGCGACACCGCCACCTTCCAGCCGCGCCTGGGCGCCGAGTGGGACACCTTCCCGGGCCTCTTGCGCCTGCGCGCGGGCACCTGGCTGGAGCCGTCCCCCTTCCAGGACCGCAACCCCCGGCCGCACCTCACCGGCGGCTTCGAGCTGTTCGTGCTGCGCTACTGGGAGGACTGGTCGCTCACCGCCTCGTTCGACCTGGCGAGCCGCTACTCCAACTGGGGCGTCTCCATCGGCTTCTGGCGGTAGTGTCCGACCTTGGCCGTGGGTGGGTAAACGCGAGGACCGCGCTGGGTGCTCGCGTCGCCCGACCGCGCCTCCCGGAGGCCCACCCGCGCGCCGCCCCCGCCTTCGCGCAGCGGCCAGCCGAGCAACCTTCCGTGCCGTATTTGCCGGTGTGGGATGGCATGCGAACCGTGCCGTACACGGAGGGGATTCCATGTCTCAGGGGCGGGGGTGGCGCCGGACTGTCGTGGGTGCGACGGTGCTGGGATTCGCGCTGGGCAGCGGGTGGGGGTGCGGAGGCGGGGCCGACAAGCCCGATCCGAACGACTGCCAGGACTCGAAGATGGGGTGTCCCCCCGCGGATCAGCCCTCGATACCGGGCGACGTCCCCCCGCCGGGGAGCGGCACGCAGACGCCGCCGGGCAACGCCCCCCCCCAGCCCCAGCCGCCGCCGGGCGCTGGGCAGGAGCAGGCGCCCCCCGCGTCGGGGGCCACGCTGTGGCTCGCGAAGGAGGGCTCCGCGCAGGACGACCTGGCGCTGGACCTGGCGGTGGACGCCGCCACCGGCGACTTCTTCACCGCCGCCGCGCACGGCTACGACGACCTGGACGCGCGGGCGCCCACGGATGACTCGGTGGACCTGGTCCTCACGCGGCGCTCCGGCACGGGGCAGACGCTGTGGACGCATGCGTATGACGTGCGCGTGGCCCCCACGCCGGCGTCGCTGCGCGCGGACGTGCATGTCCGCGTGGCGGCGGATGGCGCGGGCGGCATGTTCCTGGCCGGCAACCTCCAGGGCACGGTGGACCTGGGCACGGGCAAGCTCGGCGACGGCGCCATCGTCGCCAGGCTGTCCGCGGACGGCGCGACGCTCTGGGCGCACCCGGTGCCCGGCGCGCTGACGGTGAAGGACGTGGCGGCGGACGCGCAGGGCCGGCTGTACGTGGCCTATACCGCGCCGGGCAC
>NZ_JAYESI010000070.1:0-5377 GCF_041903675.1 Corallococcus sp. RDP092CA | reverse complement strand
TGCCGGAGGGGCACGGGAGGGAGGCCGGGGCGCGGATGTACCGCACGGGGGACCGGGTGCGGTGGGGCGCGGACGGGACGCTGGAGTACGTCAACCGGGCGGACAACCAGGTGAAGGTGCGCGGGTATCGCATCGAGCTGGGAGAAATCGAAGCGGTGCTGCGGCAGCAGGAGGAGGTGCGGGACGCGGCCGTCGTCGTGCGAGGAGAAGGGGCGGAAGCGCGGCTGGTGGGCTACGTGGTGGGGAAGCCCGGGCAGGAGGTAGAGGCGGGAGCGCTGCGTGAGCGGCTGAGGGTGAAGCTGCCGGAGTACATGGTGCCGCCGGTGCTGCGGGTGCTGGAGGGGATGCCGCTGACGCCGAATGGGAAGGTGGACCGCAAGGCCCTGCCCGAGGTGGAGGCGGTGGCGGCGTCGTCGCGCGAGTACGAGGCGCCGAGGAACGAAGTCGAGAAGACGCTGGCGGCCATCTGGGCGGAGGTGCTGCGGGTGCCGCGAGTGGGGGTGAAGGACAGCTTCTTCGAACTGGGCGGGCACTCGCTGATGGCGATGCGGGTGGCCTCCCGGATTCGAGAAGAGCTGGGCGTGGAGCTGCCGCTGCGAGCGCTCTTCGAGGCCACGACGGTGGAGGCCCTCGCCAGCCGCCTGGAGAAGGGCAGCCGAGCGACGGCTCCCGCACTGACTCGCATCTCGCGCGAAGAGCCCCTGGAGTTGTCCTTCGCGCAGCAGCGGCTGTGGTTCCTCGACCAGTTGGAGCCGGGCAGCCCGCTCTACAACATCCCGGTCGCGATGCGGCTGGAGGGCTCGCTGAACCTGGACGTGCTGAAGCTCTCGCTGCGGGAGGTCGTGCGCCGGCATGAAACGTTGCGCACGACCTTCGCGGAAGGCGAGGCCGGGCCGGAGCAGCGCATCCACTCGCGGCTGGAGTTGCCGCTGGTGGAGTGGGATGTCACGGCGGAACTCGAGGGTTCGGCGTTGCGTCTGCTGGAGGAAGAGGCACAGCGACCCTTCGACCTCGTCAAGGGACCGCTGATCCGCGGGATGGTGGTGAAGCTGGGGGAGACGGATCACCTGCTGATGGTGGTGCTGCACCACATCGTGTCGGACGGGTGGTCGCTGGACGTGCTGGTGCGGGAAGTGGCGATGCTCTACGGGGCCTATACCGAGGGCCGTCCGTCACCGCTGCCGGAGTTGCCCATCCAGTACGCGGACTACGCCGCGTGGCAGCGCGGCTGGCTCCAGGGAGGCCTGCTGGCCCGGCAGTTGGTGTACTGGCGCGAGCAGCTTCGCGGCGCGCCGCCCGCGCTGGAGCTTTCGACAGACAAGCCCCGGCCAGCGGTGCGTGGCTTCCGTGGCGCTCGGCAGGAAATCCACTGGCCGCGCGAGCTGGTGGAGTCGCTGAAGGCGCTGGGAAAGAAAGAAGGCACCACGCTCTTCGCGGTGCTGCTCGCGGGCTGGCAGACGGTGCTGTCCCGGTACTCGGGACAGGATGACGTGAGCGTGGGAACGCCGATGGCGGGCCGGACGCGCGCGGAGCTTGAAGGACTCATCGGTGTCTTCGTGAACACGCTGGTGCTGCGCACCCGGTTCACGCCAGGGATGACCTTCCGCGCGCTCGTGCGTCAGGTGGGGGAGACGGTCCTGGGGGCGATGGAGCACCAGGAGCTCCCCTTCGAGCGACTGGTGGAAGCGCTCCAGCCCGTGCGTGACATGGCACGCAGTCCGCTGTTCCAGGCGATGTTTGTCTTGCAGAACGTGTCGCAGGGGACGCTGTCCGTACCGGGCTTGAAGCTGCGCGCGGTGGATCCGGATACGCGCACGGCGAAGTTCGACCTGCTGATGCAGGTGTCGGAGACGGCGGAGGGCCTGCGCGGCTACCTGGAGTACGACGCGGACCTCTTCCTGCCGGAAACGATGGCGCGGATGGTGGAGCACCTGCGCGTGCTCCTGGAAGCAGTGGTCGCATGCGCGGATACCTTCGTGGATGCGCTACCGCTCCTGACGGAGGGAGAGCGCAAGCAGTTGCTGGTGGAGTGGAACGAGACGAAGGCCGAAGCGCTGGCGGGCGTGGGGATGCACTCGGCGTTCGAGGCGCAGGCGAGGAGGACGCCGGAGTCGGTGGCGGTCGACTTCGAGGGGAGGGAGCTGAGGTACGCGGAGCTGGAGGCGAAGGCGAACCAGTTGGCGCGGCACCTGGTGAAGCAGGGGGTGAAGCCCGAGGCGCGGGTGGGCCTGTACGTGGAGCGCTCGGAGGCGATGGTGGTGGGGCTGCTGGGCATCCTGAAGACAGGGGCCAGCTACGTGCCGTTGGACCCGTCCTTCCCGCCGGAGCGGTTGGCGTACATGAGGGAAGACAGCGGGATGGCGGTGCTGGTGACGCAGCAGTCGCTGAGGGAGGGGCTGGAGACGGCGACGACGAAGGTCGTGTCGCTGGACGGAGACGCGGACGTGTACGTCCAGGAGGACGCGTCTGAGCTGGGAATCGCCATAGCTGCGGAGTCGGTGGCGTACGTCATCTACACGTCAGGGACGACGGGGAGGCCGAAGGGAGTGCAGGTGCCGCACGGGGCGGTGGCGCGCTTCCTCTCGGCGATGGCACAGGCTCCTGGGTTGAAGGCAAGCGACGTGCTGGTAGCGGTGACGACGTTGTCGTTCGACATCGCAGTGCTGGAGTTGCTGCTGCCGCTGTCGGTGGGAGGGAAGGTGGTGGTGGCGCCGCGAGAGACGGCGGTGGACGGCAAGCGGCTGGGAGAGTTGCTGGAGGCAAGCCGGGCGACGGTGCTGCAAGCGACGCCGAGCACGTGGCGGCTGCTGGTGGAGGCGGGGTGGAAGGGCCCGGGCGTGAAGGCGCTGACGGGCGGAGAAGCCCTGCCGAGAGAGTTGGCGAAGGCGCTGCGGGAGAGGTGCGCGTGCGTCTGGAACGTCTACGGCCCGACGGAGACGACAGTCTGGTCGACGGCGCACGAGGTGGAGGAGGGGACGGGCCCGGTGCCGATTGGGCGCCCCATCGGGGGCACGCGCGTCTACGTGCTGGACGCGTCGCTGCAACCGGTGCCGGTGGGAGTGCCCGGGGAGCTGTACATCGCGGGGGAAGGAGTGACGCGGGGCTACCTGGGGCGTCCGGAGCTGACGGCGGAGCGCTTCGTGCCGGAGGGGCACGGGAGGGAGGCCGGGGCGCGGATGTACCGCACGGGGGACCGGGTGCGGTGGGGCGCGGACGGGACGCTGGAGTACGTCAACCGGGCGGACAACCAGGTGAAGGTGCGCGGGTACCGCATCGAGCTGGGAGAAATCGAAGCGGTGCTGCGGCAGCAGGAGGAGGTGCGGGACGCGGCGGTGGTGGTGAGGGGAGAAGGGGCGGAAGCGCGGCTGGTGGGCTACGTGGTGGGGAAGCCCGGGCAGGAGGTGGAGGCGGGAGCGCTGCGTGAGCGGCTGAGGGTGAAGCTGCCGGAGTACATGGTGCCGCCGGTGCTGCGGGTGCTGGAGGGGATGCCGCTGACGCCGAATGGGAAGGTGGACCGCAAGGCCCTGCCCGAGGTGGAGGCGGTGGTGGCGTCGTCGCGCGAGTACGAGGCGCCGAGGAATGAGGTCGAGAAGACGCTGGCGGCCATCTGGGCGGAGGTGCTGCGGGTGCCGCGGGTAGGAGTGAAGGACAGCTTCTTCGAGCTGGGGGGGCACTCGCTGATGGCGATGCGGGTGGCCTCCCGGATTCGAGAAGAGCTGGGCGTGGAGCTGCCGCTGCGAGCGCTCTTCGAGGCCACGACGGTGGAGGCCCTCGCCAGCCGCCTGGACACCGCGAAGCACACGACGATTCGGCCCCTCCAGCGGACGTCGAGCAGCGCACCGCGTCCGCTGTCCTTCGCGCAGCAGCGGCTGTGGTTCATCGATCAGTTGGAGCCGGGCAGCCCGCTCTACAACATCCCGGTCGCGGTGCGGCTGGACGGCACGTTGAACGTGAGCGCGATGGAGCGTGCGCTGCGGGAAGTGGTGCGGCGGCACGAAGCACTGCGCACGACCTTCGTGGACGGTACTTCCGGTCCGGTGCAGCGGGTCTGGCCGGAGGCCGGGTTGTCGCTCGGCGTGCGGGACCTGTCCGGGTGCACCGAGGAGGAGCAGGCCTCCCTGGCCCGGACGAGGATCGAGCAGGAGATCCTCCGCCCCTTCGACCTGGAGAACGGACCGCTGCTGCGCGCGCTGCTGCTGAAGCTGGGTGAGCGCAAGCACGTCCTCGTGGTGACGATGCACCACATCGTCTCGGACGGCTGGTCGATGGGGGTGTTCGTCAATGAGGTGAGCGCGCTCTACGCGGCCTTCACCCAGGGGCTGCCCTCGCCATTGCCGGAGCTACCGGTCCAGTACGCGGACTACGCGGTGTGGCAGCGCGACTGGTTGCAGGGCGAGGTCTTGCGACAGGAAGAGGACTTCTGGAAGCAGAAGCTCGCGGGTGCGCCCCAGGTGCTGGAGCTGCCCACGGATCATCCGCGCCCCGCGGTGCGGGGCAATGCGGGTGCCCTCCACCGGTTCAGCCTGTCGGAGCCTCTGGTCCTTCGCCTGCGCGCGCTGGCGCAGCAGGAGGAGGCCTCGCTCTACATGGTGTTGCTTGCGGGCTGGCAGGCGCTGTTGTCGCGCTACTCCGGTCAGCAGGACATCAGCGTGGGCACCCCCGTCGCCGGGCGCACGCAGGCGGAGACGGAGGGCCTCATCGGCTTCTTCGTCAACACGCTGGTGATGCGCACGGACCTGTCGGGCGCGCCGGACTTCCTCCACCTGGTGCGACGGGTGAAGCAGGGAGCGCTGGAGTCCTTCGAGCACCAGCACATCCCCTTCGAGAAGCTGGTGGAGGTGCTCCAGCCCGAGCGAAGCCGCAGCTACACGCCGCTCGTCCAATCCATGTTCGCCTTGCAGAACGTCCCGGCCAGAAAGGCGAGCCTGCCGGACGTGAAGCTCCAGGTGCTGGAGTTGGAGAGCCGGACGGCGAAGTTCGACCTGAGCCTCTTCTTCCTGGAGACCGCCCAGGGGCTGGCCGGCGCGGTGGAGTACAGCACCGAGCTGTTCGAAGCGTCCTCCATCCAGCGCATGGCCGAGCACCTGCGCATGCTGTTCGAGGGTGCGGTCGCGCGGCCCGACGAACCGGTGACCCGGCTACCGTTGACGGATGCGGCGGAGCGGAGCCGGCTGCTGGTCGAGTGGAATCAGACCGGAGCCCTGCCTCCGCCTACCGCCTCCGCGCATGCCCTCTTCGAGGAGCAAGCGAGGAGGACCCCGGACGCGGTGGCGCTGAAGTCCGCGGGGCGCGGAGAGTCGCTGACGTACGGTGAGCTGGACGCGAAGGCGAACCAGCTGGCGCACCAGCTGAGGAGCCAGGGAGTGAAGCGAGGCAC